>NZ_CP058670.1:0-323168 GCF_013414345.1 Microcella indica | reverse complement strand
CGGTCCGGGTGCTCGCGCTCGAGCCAGGCGAAGAACCACTCGCGCACGCCAGGGCCCAGCCGCAGCGAGGAGTGCACGGCAGAGCGAGCCCCGGCCTCGCGGATGCGGGCGAACGCCTCGTCGAGGTGCGCGCGCGTGTCGGTGAGGTCGGGCAGCAGGGGCATGAGGAACACGCTCGGGGCGAAGCCCGCATCGACCGCCGCGCGGATGGTCGCGAGCCGAGCATCCGTCGAGGGGGTCCCCGGCTCGATCGACTGCTGCAGCTCGTGATCGTAGATGGCGATCGACATGCTCAGGTCGACGGGCACGCTCTGCGCCACGCGGTGCAGGAGCGGCAGGTCGCGGCGCAGCAGCGTGCCCTTCGTGAGGATGCTCAGGGGCGTGCCGCTCGACGCCAGAGCCTCGATGATGCCGGGCATGAGCGCATAGCGGCCCTCGGCACGCTGGTAGGGGTCGGTGTTCGTGCCGAGAGCTACGGGGTCGCGCTGCCAGGAGGTCCGCGCGAGCTCACGCGCGAGCACCTCGGCGACGTTGAGCTTGACGATCACCTGGGCGTCGAAGTCGCGACCGGCGTCGAGGTCGAGGTACTCGTGGGTCGGCCGCGCGAAGCAGTAGACGCACGCGTGGCTGCAGCCGCGGTAGGGGTTGATCGTCCAGCCGAAGGGCAGCCCGCCTCCCCCGCCGGGCACGCGGTTGAGGGCCGACTTGGCGAGCACCTCGTGAAACGTGAGCCCTGCGAACTCCGGCGGCCGCACCGTGCGCACGAGCCCACTGAGCGCCAGTGCGCTGTCAGGCGAGTCGAAGCCGGGCAACGCGTCGGCGGCGAGCGCGGTCGGCTTCTGACTGCTCCACCGCATGCCGCACCTCCTGGCGATAGTCGAACATACGTTCGATCACTCGTCAAGTCGGGGACCATCGACCCGTGACGGGGCGCCCGCGCAGTCGTAGGCTCGGGGGATGCCGCACGTCGACCTCAACAGCGACCTCGGCGAATCCTTCGGTGCCTGGACGATGGGCGACGATGCGGCGATGTTGCCGCTCGTGTCGAGCGCGAACCTCGCCTGCGGTTTCCACGCCGGGGATCCGCTGGGCCTCCTCGCGGCGTGCCGCACGGCCTTCGCCCACGGGGTGACGATCGGCGCGCATCCCTCGTATCGCGATCGCGTCGGGTTCGGGCGCCGGGACATGGAGGTCGCGCCCGAGGAGCTGGGCGCGGAACTCCTGTACCAGGTGGGGGCCCTGGTCGGCGTCGCCGAGAGCATCGGCGCGCGCGTCGCCTACGTCAAGCCGCACGGCGCCCTCTACACGCGCATGGCGGTCGACCCGGTCGTCGCCGACGTCGTCGCAGAGGCCGCCGCCACCCTCGCGCTGCCCGTGCTCGGTCCGCCGCTCTCCGCCGTGGAGACGGCCTGCTCGCGCGCCGGGGTGAGGTTCGTGCGCGAGGCCTTCGCCGACCGCGCCTACCTCGCCGACGGCACGCTCGCCCCGAGGGGACTGCCGGGGGCGGTCATCACCGACCCGGCGGAGGTCGCCGACCGAGCCGAGCGCATCGTCGCCGACGGCGAGGTGACGGCGCTCGACGGCTCCACCGTGAGCGTGCGCGTCGACTCGCTGTGCGTGCACGGCGACACCGTCGGAGCGGTGCAGCTCGCGCACGCAGTGCGCGAGGCGCTGACGCGTGCCGGGGTCACGATCGCCGCCTTCGCATGAGGCTGCTGGCCTGCGGGGACCGTGCGCTGCTCGCCGAGTTCGCCACCCAGGGGGGTGTGCTCGGCGCGCTCGCGGCGTGGCAGGACGCTCCGCCCGGCGTGCTCGAGCTCGTCCCCGCCGCCCGCACCGTGCTCGTGCGCGTCGACCCTGGTGTGCTCGGGCTCGGGCACCTGGAGCACTGGCTGACGACGACCCCGCGCGCCGAGGCGGCCCTCCCGGTGGGCGCCGAGGTCACCATCCCGGTGCGCTACGACGGCGAGGATCTCGCCACGGTCGCGCAGGCGTGGGCGTGCTCGCCCGACGAGGTCGTCGATCGGCACTCCGCATCCGAGTGGGTGTGCGCCTTCGTCGGCTTCGCCCCGGGCTTCCCCTACCTCGTGCCGGCCGACGGTGCGGCGGCGCTCCCTCCCGTGGCACGACGATCGACCTCGCGCACGACGGTTCCCACGGGAGCCGTCGCCCTTGCGGCCGAGTACTGCGGCATCTACCCGCGCAGCTCTCCTGGCGGCTGGCAGCTCATCGGCACGACCGACGCCGTGCTGTGGGATGCGGCCCGCGCCGACCCCGCCCTCGTGACCCCCGGCACGCGCGTGCGCTTCGCGCGGGTGGTGCCGTGATGCTCTCCCCCGACGCTCTCGCGAGCTCGTCCGCTGCGCATCCGGTTGTGCGGGTGCTCGCCGTGGAGGGCCGAGCCCTCGTGCAGGACCTCGGTCGCGTCGGCCTCGCGCACCTCGGCGTGAGCGGGTCGGGCGCCTTCGACCGCGCCGCCCACCGCCTCGCGAACCGACTCGTGGGCAACCCCGAGCATGCCGCGGCGCTCGAGGTCCTGCTCGGCGGGGTGCGCCTGGCGCTGCCCGCCGGCTGCTGGCTCGCCGTGACGGGCGCGTGGGGTCCGGTGACCCTCGAGGGCGAGCGCCTCGAGCCGCACACGGCCGTGCGCACGTCACTGCCGTGCGAGCTCGCGCTGGGCCCCGCGACGCACGGCGTGCGCTACACCGTCGCCGTGCGCGGCGGCCTCGCCGTGGCGGAGACGCTCGGCTCGCGATCGCGCGACACGCTCGCGGCGCTGGGGCCCGCGCCGCTCGCCGCGGGCGACGAGCTGCCGATCGGGCCGGAGCCTGACGACCTCGTGCCGCCCGCCGACCGCCTGCCGGTCGACCCGCCGACGACCGGTCTTGTCGAGCTCGACGTGCGCCCCGGCCCTCGGCTCGAGTGGCTCACGGCAGGCGCGCGCGACCTGCTGCTCGGCGTCGTGTGGCAGGCGTCGGCCCGCAGCGACCGCACGGGCGTGCGGCTCGAGGGGCCCCGGCTCGACCTCGCTCGGCACGGGGAGCTCGCGAGCGAGGGGATGCTGCGCGGGAGCATCCAGATCTCCCCCGACGGCGCGCCCACCGTTCTGGGCCCCGACCACCCCGTGACCGGAGGGTACCCCGTCGCGCTCGTCGTGACGGAGGCCTCGCTCGACCGCCTCGCCCAGCTGCGCCCCGGGCAGCCCGTGCGCCTGCACCTCGTCGCCGGCCGCCCCTGACCCTCGACCACACGATCAGAGGGCGAGGGTGGGGCCGTCCCACCGCGTGCGCAGCCAGCGGTCGTGGCTCGCGACGACGACCGCGCCCGGGTAGGTGCCGAGCGCGTCCTCGAGCTCGGCCGCGAGACGCAGCGACAGATGGTTGGTCGGCTCATCGAGCAGAAAGAGGTGCGGTGGTCGCGCCACCACGAGCGCGAGCGCCAGTCGCCGCTGCTGACCCACCGAGAGTGCACCCACCGGCCGCTCGAGGTCGCGCGGCGCGAGCAGACCGAGGTCCATGAGCGGCACGGTCGCGGCCCGACGCTCGCCGACCGACCGCTCGTAGACCTCCCGAGGAGAGCGCTCCGGGTCACGGAAACGCACGTCCTGCTCGAGGAGCGCGACGCGGAGGCCGCGCCGAACGGTGCGCTCCCCCGCGTTGGGCGGTAGCGTGCCTGCGAGCACGGCGAGCAGCGTCGACTTGCCCGCGCCGTTGGCCCCCGTGACGAGCAGCCGATCCTGCGCTCCGAGCCGCACGCTCGTAGCACGGAGCCGCTCGCGCACGGCGGCCGCCTCCAGCTGCACGAGCACGGCGTCGCTCGGGGCGGTGGCTCCAGCCGGGATACCCGCGAAGCTCAACGGCTCGGGTGGGCGCCGCACCTGGCTCGATTCGAGCTGCGCGAGCCGCAGCTCGGCGCTCCGCACGCGACGACTCGTACCGGCCTGCGTGCGCGCGGCTTTGAACTTGCGCACGAACTTGTCGTTGTCGCGCACCCGGCGATCCGCCGAGCCGAGGGCGCGCGCGGTCGTCACGAGCGAGTCGCGCAGCCCGTCGAGCTCTCGCTGCTGCTCGGCATGCCGCTGGGCCCACCGCTCGCGCTCCCGGGCCTGCTCGGCTAGGTACTCGCTGAACCCGCCGCCGTACCGCACGGCCATGCCGCCGCCGTTCTCCCCCGTCGCGGCGCGGCGGCTCGGGTCCAGGTCGACGAGCGCGGTCGCGACATCGTCGAGGAACGCCCGGTCGTGGCTCGCGAAGACGACGGGCCCGCGCCAGGCGCGCAACTCGAATCGCAGCGTCTGCGCCGCGGCATCGTCGAGGTGGTTGGTCGGCTCGTCGAGCACGAGCGCGTCCGGCCGGCCCAGGAGGAGGGCCGCGAGGGCGATGCGGCTGCGCTGACCTCCCGAGACGGCACCGAGCGGTGTCGAGAGCGGGATGCCCGCCACGCCGAGCCCGTCGAGCAGAGCATCCCGGCGCGCCTCCAGGCTCCACAGCTCGGCCCGCTCGGCAGTGGCGAGCGCCGCCGCGTACTCGTCCGCCGCCTCGGGCCGCGTGCCGAGGTCGCGGGCCGCCGTCTCGAGTGCGCGCTCGATCGCGCGGAGCGGGGCGACGGCATCGTCGAGGAGGGCCGCGATCGGCTGGGCCGGATCGTGGACCACCTCTTGGGGGAGGTAGCCGACACGTGCGGGGCTCTCCACGCGACCGCCGTCGGGCTCGTCGACCCCGGCGAGGATGCGCAGCAGGGTCGACTTGCCCGCGCCGTTCTCGCCGATCAGGCCGAGCCGCGCGCCCGGAGGAGCGACGAGGTCGACGCCGTCGAGGACGAGGCGGGCGTCGAAGGAGCGCGCGACGCCGAGCGCGCGCAGGGCAACAGAGGTTGACATGAGGATGGTGCCGTTTCGGCTCGCAGGTCTCCCGCCGGGCGAAGCCTCGGGCGCGGGACGGACTGCGTCATCTCTTCATGATGGGGTCGAGAATACCCCACCCCTCCAGCCGACCGCGAGGGGCAGGTCAGCCGGCGGCGCGCTCGGCGGTCTCGACGACGTTCGCGAGGAGGAGCGCGCGCGTCATGGGGCCGACGCCTCCGGGGTTCGGCGACACCCAGCCGGCGACGCTCGCCACATCGGCCGCCACGTCGCCCGCGATGCGCGAGCGACCCGACTCGGGGTCCTCGACGCGGGAGACGCCGACGTCGAGCACGATCGCCCCGGGCGACACGTCGGCGGCGCTCACGATGCCGGGCACGCCGGCGGCCGCCACGATCACGTCGGCGCGACGAAGGTGCTCGGCGAGGTCGCGCGTGCCCGTGTGGGTGAGTGTCACGGTCGCGTTGTACTCGCGGCGCGTCAGGAGTGCGCCGAGCGAGCGGCCGACGGTCACGCCGCGGCCGACGACGACGACGTCCTTGCCCACCCACGACAGCCCGTGGCGCTCGACGAGCTCGATGACGCCGCGCGGCGTGCACGGCAGGGGCGAGTCGATCTCGCGCGTGACGCGCAGCATGAGGCGCCCGAGGTTGGTGGGGTGCAGCCCGTCGGCGTCCTTGTCGGGATGCACACGCTCGAGAATCGCGTCGGTGTCGATGTGCGGCGGCAGCGGCAACTGCACGATGAAGCCCGTGACGGCGTCGTCGGCGTTGAGCTCGTCGATGACGGCCTCGAGCTCGGCCTGCGTCGTCTCCACCGGCAGATCGCGGCGGATCGATGCGATGCCGACTTCGGCGCAGTCCTTGTGCTTGCCGCCGACGTACCAGCGGGAGCCTGGGTCGTCGCCGACGAGCACGGTCGCGAGCCCCGGCACGATGCCGCGGGTCGCGAGGTCGGCGACGCGCCCGGTCAGCTCGGCCTTGATGGTCGCCGCGGTGGCGGTTCCGTCGAGGATGCGCGCCGACGAGTCGGCGCGGTCGCGCTCGTGCTCGGCCATGGCTACAGCCCCGGGTAGAGCGGGAACGCCTCGGTGAGCGCCTCGACGCGGCCGCGCAGCGCAGCGATGTCGGGGCTCGGCATGAGCGAGTGCGCGATGATGTCGGCGACCTTGCCGAACTGCTCCTCGGCGAAGCCGCGGGTCGCGAGGGCCGGAGTGCCGATGCGCACGCCGCTGGTGACCATCGGCGGGCGCGGGTCGAAGGGCACGCCGTTGCGGTTGACGGTGATGCCGACCTCGTGCAGCAGGTCCTCCGCCTGCTTGCCGTCGAGCGGCGAGGTGCGCAGGTCGACGAGCGCGAGGTGCACGTCGGTGCCCCCGGTGAGCACGTTGACGCCCGCGTCGATGGCATCCGGCTGGGTGAGGCGGTCGGCGAGAATGCGCGCACCCTGGATGGTGCGCTCCTGCCGCGACACGAACTCGGGAGTCGCGGCGAGCTTGAACGCCACAGCCTTGGCCGCGATGACGTGCATGAGCGGTCCGCCCTGCTGGCCGGGGAAGACGGCGGAGTTGAGCTTCTTGAACAGCGACTCGTCGTTGCTGAGGATGATGCCCGAGCGCGGGCCCGCGAGTGTCTTGTGCACGGTCGAGCTCACCACGTGGGCGTGGGGCAGCGGCGAGGGATGCAGGCCCGCGGCGACGAGACCGGCGAAGTGCGCCATGTCGACCCACAGCTTGGCGCCGACCTCGTCGGCGATGGCACGGAAGGCGGCGAAGTCGAGCTGGCGCGAGTACGCCGACCAGCCGGCGATGATGACGGTCGGCTTGACCTCGAGCGCCTTCGCGCGCACAGCATCCATGTCGATGAGCATCGTCTCGGGGTCGACGCCGTAGGCGGTGGCGTTGTAGACCTTGCCGGAGAAGTTGAGCTTCATGCCGTGCGTGAGGTGGCCGCCGTGGGCGAGCTCGAGGCCGAGGATCGTGTCGCCGGGCGTCGCGAGAGCGTGCAGCACGGCCGCGCTGGCCGAGGCGCCCGAGTGGGGCTGCACGTTGGCGAACTCGGCGCCGAACAGGCTCTTGGCGCGCTCGATGGCGAGGTTCTCGGCGATGTCGACGAACTCGCAGCCTCCGTAGTAGCGCTTGCCGGGGTACCCCTCGGCGTACTTGTTCGTGAGAACGGAGCCCTGGGCTTCGAGGATGGCGCGCGGAACGAAGTTCTCGCTCGCGATCATCTCGAGCGTGTGGCGCTGGCGGCTCAGCTCCTGGTCGAGCACGGCGGCGATCTCGGGGTCCACCGTCTCGAGGGGCTCGTTGAAGGTCGAAGGCAGGGAATCAGACACGGTCGGCTCCTTGTACGCGGGCTCGGGGCACGCTGCCCCGGCGGGTGGTGTGCTGAGGGCCCAGGCGAACGGCCCCTCGCCGTGTCAGTCGCTTCCTGATGGTGACCCATCTGAACGCCAGTTGCGACGGCGTCGAGTCTACCGCGGCTCTCGCCCGCCGCGCTGAGAGTGATCGGGCAGCACGATCGACCCGGTGATGAGCGGCACGCTCGACTCGTCCGCCACGTCGTCATCGGCGACGGCGACGGGAGCGCGGCGGGCGCGCACCAGGTCGACGACGACGAGCAGAGCGAGACCGAACCCGATGATCGCGGCCTGCACGAGCGCGAGGGCCGGCGTCGGCAGCACGACGAAGAGCGCACCGCCGATCGCGGCGCCGCCGCCGATGCCGATGTTGAACGCGGTTGTGAGCAGCGCGGCGCCCACGTCGCGCACGCGCGCCGACGCCGTGTGCAGCAGGCGCGTCTGCAGGAGGGTCGGGATGCCGCCGAAGGCGGCGCCCCACACGAAGAGCAGCACGATGACGAGCAACGGCACTCCCGCCGAGAGGCCGACACCTGCCACCGACACGGCGACGACGCCGAGCATCCCGTACAGCCCCCCGCGGGGGAATCGAGACCCGAGGAATCCGGCGAGGACCAAGCCGATCGCCCCCGCGCCCCCGTAGACGAACAGGAGCGCGCCGACGCTCGCCTCCGCGAAGCCCGCCGAGTCGATGAGGAACGGGGCGATGTAGGTGTAGAAGACGTTCTGGCCGCCGACGACGATGAGCACGAGCAAGCAGATGAACAGCACGGCGGGGAACGTGGGGTCGCGGCGGGCGGGCAGGGTGATCTCGCCCGTGGCGAGCGTCGGGCGGTGCTGCACAGCCGGCAGGAACCGCACGACGAGCACCAGCAGCACGAGCACGATCGCGGCGATGACGCCGAACGCGGCACGCCAGCCGAGGGCCGTGCCGAGCGCAGTACCGGCCGGCACGCCGAGAACGAACGCCGCGGTGCCGCCACCGCTCGTGACCGCGACGGCCCGCGCGATCTGATGACGAGGAACGAGGTGGCCCGAGTAGGCGCCCGCGATCGCCCAGAACAGACCGTGCGCGAGACCGCCGAGCACCCGGGCGACGACGAGGAGCGCGTAGTCGGGGGCGATCGCCGCGCCCACGTTGGCGATCGCGAAGAGCACGAGCACGGCCAGCAGCAGGTGCTTGCGCTCGAAGCGGCGGGTCAGGGCGGCCAACGGCGCCGTCGTGAGCACGACCGTGCCCGCGAAGATCGTGATGAGCAGCCCCACCTGGGCTTCGGAGACATCGAGGTCGGCGGCGATCTGCGGCAGCAGGCCGGTGGGCAGGAACTCGCTCGTGACCATGAAGAAGATCGCGGTGGAGAGGGTGAGCAGCCCGACCCAGGGGAACGGACGAGTGGGGTGAGTCATGTGAGTGGCAAGAGCTTTCGCGGTCGGCGCGACGGGCCGACTGTCCCGGGGCGCGCCCTGACGACGAGCCGCGCGCCACTCTACCCGCGTTGGATGACCACCTGCGGGCAGCGGCGACCGTAGGCTGAAGGGCGTGACAAGCCCCCTGAACCACTGGATCGTGACCATCGTCTGCGACGACCGGCCCGGCATCGTGCATGCCGTGACGGGAGCGATCGTCGAAGCGCAGGGCAACATCACCGAGCTGCAGCAGTTCTCGGGGCTCGAGAGCGGGCGCTTCTTCCTGCGCCTGCAGACCGAGACGGCGACCGACCACGAGGGGCTGCTCGCGGCACTGCAGCCGGTGATCGAGAACTACGGCATGGAGTGCCGCGTCGACCGCGTCGGTCGCCCCCTGCGCACGCTCGTGCTCGTCTCGAAGGCGGCGCACTGCCTCAACGATCTGCTGTTCCGCCAGCGCAGCGGGCAGCTGCCTGTCGAGATTCCGCTCGTGCTCGGCAACCACCCCGACCTCGCCGAGCTCGCGAGCTTCTACGACGTCCCCTTCGAGTCGCGGCCGGTCACGACCGCCGACGAGAAGGCGGCGTTCGAGGAGCGCGTGCTGCGCGCGGTCGAGGAGCACGACATCGAGCTCGTCGTGCTCGCCCGCTATATGCAGATCCTCTCCCCCGAGCTGTGCGCCGCGCTCGAGGGCCGCATCATCAACATCCACCACTCGTTCCTGCCGGGCTTCAAGGGTGCGAACCCGTACCGGCAGGCCCATCAGCGGGGTGTGAAGCTCATCGGTGCGACGGCGCACTTCGTCACGAGCGACCTCGACGAGGGCCCCATCATCGAGCAGAACGTCGTGCGGGTCGACCACTCGCGGTCGCCGGCCGAGCTCGTCGCGATCGGGCAGGACGAGGAGAGCCGCACCCTCAGCCAGGCGGTCACGTGGTTCGCGGAGGACCGAGTGCTCCTCGACGGCCAGCGGACCATCATCTTCCAGTAGTCGCTCGCTCCCCACCCGAAGGGCTCGCATGACCACGACACTGCTCACCGGCGGCCGGCTGCTCGACGCCGAGGGGTCCCGGCACGGCTGGGTCCTCCTCGAGGGCGATCGCATCGCGGCGACCGGCCTGACGGGTCAGGATGCACCGCCTCCCGCCGCGACCACGATCGACGTCGCCGGCCGCACGATCACGCCCGGGTTCATCGACCTCCACGGGCACGGCGGCGGCGGTGCCGCGTACGACAACGGGCCGGACGAGATTCGCCAGGCACTCGCGACGCACCGCGCCCACGGCACGACCCGCTCGGTCATCTCGCTCGTCGCCAACCCCCTCGACGACGTCGTCGCGAGCCTCGGGGTGGTCGCGGCGCTCACGGAGAGCGACCCGACCGTCGTCGGCGCGCACCTCGAGGGCCCGTTCCTCGCGATCGGCCGCCGGGGCGCGCACTCCCCCGAGTTCCTCCGCGACCCGGACGAGGCCACCGTGGCGACCCTGCTCGAGGCGGGTGACGGTTGCATCCGGCAGGTCACGATCGCCCCCGAGCTGCCCGGAGCGCTCGACGCGGTGCGGCAGTTCGTCGCGGCGGGCGTCGTCGTCGCGGTCGGGCACACCGAGGCCGACGAGTACCTCGCGCGGGCCGCCTTCGAGGCGGGGGCGACGCTCGTGACGCACATCTTCAACGCCATGCCGGGCATCCACCACCGCGACCCTGGACCGATCGTCGCGGGCTTCGACGACGACAGCGTGACCCTCGAACTCGTGCTCGACGGGGTGCACGTGCACCCCTCGGTCGCCCAGATGATCTTCCGCGCCGCTCCGCACCGGGTCGCGCTCGTGACCGACGCGATGGCGGCCGCGGGAGGGCAGGACGGCTACTACCAGCTCGGCTCGCTCAACGTCACCGTGCAGAACGGTCTCGCCGTGCTCAACGGCACGCAGACGATCGCCGGCTCGACCCTCACGCAGGATGTCGCGCTGCGCACGGCCGTGACCGTCGCCGGTATCGACGAGGCGCGCGCGGTCGAGGCGCTCACCCGCACGCCGGCGTTCGTGCTCGGCCGCGACCACGAGTGGGGCTCGCTCGCGGCGGGCTTCGCCGCCGACCTCGTCGTCCTCGACGACGACTGGCGCACCGAGCGCGTCTGGGCGAACGGGGTCGAGGTCGCGCGGTAGAGCACGGCGAGCGCCGGGGGCAATCGCTCGGCGCGACCACAGCGAATACTCACTCAGAGGCACGAGGCTGATGGTGTGCCGAGTGCACTCTGAGCTCGCGAGCGCGAGTACGCGCCCCCTCACCGCAGACTCGAGGAGACCCATGACCCGCAGCACTCGGCCCTCCGCCATGCCGCTCTACGCCTCGGCAGCCGGCCTCACCCTCCTCGGCACCCTCGCCGGGTGCGCTGATGCGGGCGCGACGGCCGGCGGCACGACCCCTGGCGACACCTCGGCGAGCTACGCCGACGGCAGCTACCAGGCCAACGGCACCTACACCTCACCCAACGGCAGCGAAAACATCATCGTCGCGGTCACGCTCGAGGACGACGTGGTGACCGAGGTCGAGGTGACGACCAACCCCAACAACCCGACGACCGAGTTCTACCAGTCGGCCTTCGCCGAGGGCATCGCCGCCGAGGCGGTCGGCGTCGACATCGACCTGCTCGACGTCACGCGCGTCTCCGGCTCCTCGCTCACGAGCGGCGGGTTCCGCGAGGCCATCGCGAGCATCAAGGCCGACGCGCTCGAGGGCTGAGACGTGGCGTCGAGCCGCTTCGACGCGATCGGGGTGCCATGGCGCCTCGACGTCAGCGGTGCGCACGGCGGCGAGCACGACGGTGAACACGGCGTTGAGGCCGACGGCGAACTCAGCGACGACGACCTCGCCGCCGTGCACGCGCGCATCGAGCGCTTCGACCGCGACTGGTCGCGCTTCCGCACCGACTCGCTCGTGAGCCGCATCGCGCGCGGGGCCGGCTCCTGGACCCTGCCCGAGGATGCTGTGCCGATGCTCGACCTCTACCGCGAGCTGCACGACCTCACCGACGGCAGGCTCAGCCCGCTCGCGGGCGCCTCGCTCGAGCAGCTCGGCTACGACGCGACCTACCGGCTCGAGCCGCGCGGCGCCCCGCGCGCTGCGCCGCGCTGGGGCGACGCCCTGAGCCTGCGCGAGACCGCGGCCGGGCTCGTGCTCGACTGCCCCGCCCCCGTGCTGCTCGACGTGGGCGCGGCCGGCAAGGGCTACCTCGTCGACCTCGTCGGCGACCTGCTGCAGGCCCGTGGCGCGATCGAGACCGTCGTGGATGCGAGCGGAGACCTGCGCTGCTGGGGCGAGCGCAGCATCCGTGTCGCTCTCGAGAACCCGGCCAACCCCGCGAAGGCGGTCGGCGTCGTCGAGGTGCGCGGCGCGGCCCTCTGCGGGTCGGCGTCGAACCGGCGCGCGTGGGGCGACGGCCTGCACCACATCGTCGACGCGACGACGGGCCGACCGGTCGGCGGAGTCATCGCGGCGTGGGCGATCGCCGAGACGGCGCTGCTCGCCGATGGGCTCGCGACGGCGCTCTTTCTCACCGAACCGGCGCGCCTGGCCGAGCGTTTCCCGTTCCAGTGGGTTCGATTGTTCGACGATGGCCGCCTCGAGGGCAGCCCCGACCTGTCAGGAGAGCTGTTCGCATGAGAGCGACGATCGACGCCGTCACCGGCCGCGTGAGCATGTACCGACTGGCGACCGCGAGCCTCGTCGTGGTGCTCGCTCTCGGTGTCGTCCTCGCGTTCCTCGACATCATCGGGCCCGACCCGTACGCGATCCTCGGCACCGCAGGGGTCGTGCTCGTCGCCACTCTCGGCGCAAACGAGGTCGCGGCACGACTCGCGCGCGTCGTGCCGCACCGGGAGTCGAGCGTCATCACAGCGCTCATCATCGTGTGCCTCGTGCCGCCGAGCCTCGCCACGATGGCGCTCGTGGGCGCCGCCGCCGCCGGCATCATCGCGGCGCTGTCGAAGTACCTCATCGTGTGGCGCGGGCGGCATCTGCTCAACCCTGCCGCGACGGGCGTGCTCGTCGCGAGCCTCGCCGGGCTCACGATCGGCGCGTGGTGGATCGCGACTCCCGCCATGCTGCCCGTCGTCGCCCTCGGCGCCCTCCTGCTGCTCGACCGCACGCGGCGCCTCGACGTCGGGCTCGTCGCGATCGTGCTCACGGTCGCGATCATCGGTACGCGCATCACCCTCACGGGCGCGGCGCCGCTCGACGCCTACAGCTCGGTGCTGCTGCTGTTCCCCATCGTCTTCCTCGCCGGGTTCATGCTCACCGAGCCGCTCACCCTGCCGCCGCGACGCTGGCAGCAGTGGCTCACCGCGGCGGTCGTCGCCGTGGTGTTCTCGGTGCCCTTCAGCCTCGGCCCGCTCTACACCTCCCCCGAGCTGGCCCTCGTCGTGGGCAACATCGTCGCCTTCGCTGTCTCGCGCCGCCCCGGTGTCTCGCTGCGCCTCATCGGCGCGGCGCCCCTCTCGCCGCACGCGACCGAGCTGCGCTTCGAGCCCTCGCGGCCGCTGCGCTTCGAGGCGGGCCAGTACCTTGAGCTGCACGTGCCGCACGGAGCCGACCAGAGGGGAATGCGCCGCAGCTTCACGATCGCGTCGGCCCCGAGCGATCCGATCGTGCGCCTCGGCATGCGGATGCCCGACCCGGGCTCCACGCTCAAGCGAACCCTGCGCGAGCTCAAGCCGGGGGCCCGCGTGGCGACCACGCTCATCGCCGGCGACTTCCTGCTGCCCCGCGACCGGAGCATCCCGCTGGTCCTGCTCGCGGGCGGCATCGGCGTGACGCCGTTCGCCAGTCAGCTCGCCGAGCTCACGGCCCGCGGCGAGCGGCGCGACGTCGTCGTGCTGGTCGTGCCGTCGAACCCCGGCGAGCTGCTCTACCGCGACGTTCTCGAGGCGGCGGGAGCGCGCGTCGTCGAGGTGCCGCTCGAGAGCCTGACGCGGGATGCCCTGCTCGAGCTCGTGCCCGACCTCGCTTCTCGGCGCGGGTACGTCTCGGGTGCCCCTGCAGTGGTCTCCGCGGGGCGCGCGGCCCTTCGTGCGGCGGGTGCGAAGCGCATGCAGACCGACTACTTCGTCGGGTACTGAGAACCTCGATTCACGGGTGAGAAGCCGCTCTCACCAGGACTTTCGCCGTGCGCGAACACTTGGCACTCTCCCTACTCGAGTGCTAATATCTCCTTACTTGAGTCACCCCGACTCAGGTTTACATCGACCACCCGCCACCCGGCGGGCGACGTGACAAGGAGTACCGCGATGACGATGTTCTTCGACCCGTTCCGCGAGCTCGACCGCGTTGCCTCGAGCATGCTCGACCAGCGCCAGAGCCCGCGCCTCATGCCCATGGACCTGTTCCGCGACGGCGACCACTACGTGCTCACCGCCGACCTCCCTGGTGTCGACCCCGGCACGGTCGATGTGGACGTGGATGGCCAGCTGCTCACGATCCGCGCTGAGCGCTCGGCCCGCACCGAAGAGGGCGTCCAGTGGCTCGCCCGCGAGCGCGGCACCGGCAGCTACCTGCGCCAGCTCACCCTCGGCAAAGACATCGACACCGAGAACATCTCGGCCCACTACGAGAACGGCGTGCTGAGCGTCATGATCCCCGTGGCCGAGAAGGCGAAGCCGCGCAAAATCGAGATTGCGATGGCCGGCGACCGCAAGAAGGTCTCCGCCTAGCGGGTGACGCCTCCGGGCGCGCTCCCGCGGGAGGGTGCCTCGACGGGCCTCGCATCCTCGGATGCGGGGCCCGTTCTCATGCCTCCGGCCCGATCGAGCCCCGGCAGCCGCGCCTCCCCCGCGCGCACGGCGCGCAGGGCGCCGAGGATCGCCACGAGGTCGACGACCTCCTGTAGGGCCGCGCCGGCGATCGCGGGCAGGAACCCGAACGCGGCGACGAGCATGAGCCCGACCGAGATGATGATGCCCATCCAGATGCTTTGCAAGGCGACGCGCACAGTGCGCTGCCCGATGCTCACGGCGCGGGCGACGCGGGCGACGTCGTCGAGCATGATGACGACGTCGGCCGACTCGGAGGCGGCCGTCGAGCCGCGCGCACCCATCGCGATGCCGACATCCGAGACCGCGAGAACAGGCGCGTCGTTGACGCCGTCGCCCACCATGACGACCGGACGCGGCTGGAGCTCGCGCACGATGCGCACCTTGTCCTCCGGGAGGCACTCCGCGTGCAGCTCGTCGATGCCGAGACCGGCGGCGATGGGGCGCGCGGTCGCTTCGACGTCGCCCGTCACCATGAGGGTGCGCCGGATGCCCAGCTCGCCCAGCACGCGCAGCGTCGCCGCGGCATCCGCCCGCACTTCGTCGCGCAGCACGACCGTGCCCGCGAACTCTCCATCGACCGCCACGTAGACGGCGGACTCGCCGCTCGGCAGCTCTCGCCGCTCCACGCCGACGGCGTGCTCGGCCACGAAGGCCGGCTTGCCCACGACGACAGCGAGGCCGTCGACGGTCGCGGTGACGCCGTGCGTGGCGACCTCGCGCGCATCCTCCGAGCTGCCGAGGGCCAGGCCGCGGTCGGTCGCGGCCTCGACGAGAGCTGCGGCGAGCACATGGGAGGAGTACCGCTCGGCCGAGCCGACGAGCCGTAGTAGGTCATCCTCATCGATACCACCGGCCGGGTGCACAGCGACGACCTGCGGATGCCCCTGCGTGAGAGTGCCCGTCTTGTCGAAGGCGACCGTGCGTGTGCGCGCGAGCCGCTCGAGCGCGGCAGCATTCTTGACGACGATGCCGTGCTTGGCAGCACTCGACATGCCGCCCATGAACGCGACGGGCGCGGCGATGAGCAGCGGGCACGGCGTCGCGACGACGAGCACTTCGGCGAAGCGCACGGGGTCGCCGCTGAGCGCCCAGGCGACGCCCGCGATGACGAGCGACACGATCGTGAAGGGCAGCGCGTAGCGGTCAGCGAGGCGCACGATGGGGGCGCGCGACTGGGAGGCCTCCTCCACGAGCGCGACGATGCGCTGGTACTGGCTGTCGGCGGCGCGTGCCGTTGCCACGATCTCGACCGCGTCGGCCCCGGCGAGCGAGCCGCTGAGCACGGCGTCGCCGCGCTGCCGCTCGACGGGCATGCTCTCCCCCGTGAGAGAGGACTCGTCGAAGGTCGCGGCGGCACTCGCGAGCTCGCCATCGACGGGAACGACCTCGGAGGGGCGCACGAGTAGACGATCGCCCGGTGAGACGTCGTCGACCGCGACATCCTCGACGTCGCCCTCGGCGGAGAGGCGGTGAGCCTGCTGCGGCACCTTACCCAGCAACGATCGCAGCTCGCGCTGCGCACGGCCCGCCGCGACATCCTCGAGCGCCTCGCCGCCGGCGAGCATGATCACGATCACGAGGCTCGCCCAGTACTCGCCCACGACGACGGTGCTCACGATGGCCATGATCGCGAGCACATCGAGCCCGAACTGTCCGGAGAGCAGGCTGCGCACCATGCCGACGCCCTCTTTGAGGGCGACCCCGAGAGCGAAGATCGACACTCCCCAGCGGGCGATCGGCTCGAGGTCGGCGGCGAGGAGCGCGAGCCCCACGGCGCCGACGAGCACCGCGAGCCCGACGAGGGGGTAGCGCCGTGCCGCCGCGACAAGTCTCCGCATGATGACAGGTCTACGCCCCGGGAGGGCGCGGCGCCAGCAAGCCGAGGCTTGCCTCACCGACCCTCCCGGTGGCGTCAGGCCCGCGCGGCTGCGCTGTCGTCGGTACTGCCTCGCTGGCGACGACGCGCCAGCAGGAAGAAGAGCAGACCCGTCGCGAG
This sequence comes from Microcella indica, assembly GCF_013414345.1. NCBI lineage: Bacteria > Bacillati > Actinomycetota > Actinomycetes > Micrococcales > Microbacteriaceae > Microcella > Microcella indica. The sequence goes on along the minus strand of NZ_CP058670.1, from coordinate 306,733 downwards.
CAGCAGTGCCAGGATCGCGAAGGCGATGACGATACCGGTCGAGGCTCCGCCATCGGTCTCCGTCGTCGCCTCGGTCGCGTCATCCGCGACGACCGCGGGCTCTGCCGCAGGCTCCTCGATCTCCTCGACCACGAGGATGCCGAGGGAGAGCTCGATCGGCTCGCCATCCGCGCCCGTGCCCGTCACGACGATCGTGTGCTCGCCTGGTCGGATGCTCGACGGCAGCGTCACGACCGTGCCAGCCGCGAGATCCGAGCCGACGGTCATGCTCGTCAGATAAGTGGGCGTCGAGTACGCCCAGATCTCGATCGAGCTGTCAGCCGCGAACCCGCCGACGTCGATGCTCACGTCGCCGCCCACGAACACGACGGGAGTGGTACCGCCGCTCGAGCCGGTTGAGGCGCCGCCCGACATCGGCTCGACGACGAGGGTTGCACCCTGGGTCGAGACCGTGAAGCGCTCGCCGTCGACCACGATCGTCGACTGCTGAGTCTCGCCATCGACGATCGCCGTCGATGTGCCGGGGTTCTGCGGCGTGGTCTGCGGCGGCGTCGGGGTCGACGGCTCGGTCGGCTCGGGCTCGGGCGCCGGGGCGGGGGGCGGGGTCGGTGCCGGGGGCAGGGCCACGCCCGAGGTCACCGCGGACGCATCCCGGTAGCCGACACGGCTCGCCGTGACCGTCACCGCGGACGTCGCACCCGGGGCAAGACCGGCAACCGTGACCGTTGCGCCGCTGCGCGTGACGCTGCCGGCGTTGGTCGCGGCGAGCGTGTAGCTGATCTCGGCCGAGTAGTTCGTGATCGTGAAGGTGAAGCCTCTCGCCGAGCTCGTGGAGGACGAGAACGTCGGGGCCGTGCCGATGGCGAGGGCCGCTCCGGTCACCTCGGCCGTGGCATCCGTCTCACCCTCCTTCGTGAAGGCGATCGTGACGGTCGCCGACTCGCCGGGGGCGAGGCCCGTGACGACGATCGTCTCGCCTTCGAGCGCCACCGCTCCCGCGGAGGTCGTGACCTCGTAGGTCGCCTCGGCATCGAAGTCCTGAATCTCAGCGCGGAAGCCGTCGAGGGTGGGCTCAGGGGCCGCCGGGTCGATCGCGCCCTGACCGAGCGCCGACGAGGTGACGCTCGAGGGGGCGTCGGTGCGACCGGTAGCAACCGCGACGACCGTGACCGTCGCACTCTGCGCCGGGGCGAGTCCCGTGACCGTGATGGTCGTACCGCTGCGGACGATGGAGCCCGCCGTCGTGGAGACGAGGTAGTCCACGCCGTCCTGCGGGTTGTCGATCGTCGCGCTGAAGCCGTCCGGCGTGCGGTCGCCGAGTGACAGGGCGGGCGCGATGCCGGTGCCCAGTGCCGCGCTCGTCACCGAGGTCGACGCATCCACGTGAGCCGCGAGGGAAGCGGTCACCGTGAGGGTTGCCTCCTGCTCGGGGTCGAGACCCGTGACGACGATCACGCCGTCGCTGAGAGCCGCGACGCCCTCCGTCGAGGAGACGGAGTAGTCGACGCCGTCGACGGCGTCGACGAGCGGCACAGTGAAGCCGTCGGAGGTGCGCGTCACGTCTCCGAGCTGCGGGCTCGGTGCGGCGGGCAAGGCCTCGCCGGTCACCGTCGTGGGCGCGTCGGCGCGACCGGCGCGCTGGGCCGTGACCGTGAGCTCGGCGCTCTCCCCCGGGGCGAGGCCTGCGACCGTCACGGTCGTGCCGTCGAGGGTCGCGGTCGCCTCACCCGGCAGGGAGAACTCGTACACGGCGAGCGCGTCGAGGTTCTCGAGCTGCACGGTGAAACCGCCGTCGATCGAGACCGGCTCGCCGAGCACGGGCGCGACACCCGCCTCGAGCGACGTGCCGCTCGTGCTCGCCGACGCGGTCGTGTAGCCGTGGCGCACCGCCTCAACGGTGACCGTCGACTCGGCGTTCGCCGCGAGGCCGCTCACGGTGACGGTGGAGCCGCTCACACGTGCGCTCGCGCCGTTCGTCGCGCTCGCTCCGTACGTCGTGACCTCCGAGTAGTTGCTGATCGCGACCGTGAAACCGTCCGGCGTGCGCACCGGCGCTGCGAAGGTCGGCGCGACGCCGATGCCCGTGGGGCTCACGGCGGCGGACGGGGCGCTCGCGAGGCTCGTGCCCTGCGCGTTGACGGCGTAGACGATGAACGTGTACTCGGTGCCGTTCGTGAGCCCGGTGACGGTGGCCGACCGGTCGGTCGAGACTGGTTCGATGAAGCGCGTGTAGTCGCTGTCGCCGACGGCGCGGTACCAGACCGTGTAGTCGCTGACGGCGCTCGCGCCCGCCGCTCCCGCGGTCCAGGTGAGGGAGGCCTGCGCGTCACCGGCGACGGCGGTCACACCGCTCACCGAGCCGGGCTTGCCCGTGTAGACGACGGGCACGCGCGGCGTGGAGCGCGTGCTCGTGCCTGCCGCGTTGGTCGCGTCGATCGTGATGTAGTACGTCGTGCCGTTGGTCAGGCCCGTGATCGTGCAGCTCGTCGCGCCCGTCGTCGTGCACGTTCGCAGCTGGCTGCCCTGCGAGGCCGCCGACCAGGCGACGACCGTGTACTTCGTGATCGTCGAGCCGTTGGCGTTCGGCGCCTCCCAGCTCACGATCGCGGAGCCGCTCGCGGGCTCCGCCACGATCGTCGCCGAATCGGGCGTGCTGGGCAGGGCGAAGGGCGTGGCGGTGCGCGTGTTCGACGCCTCCCCGGCACCGGCGGCGCTCACCGCGCGCAACGCGACCGTGTACTCCGTGCCGTTGGCGAGGCCGGAGATCACGATGGGGCTCGACGTGCTGGCCGCGGGGCGCCACTCGCCCCCGTTGAGCTGGTACTCGTAGCCCGTGATGGAACGCGAGCCTGCAGCGCCCGGCGTGAAGGCTGCCGAGAGGAAGGTGTTGGCGGGAGTCACCGTGCCGAGCGTCGGGGCCGAGGGCTTCGCGAGCGGCAGCACCGACACGCGCGGCGCCGACGCAGGCCCCGTGCCCGCGGCGTTCTGCGCGACGACCGAGACGAAGTACGTCGTGTCGTTGCTCAGTCCCGTGATCTCGCAGGCGGTGCTCGCGCTCGAGCAGCTCGCGAGCGCGGTCGTCGAGCTCGCCGTGGCGAATGTGCTCGCGGTGTACTGCGTGATGCTGGCGCCGCCCGTGGAGGCGGGCACCGACCACGACACCGCGGCGAGAGCGTTGCCGGAGACGACGGCCACGCCGGTCGGGGCGCCCGGAACCGTGCGCGGGGTCGCGGAACGGGCATCCGAGACCGCACTCGGGCCGGAGACGTTGACGGCCCGCAGCTCGATCGTGGCCGGCTGCCCGTTGGTGAGCCCCGTGAGCACGAACGGCGAGGAGAGCGTGCCGGTCGAGACGAACGGCGCACCGTTCAGGCTGTACTGCAGGTCGAGAACCGGCGAGCCGCCGTCGTCGGCGACCGAGAAGGCCACCGAGACGGCGCCGTCGAGCGCCGTGAGCGACGTGACCGGCTGGGCCGGCACCGCACGCGGAGTCAGGATGCGCGGGGCCGACGCCGCACCGACGCCCGCAGCGCTCGCCGCGCGCACGATGACCGTGTAGTTCTCGCCGTTGACGAGTCGCGCATCCACGTCGGAGGAGAGAGAGGTGATCGAGAAGGGGCTCGAGTCGGCTCCCGCTGCGGCCCAGGTCGTGCCCGCGTCGGTCGAGTACTCCCAGCCTGTGACCTCGGTGCCGCCGTCGTCGGCGAGATCCACCGTGAGGGTGAGGGTGCGGTCGGTCGGCAGGTACGAGACGATCGTCGGCTGGCCGGGCACCGCCACGGGGGTCGCCGCGACGGGCTCGGACGAGGGTCCGTCGCCGACGGCGTTGACGGCACGCACGGTGACGAGGTACTCGGTGCCGTTGGTCAGCCCCGCGATCGAGAACGCGGTGCCCAGACCTCCGGTCGAGACCCATGCGCCGTCATCGACGCGGTACTCGTACGCGGTGATGGGCGAGCCGCCGTTGGAGGCCGCGTCGAACCGCACGCGCAGCTCCGTCGAGCCGGGCGTGATGCTCGCGATCGTCGGGGCGCTCGGAGTCGTGCGGGCGATGCCCTCGGCGACGCCGGAGGCGGTGCCGGGGCCCTGCGCGTTCACGGCGCGCACCTCGACGTAGTAGGTCGTGCCGTTCGTGAGCGGGGTCGTGCCGTCGCTCGAGAGGGTCGTGATGACGAGCGGGCTCTCGGTCGTACCCGCGTCGCGCGCTCGCCAGGTGGCGCCGCCGTCGGTCGAGTACTCGTAGGTCGTGATCGCCGACCCGCCGTCGGAGTCGGGGGCGGTGAACTGCGCGCTCAGGGTCGCGTCGGAGCCCGCGACGGTGTCGCCGACGATCGAGGGTGCTCCCGGCGTCGTGGCGGGTGTGCCGACGACAGCGGTCGAGGGAGTGCTCGCGCCGACAGCATTGACGGCACGCAGTCGCACGTCGTAGCTCGTTCCGTTGACGAGGCCCGTGATGGTCGCGGGGCTCGCGGTCGTGCCGAGGGGCGTCCATGCGCCGCCCGCCTCGAGCTGGTACTCGTAGGCGGTGACGACGGACCCCCCGTCGAAGACGGCGGGGAAGGCGACCTGCAGGGAGGTGTCGGCCGCCGTGATGCCGTCGATGACGGGCGCGTCGGGAGTCGACGGCGTCGTGACGGTGACGGGCGCCGACGGCGTGCCTGCTCCCGCGGAGTTGAGGGCGCGCAGCTCGACTACCGCGCTCGCGCCGTCGTCGAGGCCGACGATCGTGACGGGGCTCGTGGTGCCGGCATCGACCCAGCTGCCGCCGTCCACGCGGTACTCGTAGCCCGTGATGGTGCCACCGCCGCCGAAGCCTGGAGTGAACTCGATGCTCGCACCACCGATCATGGGGCTGACCGCGTCGATCGTCGGGGCTCCTGGCGTCGAGATGGCCATGCCCGAAACAGGGTCGGAGGCGGCTCCAGCGCCGATCGCGTTGACCCCGCGCACGCGCACGTCGTAGGTGGAGCCGTTGCTGAGGCCGCTGATGAGAAGAGGCGACTCGGCCTCGGCGGTCGCGACCCAGGGGCCGCCGTCGAGCTGATACTCGTAGCGCTCGATCGCGATGGGCGAGGAAGCCGCGTCGAACGCGACCGTGAGCGCAGCATCCCGCGAGATGACGGAGGTGATGGACGGCGCACCGGGCACGCCGCTCGCATAGACCGGGTCGGAGGCGGCCGAGGGCGCGCTCGTGCCGAACGAGTTGACGGCCGCGACCCGGAAGATGTACGCCGTGCCGTTGGTCAGGCCCGTGACAGTGGCGGTGGTTGCGGTCGACTCGCCCTCCTCGACGATCTGCCAGTCGGGCGTCGCCGAGTCCTCGGCGTAGGCGATGACGTAGTCGGTGATGCTCGCGCCGCCCTCGTTGGCGGGCGCCGTCCAGCTGAGGGCGATCTGCTCGTCGCCCGTGGCGCCGATGACGCTCGTCGGCGCGTCGGCCGAACCGGTCGAGTAGGTGAGCGAGACGGAGCCGTGCCCGTTGTTGCCCGAGAAGTAGACGTACGTGGCACTGAGGCTCGCGAGGCCCGCGGTCGAGTTCGCGCCAGGAAAGCCGCCGTAGCCGAGCCACTCGGTGTCGGCGCCGATGCCGAACTCGATCGAGCCGGAGGAGCCGCCCGCGGCGCCACCGCCGCCCGCGCCGGAGCCGCCGCCGTCGCAGCGGGTCGTGCAGATGTCTTGCACGTTGAGGCCGTCCTGGCCGATGCCCGTGGTCATGTCGGTGCGCGGTGCGTGCGAGGCCTCGGCCTGTCGGCCGACGAGCGAGTAGTACTGGCCGCTGCCGCCGCCACCCCCTGCGCCGCCCGCCACGATCGTCTCGGTGCCCGTGAGCAGCACGGTGGCCGCGCCACCGCCGCCACCGCCGCCCGAGCTTCCCTGTCCGCCAGGCATACCGCCGCGACCACCGGCGTATCCGGTGAGCGGGCTCTGGCCCGCCGCCGCGCGCGTCTGACTCGACGTGCTGCTGTTGCCCGTCGCACCGCCGCCGCCGACAGCGATCGTGAGCACCTGGCCGGGAGTGACGGCGATCGTGCCGGTCACCTGACCCTTGTAGCCGCCCGGGATGGGCTCGCCCTGCGAGTCGCGGCCGCCGCGGCCGCCCTCGGCGCCAGTGATGACAGTGGAGAGCTGCGTGACCCCGGCCGGCACCGTGAAGGTCTGAACGGCGCCCGTGTAGCTGAAGGTCTGCGTGACGGCGGAGGGCGCCGCCGTTGCGGGTGCCGTCGGCATCGAGATCGCGGCCGCCGTGATGACGGCGGTCGTCAGCAGTGCTGCCAGTGCGCGGTGTGCAACGTGCGAGATCGACACGGTGAATCCCCCCAGGGCCCGATTCCCCCCAGCGCCGAGCGGGGGCTCGGTCGGGTTGCGGCGCTCGGGCGTGACGCCGCTTCACCATCCTGAGGGACGGCGAGCGGGGGCGAAAGAGGTTCACCTCCCCCCATCCGGGGGCGGAGGGCGCCCCATTCCGGGGGGTCGGGGCTCCGCGGGTGCCGCGGGGAGGTGCGCCGAGACGACGGATACCCGTGGCACTCGGCCACGGGCATCCGGTCAGCGGTTCTGCCTCACGCGGCAGCGACGGTGTCTACGCGAGTCGCGAGGCGAGGTTCTCGTCGAGGGCTGCGAGGAAGTCCTCCGTCGTGAGGTAGGCCTGGTCGTCGCTCACGAGCAGCGCGAGGTCCTTCGTCATCTTGCCGCTCTCGACGGTCGTGATGACGACGTCCTCGAGGGTCTCGGCGAAGGTGATGAGCTCCTGGTTGCCGTCGAGCTTGCCTCGGTGCATGAGGCCACGGGTCCACGCGAAGATCGATGCGATGGGGTTCGTCGACGTGGGCTTGCCCTGCTGGTGCTGGCGGTAGTGGCGCGTGACGGTGCCGTGCGCGGCCTCGGCTTCGACGATCTTGCCGTCCGGGGTCGTGAGCACGCTCGTCATGAGGCCGAGCGAGCCGAAGCCCTGCGCGACGGTGTCTGACTGCACGTCGCCGTCGTAGTTCTTGCAGGCCCAGACGTATCCGCCCTCCCACTTCATGGCGGAGGCGACCATGTCGTCGATGAGGCGGTGCTCGTAGGTGATGCCGGCAGCCTCGAACTTGTCCTTGAACTCGTTCTCGTAGACCTCCTGGAAGAGGTCCTTGAAGCGGCCGTCGTAAGCCTTGAGGATCGTGTTCTTCGTCGAGAGGTACACGGGGTACTGGCGCGAGAGCCCGTAGTTGAGCGAGGCGCGAGCGAAGTCGATGATCGAGGCGTCGAGGTTGTACTGCACCTGGGCGATGCCGTCGCCGGGCGACTGGTAGACCTCGAACTTCTGAGGCTCGGAGCCGTCCTCGGGCGTGAACTCGACCGTGAGCGTGCCCTTGCCCTTGAAGAGGAAGTCGGTGGCGCGGTACTGGTCGCCGAACGCGTGGCGGCCGATGATGATGGGCTTGTTCCAGCCGGGCACCAGTCGCGGAATGTTGCTGATGATGATCGGCTCGCGGAAGATGACGCCGCCGAGGATGTTGCGAATGGTGCCGTTGGGGCTGCGCCACATCTTCTTGAGGCCGAACTCTTCGACGCGCGCCTCGTCGGGCGTGATCGTGGCGCACTTGACGCCGACGCCGTGCTTCTGGATCGCGTGCGCCGCATCGACCGTGACCTGGTCGTCGGTCTCGTCGCGGTGCTGGATGCCGAGGTCGTAGTACTCGAGCGTCACATCGAGGTAGGGGTGGATGAGGCGGTCCTTGATGAACTGCCAGATGATGCGGGTCATCTCGTCGCCGTCGAGTTCGACGACGGTGCCCTCGACCTTGATCTTCTGCACGGGGGTTCCTCTCTTCGGTGGCAGAAGCCAGCCTAGCGGCTGAGCGAGATATCTCGACATCGAGATACCGAAGTCTGACCCTCGTGCGGGGGCCACGCGCTACTGTGGAGCGCATGGGGAACTTGCGAGTCGAAGAGCTGTCGGCGAAGACGATTGTGGCCGCGAACGGCCTCACCCTGCTGCCGGGCCAGGAGCAGTACATCACCCCGGTCTCCTACTCGGCCGCCGACGCCTACGTCGACCCGAGCACCACGTGGGCGCGCGTCGTCCTCGACGGCGACGAGGTCGTCGGCTTCATCCGCGGCAACTTCGACGCCGACAACCCGAAGCCGGAGTTTCGCAGCTGCGTCTGGCGCGTCAACGTGGATGCCACGGCTCAGGGCCGCGGCATCGGCAAGTTCGCCGTGCACGCCCTCGCGGAGGAGGCCCGCCAGCGCGGCTTCGACCGCCTCACCGTCATCTGGGAGTCGGGCGACGACGGGCCCGGAGAGTTCTTCCGTCGCATCGGCTTCACCGAGGTCGGCGAGACGGAGTACGGCGAGAAGATCGGCGAGCTCACCGTCTGACGAGGCCGCGCAGACGGGCACACTCGTGAACGAGAAGCGCGCGCCCGGTGTCACGGTGACCTCCCTCGACTTCGCCGGCGCCGTGCTCGCCGTCGTCGACGACATCCCGCCCGGCCGCGTCATGACCTACGGCGACGTCGCCGCCGAGCTCGGCTCGCGCGGCGCCCGCGCCGTCGGCCGCGTCATGGCCATGGAGGGCGGCTCAGTGCCCTGGTGGCGCGTCGTGCGCGCCGACGGCCGACCGCCTTCCGGACACGAGGATGCTGCGCTCGAGCACTACCGCGCCGAGCGCACTCCCCTGCGCTGGCTCGTGCAGCCGCACGAGCCCGAGTACGTCGAGGCCCTCGCCTACCGGCTCGACCTCGCGGTCGCCCGCCACCTCTGACCTTCCGGACCAAGCGCGGCGGAATGCGCCTCTCCCGCGGCGTTCCACCGCAGCCGCGCGGCGTCGGCATCCCACTCGGCGAGCACCGATTCGGCCGAGCCGACCGGGAATGTGGTGACGAGCCTCCCGTCCACGGCGTAGGCGAGCGCGAACGGCCCGTCGTCGCGCGCGCGTCCGAGGGCGAGCACCGACTCGACCCCGTCGACGGTCTGGACGCGCGTCGCCCCGAGCGCGACGAGCGCCTCCGCCGCGTCGCTCACGCGCTCCAGCAGAGTGGTCGATCGCGCCCACGGCACGAAAGCGTCGTCGGCGAGCCCGTAGGCGCGCGCGAGCCCGCCGTCCAGCCACCTCTCGCGCTTCAGCCCGTACGGAGTGGGCGTCGTCGACAGCAGGTAGCCGTACACGTGCAGGAGGCCGGCATGGCCGACTGGCCAGCGCGCCTCGACGTGCGCGCGGGAGTGGAGTGCCGCGAACAGCGCGGGGTCCACGGTCGCCGTCCCGGTGTTCTCGTCCATCGCCGTCGACCGGCCCCACTTCTCGAGCCTGCCCGCGCCGACGTCATCGTCGATCGCGGCGCCGAGCCAGGAGTGCTCGCGCAGGACGCCGCTGGGGTCGGTGAGCGCTCGCGCCGCGGCATCGTCGAGCGTGTGGATCACGACGTCCCAGCGTAGACGGCCGTCGCCCCGGATGAGTTCACGCAGTGTTCACCACTCATGGCCGCTTCGTCCACCAAATTTGGCCACCATAGACGCATCGTCCACGTCAGGGCGACGAACCTGCCCGCGGGCGGAGAGGAGAGCGGTGAGGCCCACGATCGTGCTGGATTTCGACGGCACACTCGCGCTCGGCAACGGGCCGATCTCGGCGTTCGCTCGTGCGATCGCCGCGCACGCCGGTGATGCGACGTTCCTCGGTCGCGCCGAGGCCGCGCTCGCCGCCTTCGAGGCGGGCGAGGCCGAGTACCGCGACGGCTACGACGCCGTCAGCCGGGTCGCCGCCGCCGAGGGCATCGCACGCGAGCGCCTCGACGCCGCGTACGCCGCCTCGCGCGAGCTGCTCGGATCCGACGACGCCCTCGTCGACCCGCCGCAGGGCCTGCGCGAGTTCCTGCACGGTCTCAGCGCACGCGCGCGCCTCGTCCTCGCGACCAACGCACCGGCCGGCCGCATCCTCGACGTCCTCGAGGCGTGGGGCGTGGCCGAGGTCTTCGACGATCTGCACTTCGCGGTCGGCAAGCCCCACGGCCTCGTGCCCGTGCTGCGCGAGGCGCTCGAGCAGGGTGCGGTGCTCGCCATCGGCGACATCGCCGAGTTCGACCTCGACCCGGCGACCGCGCTCGGAGCGGACACCGCTCTCGTCGGCGTCACCGCCGCGCATTCCGCCGCTGCCACCACGATGCGCGGTCACAGCCTCGCCGATCTCTACGACGAGATCACGGCGTGGGTGCACGCCGCTCCTCCCCTCCTGACTCCTTCTGCCGATTCCCTCCCTCACCACACCATCGAAAGGAACCACTGATCATGCGCAAGTCCCTCCTCATCTCCGGTGTCGCGGCCGTCGCCGCCGTCGCCCTCGTCGGCTGCAGCGGCCAGGCTGAGACCGACGCCTCGGGCGAGGCCTCCGAGTGGCCCGAGTCCATCACGATCTCCCTCGTCCCCTCGGTCGAGGGCGCTGACCTCGCCGAGGCGCTCGACCCGCTCACCAGCTACCTCTCCGACAACCTCGGCATCGAGATCAACGGCGTGGTCGCCTCCGAATACTCGGCGACCGTCGAAGCACTGGGCAGCGACCAGGCTCAGGTCGTCATCACCGACGCCGGCTCGCTGTACAACGCGATCGAGCGCTACGACGCCGAGCTCATCCTGCGTGACGTGCGCTTCGGAGCCACCTCGTACGCGTCTGTCGCGTACACCAACAACCCGGCCAAGTACTGCGCCGAGGCCCCTGTCATGGCCACGTACGCCGCGAGCGGCATCGAGCTGTCCTACTGCAACGGCATCGAGCAGGGCACCGCCGCTGGCGCAGGCCCGGCCGGCCTCGAAGCGCTGGAGCTCATTGACAACGGCACGGAGGTCGCCCTCCAGGCGGCCACGTCGCCCGCTGGCTACCAGTACCCCGTCGTCGCCATGCGCGAGCTCGGCATCGACACCGACGCCGACATCACGCAGATCCCGGTCGAGGGCAACAACAACTCGGTCCTCGCCGTCTACAACGGCGACGCCGAGGTGGGCTTCGCCTACTGGGATGCCCGCACCACGGTCACCGAGGAGGCTCCCGACATCGCCGAGCAAGTCGTGGCGTTCGCCTACACCGACCTCATCCCGAACGGCGGCGTCGCGGTCTCCTCGTCGCTGCCCGACGACCTCGTCACCCAGCTGACCGCGCTCATGGACGCCTATGCGGACTCCTCCGAGGAGGCGGCCACCGTCATGTTCGACCTCGTCGGCCTCTCCGACTGGACGAGCGAGACGGAGATCGGCGAGATCACCCGCTACGGCGAGATCCTCGCCCAGTTCTCCAACTGATCGCATCGATCGCGAAGGTTCGCTTCATGCGTTCTGCACCGCAGCGCCCGGAGGCCGAGGTCACCCCCTCGGCCTCCGGGTCGTGGTCCATCCGCCTCGACGACGTATCGGTCACCTATCCGAACGGCACGACGGCCCTGCGCAACGTCTCCCTCGACATCGCTCCCGGTGAGATGGTCTCCATCGTCGGACTCTCCGGCTCGGGCAAGTCGACGCTCATCCGTACCATCAACGGGCTCGTACCCGTGACGAGCGGCACGGTCGCCGTGGGGCCGCATACCGTCAACGGCATGCGCGGCCGTCGGCTGCGCAGCCTCCGCGGGCACATCGGGATGATCTTCCAGGGCTTCAACCTCGCCGATCGCACCGACGTGTACCGCAACGTGCTCGTCGGGCGGTTCGCCCACACTCCGATCTACCGATCGCTGCTCGGCATCACGACGGCGCACGACCGCGAGCTCGCGCTGCGGTCGCTGGACTCGGTCGGGATCCTCGACAAGGTGTGGACCCGCGCGGGTCAGCTCTCGGGCGGCCAGAAGCAGCGCGTCGCGATCGCCCGCGCCCTGACGCAGGAACCGAGCGTCATGCTCGCCGACGAGCCGGTGGCGAGCCTCGACCCGCCGACCGCCCACGCCGTCATGAACGACCTGCGCCGGGTCAACGCCGAGAAGGGCCTCACCGTGCTGGTGAACATCCACCTCATGGATCTGGCTCGCATGTACACGACGCGCATGATCGGCCTGCGCGACGGCCGGCTCGTCTACGACGGCCCGGCGGCGGAGGCGGCGGAGAGCGACTTCGAGCAGATCTACGGTCGGCCCATCCAGCCCGACGATCGGCTCGGCTCGTGAGCACGAGGCTGATCGGCGCGAGCGCCGACAGCGTCGAGGCGGCGACCGCGCCGCTACGCGCGCTCGACCTGCCTCCCCGCCCCCGCAACCGGGCGCGGAACGGCCTCGCGATCGCGGCGTTCGCGCTCTTCACGATCGCGACGTGCGTGCCCGCGATCGGCGGCATCGAGGTCGACCTCGGTGCTCTCGTCCGCAACTGGAGCAACGGCTCGGGACTGCTCGTGCAACTGATCCAGCCGGATTTCTCCTTCCTCCCCCGCACGCTCGAGCCGATACTCGAGACGCTGCAGATGGCGCTCGTGGGCGCGGCGGCCGCTGCGCTCGTCTCCGTGCCGCTGACGCTGTGGGCCGCCGCACCCACCAACCCGAACGGCGTCACGCGTCACGCTGTCCGCACGGTCATCAACGTTCTGCGGGCCGTGCCCGACCTCGTCTACGCGACCGTCCTCGTCGCGATGATCGGCGTAGGCGCGCTTCCCGGCCTCGTGACGCTCTTCCTCTTCAACGTCGGGGTCGTCGTCAAGCTCGTCTCGGAGGCGATCGACTCGGGCGACCACGCGTACATGGAGGCCGGTCGCGCCGCGGGTGGCTCTCAACTGCAGATCAACCGCGCGACCGCGCTGCCGCAGTCCTGGCCGCTCTTCGCCAACCAGTGGCTGTACGCCCTCGAGCTCAACGTGCGCATCTCCGCGATCCTCGGCATCGTCGGCGCGGGCGGCATCGGGCGGCTGCTCGACGAGCGACGCGCCTTCTACGCCTACGACGACGTCGCGATCATCGTGCTCGAGATCCTCGTCGTCGTCGTGCTCATCGAGCTTGTCTCCACGACCCTGCGACGGAGGCTCGTGTGAACGCGCGCACCGCACCGCCGCTTCCGCCGTCGCGGCCCTCGCGCACCGCCGCGAGCCTGTGGGCGATCGTCGTGGGCGGTGTCGTGATCGCCGCGACCGTCGGCTTGAGGATCGACTGGAGCGAGCTCGGCGACGTGCCCGGCGACGTGCTGCGCTACAGCACGCTCATGTTCGCCGACCCGAACTGGGAGCGCCTGCCGCGCGCCCTATTCGAGATGTGGCGCTCCATCTCCATGGCGTGGATCGGCGCGATCCTGTGCGTGATCGTCTCGATCCCTCTCGGGATGCTCGCCGCCGGCAACGTCGGACCCTCCTGGGTGCGCCTGCCGCTGCGGGTGGTCTTCGCCATCATCCGCGCGGTGCCCGAGGTGATCATCGCGCTCCTCCTCCTGACCGTCACAGGCCTCACCCCGTTCACGGGCGCTCTCGCGCTGGGCATCGCGGGCATCGGCACGCAGGGCAAGTGGGTCTACGAGACCATCGAGTCCGCCCAGGAGGGCGCCTCCGAGGCCGTGCGAGCCGCGGGCGGAAGCACGGCCGAGGTCGCCCGCTGGGCGCTCTGGCCCGCGGTCGCCCCCGCGCTCATGTCGTTCGCGCTGTACCGCTTCGAGATCAACATCCGCACCTCCGCCGTGCTCGGCCTCGTCGGCGCGGGCGGCGTCGGCAGCATGCTCGCGAACTACACCAACTTCCGCGAGTGGGATACCGTCGGAATGCTGCTGATCGTGGTCGTCGTCGTGACGATGATCATGGACGCGATCTCGGGCGCGATCCGCCGACGCATCACGGGCGGTCCGCGCATCACGGAGAAGAGGAGCCGCCATGTGGTCGGGATCCGCTGACGCCCCGCCGACGGCGCGCATCGCCATGCTCGCGCCCTCGCTCCATCCGACCGAGCGGCGCGTCGCCGAGTCGATCGCGAGCGATGTCGAGGCGGCGATCGAGCGCACCGCGCAGGACGTCGCCGACCTCCTCGGCGTGGGGCGGGCGAGTGTCATCCGCACCTCCCAGTCCCTCGGCTACAGCGGATATCAGCAGCTGCGCGTCGCGCTCGTGCGCGAGCTCGCCCTCGGATCTCAGACGACGAGCGCCTCGGAGGGCGCGGACGGCACGGTGATGGGTGCGCTCCGCACGATGATCGAGCGCTTCTCCGACCGCCTCGGCCACACCCTCTCGGCACTCACGGAGGAGAGCGTCGAGCAGTTCGTGCGGGTCGTCGACGAGTCGCAGCGCGTGCTCGTCGTTGCCAACGGCCTCTCCTTGCCGCTCGGTCTCGACCTCGCGCTTCGCCTCATCTCGGCGGGGCGCCCGGCCGAGTACCTGCCCGACACGATCGGGCAGCAGATCTCGGCGACGCAGCTCGGCGCGGGCTCGGCGTGCGTCGTCGTCACGGGATCCGGCGCCAACCGCGCCTCGCTCGAGGTCATGACCGCGGCGCGGGAGAGCGGGGCGACGGTGCTCGTCATCACGTGCTTTCCGCAGTCCGCGGCGGCCAAGCTCGCCGACGCCGCGCTCATCGTCGCCCCGATCGACGACACCTTCCGCGACGAGCTCGTGCACACCTCGCGCGCGGCGCTCATGCTCGTCACGGAGTTCGTCGTCGAACTGCTCGTCTCGCGGCGCGGCGATCGAGCGCGCGTCGCGCAGGCGGCGACGCTCTCGATGCTAAGCCGCTCGCTGTCGGAGTAGGCCCGCGCGGAGCATCCCCCGCGGCACCGCTCCGCTACACGAGGGAGTCGCGCCAGGCGGCGTGCAGCTGCGCGAACTTGCCCGTGCCGGCGATGAGCTCGGCGGGCGTGCCGTCCTCGACGATGCGGCCGTGCTCCATGACGAGCACGCGGTCGGCGATCGCGACCGTCGACAGGCGGTGGGCGATGATGACGGCCGTGCGATCGCTGAGCAGGGTGTTGAGGGCCTGCTGCACGAGCCGCTCGCTCGGGATGTCGAGCGAGGCCGTCGCCTCGTCGAGGATGAGCACGACCGGGTCGGCGAGGAACGCGCGCGCGAACGAGATGAGCTGGCGCTGGCCGGCCGAGACGCGGCCGCCGCGCTTGTTCACGTCGGTGTTGTAGCCGTGCGGCAGCGACTCGATGAACTCGTGCGCACCCACGGCCTTCGCCGCGTCCACGATCTCGTCACGCGAAGCCTCCGGGTTGCCCAAGGCGATGTTGTCGGCGACAGTGCCTGAGAACAGGTACGCCTCCTGCGTGACCATGACGATCGCGCGCCGCAGATCCTTCGGGTGCAGCTTGCGCAGGTCCACGCCGTCGAGCGTCACCGCTCCTGACGTGGGGTCGTAGAAGCGCGCGATGAGCTTGGCGAGAGTCGACTTGCCCGCCCCCGTCGTGCCGACGAGCGCGATCGTCTGCCCGGCCGGGATCTCGAGCTCGAGATCCGGCAGCACGACCTCATCCTGCGTGTACTGGAAGCGCACGCGGTCGAAGTGCACGGTGCCGCGCGCCTTCCACAGGTCGATGGGTGTCGTCGGGTCCGCGACCGAGGGGGTCTCCTCGAGCACGCCCGAGATCTTCTCGAGCGCGGCCGCGGCACCCTGGTAGGAGTTGTAGAACATCGCCATCTCCTCCGCCGGGTCGAAGAACCGGCGGGTGTAGAGCACGATCGCGAGCAGCGCGCCGATCTCGAGCGCGCCGTCGACGATGCGGAATCCGCCGACGACGAGCACGGCGGCGACGGTCACGTTGCCGATGAGGACGAGGCCCGGGTCGAAGATGCCGAACAGGCGGATGACGCGCGCGTTGGCGTGCCGGTACTCCTCGACGTGGTCGCCGAACTGCACCGCGTTGCGCGGCTCCTTGCGGAACGCCTTCACGGCGCGGATGCCCGTCATGGTCTCCACGAAGTGCACGATGAGGCGCGCCGAGGCGACGCGGGTGTACCGGAAGAGCTTCTGCGAGCGCACCTGGAACCAGCGCGTGAGCAGCAGGAGCGGCACGAGCGACACGGCCAGGACGAGACCCGAGGTCGGGTCCAGCAGCACGAGTGCGGCGGCTGTGAAGCTCATGTAGAGCATCCCGGAGACCAGCTGGTTGAGGCCGGAATCCAGCAGCTCGCGGATCGAGTCGAGGTCGCTCGTCTGCCGCGCGATGATGCGGCCCGAGGTGTACGACTCGTGGAACTCGAGCGACAGGCGCTGCGTGTGCAGGAACACGCGCTTGCGCAGATCGAGCAGGATGGCCTGGCTCAAGCGCGCCGACATGACCTGGTACAGCGCGATGAACGCCGCACCCGAGATGCCCGTCAGCAGGTACGCGCCCACGATGAGGCCGATCGGCATCCAGTCGTTCTCGTCGAGCAGCGCCGGCAGACCGGTGTCGATGCCGTACGCGATGAGCGCGGGGCCGGCCACCTGCAGCGCCGTCGAGAGGACGATGACGACCATGGTGAGGATGACCCGCGCACGCACCGGGCGCACGAGCGAGCCGAGCAGCCGCAGCGAGCGGGCTCTCATCTGACGGGACTCGCCTCGCGTGAAGTCGTCGCGCTCCTCGCCCTCGACGCCGACGACGCTCATCGGATTCCCTCCCCGTCGTGGTCGATGACCCTGCTCTCGCGGTCGATCGCATCCTGTCGGCGGCTCTGCTCCTCGGCGAGACGCAGCTCGCGCTCAGCGCGCTCCTCGGCCGCGAGCTCCTCGTCCTCGAGGGACGAGATCACGTAGCGGTAGTGCTCGTTGCGCTGCAGCAGCTCGGAGTGCGTGCCGACGTCGGTGATGCGGCCCTCCTGCAGGAGCGCGACGCGGTCTGCCATCTGCACGGTCGAGGGGCGATGCGCGACGATGAGGCCCGTCGTCTTCGCGAGGACGCGGCGCAAGGCGGCCTCGACCAGGGCTTCGGTGTCGACGTCGAGGGCGCTCAGCGGATCGTCGAGCACGAGCACGGCCGGGTCGGCCGCGACGGCGCGCGCGAGCGCGAGCCGCTGACGCTGACCGCCTGAGAGGCTCAGGCCCTCCTCGCCGACGAGCGTGTCGAGCCCGTTCGGCAGATCGTAGGTGAAGCCTGCCTGGGCGATCTCGATCGCCTCGGTGAGCACCCGCTCGGCCTCGCGCGCGGCGGCGGGGTCGTCGCTCTCGGTGAGGTCGGGGCGGCCGAGCAGAACGTTGTCGCGCACGCTCGCCGAGAACAGCGTCGCGTCCTCGAACGCCATCGCGACGTGGCGGCGCAGCTCTTCGCGCGTGAGGTCGCGAATGTCGACGTCATCGAGCAGGATCCGCCCTCCCGTGACGTCGTAGAGCCTCGTCGCGAGTGCCGTGAGCGTGGTCTTGCCGCTGCCCGTGATGCCGACGAGCGCCATGGTCTCGCCCGGCTCGAGAGTGAGGGTGATGCCGTCGAGCGTTCCAGGAAGGTCGGCGGGAGCATCCTGATAGCGGAATTCGACGTTCTCGAACGTCATGCGCCCCGTGGGCTTCTCGAGCGTGCGCGGCGCCTCCGGGTCGGTGATCGTGTTGACCTCGTCCATGACCTCGAAGAAGCGGTCGGTGGCCGTGCGCGCGTCGAAGGTCATCGACAGCAGGAATCCGATCGATTCGATCGGGAAGCGCAGCACCGTCGCCGTCGCGAAGAACGCGAACAGCTCGCCCACGCTCAGCTCTCCGGCGGCGGCGAGCGCCACACCGCCCAGCAGGCACAGCGCGAAAGCGACGTCGGGGATGAGCACGAGCCAGAACCAGATGCCGGCGATCGCCTTGGCCTTCTCGATCTCGGTGCCGCGCAGCAGCTCGGCCTGATCGGCGAACTTGAGCAGCGAATGCTTGCCGCGCCCGAACGCCTTGAGCACGCGGATGCCGTGCACGCTCTCCTCGACCGCCGTCGCGAGGTCGCCCTGCTGGTCCTGCGCGCGCCGCGCGATGATCGAGTACTTCTTCTCGAACAGGTAGCCGTACACCCAGAGGGGGACGCTCATCGCGAGGAACAGCAGGCCCAGCCACAGGCTCCAGCTCAGCAGCACCGCGAAGCCGATGAGGATCGTGACCGTGTTGACGATAAGCAGCACGAAGCCGAAGGAGAGCCAGCGGCGGATGAGGTTGAGGTCGCTCACCGCGCGGCTCAGCAGCTGCCCCGACTGCCAGCGGTCGTGGAACGCGACGGGCAAGTCCTGCAGCTGCGCGTAGAGGCCGTTGCGCATGCGCGCCTCGATGTGCGTGCCGGGCGTGAGCACGAACCAGCGGCGCAGCATGATGAAGACGGCTTCGAGGAACCCCAGGGCGAGCACGAGCAGGCCGGCCGGCCAGATCTGCGAGGCGTCGCCCGTGCGCAGTGGCCCGTCGACGAGGCCCTGCAGCACGATCGGGATGATGAGGGTCACGACTCCCGCGGCGAGCGCCGCGCCCATGCCCGCGTAGATCCACTTCATGGCCGGCTTCGCGTACGGGTAGATGCGCGCGATCGCCCGCATGGTGTTCAGGCGGGGCGGGGCGGGCGTGGTCGTCGACACGGTGGATCCTCGAGTGAGCGCGGCGACCGCTTGTGGCGGTCGCACAGTGGTGTTGGCACGGTGGTGATGGTGCCGCAGAGGCTCGGTGGTGGTCGAGCGCGCAGCCTTACAGACTATCCCTCAGCGGGCGGGCGCAGAAACGCGAGAGCGGATCGTTACCGCACGAGCACGCTCAGGCACGTGACGCAGCCCTCGAGCTTCTCGAACTCGGAGATGTCGACCGTGATCACGCGGTAGCCGAGCGAGCGGATCAGCTCGGCGGAATGCGGTGCACTCGCCGCCATGAGCACCGTGTGGTCGTCGAGGACGACGACGTGTCCGCCTTCCGGCTCGGGCATGGGCAGGAACGAGCGGAACATCGACACGTCATCCACCAGATCGGGATGCCCGATCACCGTGCCGTCGGGCAGCGCCGTCACGGCGCTCTTGAGGTGCAGCACCTTCGACACGGGTACCGCGACGACGCCGAGCCCGTGCCGCGCGGCGATGACGCGCAGCTGGCGGATGCCCTCCGCGTTGGTGCGGCCGCCCCGGCCGACGTAGAGGGTGTCGCCGACCGCGAGCACGTCGCCGCCGTCGAGCGTGCCGGGCTCGACGATGCGCTCGAGGCGCAGACCCAGCTCGCGCGCGGTCTGCTCGGCCGCCGCGGTCTCCGGCTGCCGCTCCACAGCGCCGGGCCGTGTGACGACCGCGGTACCGGCGATGACGACGAGGGCGTCCTCGACGAAGACGGTGTCGGGCAGCTCATCGGCGGGAGGCACGTCGACGAGGGTGAAGCCCTCCGCCCGCAGTGCCTCCACGTATCCCTCCCACTGCGCGTCGGCCAGGTCGACGTCGACCTCCACGCGGTCCTGGTGCGTGAGCAGCCCCTCGGCCAGGCGCGGTGACGGCATGCGGACGAGCGCGAGGCGGCGCGCGGCCGTGGCAGAGGCATCCCGCGTCGTCATGATGCGACGGCCGATCGTCATGACCGCGAGCACGGCGATGACCTGGTACAGCAGGTTGAAGCCGAGCACGCTCAGCCACAGGTAGTCGATGAGCTCTTGCGTGATCGGGTTGCCGGCGACGACGAGCGCGAGCAGCGCGCCGAACCACGACGAGAGCAGCGCCGCGAGGATGCCCGTGCCGAGCGCGACCGCCCAGTGCCGGTAGATCGGGGCGAGGCCCGCGAGGGCGAGGAACACGAAGAGCAGGATCGACGAGAAGCCGAAGATGCCGTTCACCTGCGTGAGCACCTCGAGGGTCGCGCCGTTGATCGCGGCGAACAGCACGATCGTCACCAGGTGGGTCGTGAGGGCGACCGCGAGGGCGGTGAGGGTCGAGTCGAGCAGGCGGCGCAGCATCGGGGTCATGCGTGCCACGCTATCGCCCGCGCGACCGTGCTGAGACCGTCGAGGGTGCCACCGGGCCGTGCGGTCAGTGGAAGAAGTGGCGCTCGCCCGTGAGATACATCGTCACCCCAGCGGCCTGCGCCGCCGCGACGACCTCCTCGTCGCGCACCGAGCCGCCGGGCTGCACGATCGCGCGCACTCCCGCGTCGAGCAGCACCTGCAGGCCGTCGGCGAAGGGGAAGAACGCGTCGCTCGCGGCGACCGAGCCGCGCGCCCGGTCGCCGGCGCGCGACACCGCGAGGTGGCACGAGTCGACCCGGTTGACCTGGCCCATTCCGACACCGACGGATGCTCCGCCCGACGCCAGCAGAATCGCGTTCGACTTCACGGCGCGGCACGCGCGCCACGCGAACTCGAGATCAGCGAGGGTCGCGTCGTCGGCCGGCTCTCCCGCCGCGAGCTGCCACGTCGATGCGGGCGCGAACGAGTGGTCGGCCTCCTGCCGCAGCAGCCCCCCGCTCACCTGCCGCAGCTCGACGGCCGGCAGGGTGAACCCGGTCGGCAGCTCGAGCAGGCGGATGTTCTTCTTCTCGCTGAGCAAGGCCCGCGCCTCGGGCTCGAAGCCGGGAGCGACGACGACCTCGGTGAAGATCGGTGCGATCGACTCGGCGGCGGCGAGCGTGACGACGCGGTTGGCGGCGATGACGCCGCCGAAGGCGGAGACGGGGTCGCACGCGTGCGCGGCGGCGTGGGCTGCGGCGATCGACGCGCCCACGGCGATGCCGCACGGGTTGGCGTGCTTGATGATCGCGACGGCGGGGGCTTCGTGGTCGTAGGCGGCGCGCACGGCGGCATCGGCGTCGACGTAGTTGTTGTACGACATCTCCTTGCCGTGCAGCTGCGTGGCCTGCGCGATGCCCGCGCCCCCGTCCGTTCGGTAGAGGGCCGCCGACTGGTGGCTGTTCTCGCCGTAGCGCAGTACCTGCTGCAGTCGCGCGTGCACGTCGACGGTCTCGGGGCTGCCGTCCCCCGCTGGGCCCGACGCCGAGACGGCGTCGGGCGCTGGCGTCGCGCGAAGCCCAGAAATGGGCTTCGCCTCAGCTCCGCGCGCGCGCACCCCGAGGTTTTCGGCGAACCACCCGGCGACAGCGGTGTCGTACGCAGCGGTGTGCGCGAAGGCTTTCGCCGCGAAACGCTGCCGCTGCAGCAGGGTGGTGCCGCCGAGCGTCACGGCCTTCGTCACCTGGTGGTAGTCGGCCGGGTCGACGATGATCGCCACATTGGCGTGGTTCTTCGCGGCGGCGCGGACCATCGCGGGCCCGCCGATGTCGATCTGCTCGACGATCGCGCTCGCCTCCGCACCGCTCGCGACGGTCTCCACGAAGGGGTACAGGTTGACGATCACGAGGTCGAACGGCGCGATGCCGAGCTCGGCGAGCTGCGCTTCGTGCGACGCGAGCCGCAAGTCGGCGAGAATGCCGGCGTGCACGCTCGGGTGCAGCGTCTTGACGCGCCCGTCGAGCGTCTCGGCGAAGCCCGTGACGGCGGAGACCTCGGTGACGGCATGCCCGGCCTCGGCGATCGTCGCCGCCGTCGAGCCGGTCGACACGATCTCGACGCCCGCCCCCGCGAGCGCCGTAGCGAGCTCGAGCAGACCGGTCTTGTCGCTCACGCTGATGAGCGCACGGCGCACGGGGATCGCGTCGCGCTCACGGTAGAGGGCGGGGTCGTGAACGGGGCCGGCCATGAGGGTCTCCAAGGGTAGGTACGGGGTCGTGGGGTCAGGAGGAGCGGGGCGCGGATGCTGCGCCGAGGTCGATCGACCCGTCGGCGATGCCCCGCACGACGTCGATGAGCAGGCGCCGCTCGACGGGCTTGATGCGCTCGTGCAGCGCGTGCTCGGTGTCGCCGGGCAGCACGGGCACGCGCTCCTGAGCGAGGATCGGGCCAGTGTCGACTCCCGCGTCGACGGCGATGACGCTCGCGCCGGTCTGCGTGGCGCCCGCGGCGAGCGCGTCGCGCACGGCGTGCGCGCCGGGGAACTCGGGCAGGTACGCGGGGTGGGTGTTGATGAGCCCGGGGGCGAGCGCGGTGACGACGCCTGCGGGCAGAAGCCGCATGAGGCCGCTCAGCACGACGAGGTCGGCACCCCACGGTGCGAGGGCCGCGAGCAGCTCGTCACCCCAGGCCTCGCGCGTGGGGTACGCCGAGTAGGGAACCGTGAAGGAGGGGATGCCGAAGACCTCGGCGTGGGCGAGCCCGTCGGCGTCACGGTCGGCGCCGACCGCGACGACGTGCGCGGGGTAGGAGTCGTGGCGGCACTCCTCGAGCAGAGCGCGCAGGTTCGACCCGCCGCCGGAGATCAGCACAGCGACCCTCAGCACGCGACTCTCACCACCACGCCAGGCTAGCGGCTGCGCGCGGGGCCAGTTGGCGGTTGCGCGCGGGCCGAGTTAGCGCCCGCGCGGGGCGTGGTGGGCCGCGGTGCTCGCGCGCCGGCGGCGAGCAGGCCGAGGGTGACTCCGAGGAGCGTCTCGGCGAGCATCCAGACCCCGACGGCGACCGGGTCGGGGCCAACCACCGCGAGGCGACCGGGCCCCGCCGCACCCGCGGCGAGCCACGCGAGGAAGCCCATGGCGAGGCCGGCGACGATCGCCGCGAGCACGCCCGTGAGCACGGACCAGCCGACCCGCGCTCCGAGTGGCAGGTCGTACGCGTAGGCGCGACCGAAGGCGTCCGCGAGGCGGGGGCGCACGGCAAGGCCCGCCGCGAACGCCGCGGCGACCGGCACGAGGAGGGTCAGGTAGCCGAGCGGGGACTCGCCGGCCGGCAGCGCCCCCAGCAACGGGATCGCCGGCAGCGGCCCGAGCGACACCGCGACGGGGCTCACGATCGACCCTGCGCCGAGCGCGAAGCCCGGCCCGATGAGCCACGACGCCGACCACAGCACGATCGTCGGCAGCAGCGCGAGCTGCCCGAGTGTGAGCGCGAGCCCGCCGAGCACG
This sequence comes from Microcella indica, assembly GCF_013414345.1. Classification (NCBI taxonomy): domain Bacteria; kingdom Bacillati; phylum Actinomycetota; class Actinomycetes; order Micrococcales; family Microbacteriaceae; genus Microcella; species Microcella indica. The sequence goes on along the minus strand of NZ_CP058670.1, from coordinate 283,973 downwards.
CCTGCCTGCACGCTCTCGTAGAGCGCGATGACCTGCCCGAAGCCGAACACGAGTGCGGTGGTCGCGAGCAGGGAGCCTGCGAGCACCACGGTGGCGACGGCACCGAGGCCCGTGCGGAGGGCGGCGCCGCCGACGCCGGTGAGCAGGGGCGGAGCATCCGCGATGAGCTGCCGCAGGCGCACGCGCGCCGGGTTGGTCGCACCTATCGAGCCGATCGCGACGCCGAGCCCGTAGACGAGGGCGGGGAACATCGCCCCCTGCCACCGCGACGGCAGAGCGGCGGGATGCCCGGCGCTGAGCACCACGAGGGCCGAGAGCACGAGCACTCCTGTGACCGCCACGAGCTCGCCGAGGATGCGGTGCGGCTCTGCCCGCAGTCGACGCCCGAGACGGACGCCGAGCAGCGCCGTGAGCAGGGCGAAGCCGAGCAGCGCGAGCGTGACGGCGAACGGATCGCCGACGCCGGCGCTGCTGTCGACCCCGCCTCCGAGCGCGAGGGCCGTCACGGGGTCGAGCTGGAAGGTGATGGTGACCCCGTGGCCGAGCAGCCACAGGTCTGCGGCGGCGCGCCAGAAGATGATCCAGTCGAGCTGGAAGCCGAACTGCGCCGCCCACAGAACGGTGCCGAGAGCGAGCGGGATGCTGAGCCCGACGCCGACGACGAGCAGCGCCTCGAGGGCGGCGAGAGTGGCGGTGAGGCGGCGCGTCATGGGTGCCCCGAGCCTAGGCGAGCGCCCGCTGCGCCGCCTCGCGCGCCGCGGCGGGCGTGTCGGCCGCGCACGCCGCCTCGGCCGCCCGGCGGCACTGCTCGAGCGTGGCCTGCGCGAGCGTGTCGCCGACGGCGGGGATCGCGCGTGCCGCCATCGACAGGCTCTGTGCCCCGAGGCCGACCAGCACGGGAGCCAGGCGCGCATCCGCCGCGCCCTCGCCGCACACGCTCAGCGGTGTCCCGGTGCGTGCGGCGGCCGCGCCGACGAGCGAGATCATGCGCAGCACGGCCGGCTGCCACGCGTCGGTGAGCTCGGCGAGCTCCCCCGACTGCCGGTCGGCGGCCATCGTGTACTGGGCGAGGTCGTTCGTGCCGACGGAGACGAAGTCGGCGAGCGCGCACAGCTCCTCGGCGACCATGACGGCGGCGGGCGTCTCGATCATGATGCCCACCGTGGCGAGCCCCGCGGCGCGTGCGCGCCGCACGAACTCGCGCGCCTCGCCGACGGTCGCGATCATGGGCGACATGACGTGGGGATGCTCGGCCGTGCGCTCGGCCGCGATCGCGATCGCCTGCAGCTGGTCGTCGAGCACCCCGGGGTCGCGCCGCGACGTGCGGTAGCCGCGCACGCCGAGCGCCGGGTTCGGCTCGTCCTGGGGGGTCAGGAACGGCAGGGGCTTGTCGCTGCCGGCGTCGAGCGTGCGCAGCACGACGGTGCGCCCCGCGAATGCCGAGAGCACCTCGGCGTAGGCGTCGACCTGCTCCTCCACGATCGGCGCGGTCGTGCGGTCGAGGAAGCAGAACTCGGTGCGGAACAGACCCACGCCTTCCGCGCCCCGCTCGAGGGCGCGCGCGGCATCGCGCGGCGCCCCGATGTTGGCGGTGAGCTGCACGAGGTGGCCGTCTCTCGTGCGGCCGGGCCCGACGAACGGCGGCACCGTGAGCACCCCCGTCGCGGTGGCCTGCTCGGCCGCGTCGGGCTGCACGACGAGCTCGCCCGTGCTGCCGTCGACGAGCACGAGCGTGCCGTCGGCGAGGCCCGTCGCCCCCACCGCGCCCACGATCGCGGGGATTCCGAGCTCGCGCGCGATGATCGCCGTGTGCGAGGTCGGCCCGCCCTGCTCCGTCACGAGCGCGAGGCACGTGGTCGCGTCGAGCGCGACCGTGTCGGCGGGCGCCAGATCGTCGGCGACGACGATGACCGGATGCCCCGTCTCCGGCAGCCCGGCCAGCTCGACGCCGCGCAGGCGCGCGATGATGCGGTCGCGCACATCGATGAGGTCGATCGTGCGCTCGGCGAACCGCCCGCCCGCCTCGCGGTAGCGCTCCGCCGTGCGCGTGAGCTCGCGCCACACAGCGGCCTCGGGCGTGAGGCCGTCATCGCGGATTCCCGCGGCGGCGGCCGCCGCGACAGCCTCGTCTGCAGCGAGCACCGCCGTGGCGAGCAGCACCTCGCGCCGCTGACCCTCGAGCCGCTCGCCGCTCGCGCGCAGACCCTCGGCGACGTGCGCCGTCGCGCGCTCGAGGCGCTCGACGGCGTCGGGGCGCGCGGCCGCCGGAAGCCGCTCCGCGGTGGACGGCGCGACCGGGCGGGCGCCGCGGCGCACGGCCACCGGGCCGACGACCCGGCCGGGGCTGACCCCGAGCGGGCGGGCGGGGTGGTGCTCGGCGGGGGCGGACGGCGGCGCAGCGACGGGGGCCGCATCCGGTGCCCCCGTCGACGGCCCGCCCGTCTCGGAGAGCTCCTCAGCGAGCTCCTCGGCAAGCTCCTCCCCGAAGCCCTCCTCGATGAGCTCGCGCACGGCCTCGACGGCGGCGCGCGCGTCGGCGCCGGTGCCGGTGATGCGCACGGGGGTTCCGGGGGCGGCGGCGAGGATCGCGATGCTGATGGCGCTCGTGGCGGTCGCGGGCTCCTTGCCGGGCACGGCGAGCGTCACGGTCGCGGCGAAGCCTGCGAGCAGCTCGGCGATGACGGCGGCGGGGCGCGTGTGCAGGCCGCCGACATTGCGCACGGCGGTCTCGACGACGACCTCGCCGCCGCCGCTCACCGGCCCCGCTTCACCCGCGCTCACGGCGGCAGTCTACGGCGCGGCCCGCACCCCGAACGCCGTGCCCCGCCTGCCAGACTGAGCGCATGAGCAGTCGAGCGATCCGCGTCGAGATCACCGTCGCGGCCGACCTCGACGCGGTGTGGAGCCTCACGCAAGACCCGCAGTCGCACGCACGATGGGACGCGCGCTTCAGCCGCATCGTGCCCACCGAGCAGGGCGAGGGCGGCCTCTGGCGGTTCCAGTACGAACGCGGGATGCTCGTGCGCACGATCCGCGGAACCGGCATCTCGCTCGGCTCCCGCCTCGGCGCCGACGGCGCCCGCACCTCCGCGCTGCGCTTCACGACCACCGACCGGCTCTCGCCGCTGCGCGACGGCCGCGGCTACTGGCGGTACGAGCCCGTCGAGGGCGGCGTGCGCTTCCTCACGGGCTACGACTACGAGCCCGGCTGGGGTGCGCTGCTCGACCGAGTGCTCGTGCGCCCGCTCGTCGCGTGGATGACGGCCTACAGCTTCGCGCGGCTGCGACGGTGGGTTGAGCGCGGCGAGGAGCCCGAGCGCTGGCCGCTGTGGCGCGCAGTGCTGCCGTGGCCGCGCGGCCGGCCGCGCGCCTCCGACTGCACGTGGAGCATCGGACGCCCCGCCGCGATGGCGGATGCCCCGGCCGACCTCGCCGCGCTGGCGGCGCCGTGAGCACCCCCGACGCCGTGCCGCGGGACGCCGAGCGCGGGGAGGGGCCCGACAGCAGCAGCATCTTCGCGCAAGCCATGGGCGAAGACTTCGACCGGCTGCACCCCATGCTGCAGAGACGCTTCGGCGTCAGCCTCGCGGCGGGCTACGCGTGCGTCGGTGGCGGCATCATGACGAGCATCCGGCGCGGCCCGTGGTGGACGGTGCCGTTCCTCCACATCGGGCGCATCCGCAACATCCTCGCCCCGTATCCCGGCAAGAACGTGCCCTTCACCGTCGAGAACTACGCCTACCGCGACCCCTTCGGGCGCGAGACGGTGACATTCGTGCGCACCTTCGACTACCCGCATCACCCTGAGCGGCCCGGGCGTTTCGACGCCACCATGATCCTCGGCGCGACGGGTCGCGTCGTCGACTACCTCGGCACGCACCAGCACCTCGCCGTCGACCTGGACCTCGCGGTCGAGGAGGACGGCTCGCTGCACCTGCGGTCGGATGCTCAGCGCTTCTCTGCCGGTCCACTCGCGTTCCCCTTCCCGATGCTCTTCTCGGGCCGCGCCGACCTGCGCGAGTCGTTCGACGACGAGGCGCGCGAGTACGTGATCCGCCTCGAGGTGCGCAACCGCACGTTCGGGTTCCTCTTCGGCTACGAGGGCCGCTTCACGTGCGAGTTCCCGGCCGCTGTCGAGGCGCCCGCGCACGTCCTCCCCCGGCGGCACGACCGCCGCGAGTAGACCGGTCAGCCGCCCGAGTTGACGAAGAAGACCTCGGTCTCCGAATCGCACTCGGCGGGAAGGGCGATGTTCTCGGGCCAGTCGTCCGGGTTCCGGAAGCCCCCTCCCAGTGCAACCGTGTCTCCCACGGTCAGCGACTCGTGGCCGGGCATGACGACGGCGCTGTCACCCTCAAGCCGGGTCCCGGGAGCGGTCACGATGACCGTCACCGTCGCCGGCTCACCCCAGCGAACAGCGAGACACCCACCCGATGTCGTGGCGAGTTCGCCCTCGAGCAGTGCTTCCATTCCGTTGTACTCGGCCGCCACCGGCACGAGCAGCCCGCTCGGCGACTCGAGAACCCGAGGGGAGCATCCCGCGATCGTCACCGTGACGGCCGTCACCGCGACGATCGCCGCGAGGCGAGGGCCGGCGCGATCGCGTGCATTCCTCATGCGGACAGGGTTCCACAGATCCGAGGAAAGGTGCGTGGAGATCACGTGGGGTTCTGCCACGTGCAGTAAGTCGGGGCCCCGCAGGTAGTGGACCCGCTCATCTCGGGCAGTACCTGCCCGATGTTCCTGCACCTGGCAGCGATGCCGGCAACCTAGCGCGCGACGCGCACGCCGAACGCGCGGCGGTAGGCCTGCGGCGTCGTGCCGAGCGACCGCGTGAAGTGGTGCCGCAGCGTCGCCGAGGAGCCGAAGCCGCACACGCGCGCGACCTCCTCGACGGGGGCGTCGGACTCCTCGAGCAGCTGCTGCGCGCGCAAGAGCCGCTGGCGGTTGAGCCATGCGGCGGGGCTCTCGCCGAGCTCGGCGCGGAATCGGCGGGCGAAGGTGCGCTCCGACATCAGCGCGCGGCGCGCGAGGGCCTCGACCGAGTGATCGTCGCCGAGGTGGTCGAGCATCCAGTCGGTGAGCTCGGCGAGACTCGTGCCGCCGTGCTGCAGCTCGGGTTGCTGGATGTACTGGCTCTGCCCGCCATCGCGCTGCGGCGGCACGACCATGCGCCGCGCGATCACCGACGCTGCGGCGGCACCGTGCTCGCGGCGCACGAGGTGCAGGCACGCGTCGATGCCGGCCGCGGTGCCCGCGCCCGTGATGACGCGACGATCCTCGACGAACAGCACGTCAGGGTCGACGACGGTGCGGGGGTAGGTGCGCTGCATCTCCTCCGCGTACATCCAGTGCGTCGCGCTGCGGCGACCGTCGAGGATGCCCGACTCACCCAGCACGAACGACCCGCTGCACACGCTGAGCACCCAGGCTCCCCGCGCCTCCGCCGCGCGGATCACCTCGAGGTAGCGCTCGTCCACCGGACCGATGCTGCGCGCGGCGACCGCGATGAGATCGGCCTCGGCCACGACCGACAGGTCGTCGGTCACGAGGATGTCGAACCCGAGGCTCGTGCGCACGGGCCCGGGGTCGGCGGTGACGACGTGGAAGTCGAACGCGGGTGCGCCGGAGGAACTGCGGTCGATACCGAAGACCTCGCACAGCACGCCGAACTCGAAGGGCGCGAGGCCGGGGATTGCGAGGGCGACGACACGTCGGAGCATGGACGGCCTTTCCAGGAGACGAAGCAGCGTGGCGGAATATTGACTGACTATGGCAATCCTGCCACTCGTGGCCGAGATTATCCAGTCATAGATTTTCTGCCATGACCACGATCGCTCTCATCCTCCTCGCACTCCTCGCCGCCGCGGGCATCGGCGGCAAGGGCATCGCGATCATGCGCGACGGCTACCGCCGGGTTCCCCGTGCCCGCCCATTGCGCGAGTACGAGCGCGACGACCACTACCGCGCCTGAGCTCGGGCGCCCACGATCGTGCGGGGTGGCACACGCCCGCCTCTCCGCACACAGCGTCGGCCCTGCCGCCCCATCCAGGGGGTCGGCAGGGCCGTCGTCTGCTGAGTGCGGTCGCCGCTTACAGCGCGGCGATGACCTCGCGCATGAGGGAAGCCGTCTCGCTCGGCGTCTTGCCGACCTTGACGCCCGCGGCCTCGAGGGCCTCCTTCTTGGCCTGCGCGGTTCCCGCGGAGCCGGAAACGATGGCACCGGCGTGGCCCATGGTCTTGCCCTCGGGGGCGGTGAAGCCCGCGACGTAGCCCACGACGGGCTTCGTGACGTTGGCCTTGATGAAGTCGGCCGCGCGCTCCTCGGCGTCACCGCCGATCTCGCCGATCATGACGATCGCCTTCGTCTCGGGGTCGGCCTCGAATGCCGCGAGGGCATCGATGTGCGTGGTGCCGATGATGGGGTCGCCGCCGATGCCGATCGCGGTCGAGAAGCCCAGGTCGCGCAGCTCGAACATCATCTGGTAGGTGAGCGTGCCCGATTTCGAGACGAGACCGATCGGGCCCTTGCCCGTGATCGTCGCGGGCGTGATGCCCGCGAGGGACTCCTCCGGCGTGATGATGCCGGGGCAGTTCGGGCCGATGATGCGCGTCACGTTGCCGTGCGCCTGCGCCGTCGCCCAGATGTCGGCGGAGTCCTGCACGGGGATGCCCTCGGTGATGATGACCAGCAGCGGGATGCCCGCCTCGATGGCCTCGATCGCGGCGTCCTTCGCGAAGGCCGGGGGCACGAAGGCGATCGACACGTCGGCGCCCGTGCTCGACATCGCCTCGGCGACCGAGCCGAAGACCGGCAGCTCGAGAGCCGAGCCGTCCTTCGCGGAGTGCTCGACCGTCGTGCCGGCCTTGCGCGCGTTCACGCCGCCGACGATCTGGGTGCCCGCCTTGAGCATGAGCGCGGTGTGCTTGGTGCCCTCGCCGCCCGTGATGCCCTGGACGATGACCTTGGAATCCTTGGTGAGGAAGATCGACATTGTTCGCGTATCCCTTACTTCGCAGCCAGTTCGGCAGCCTTGTCGGCGCCCTCGTCCATGGAGCTCGCGAGCGTCACGAGCGGGTGAGCGGCCTCCGCGAGGATGCGGCGGCCCTCCTCGACGTTATTGCCGTCGAGGCGCACGACGAGCGGCTTGGTCGCCGCATCGCCGAGAATCTCGAGCGCCTTCACGATGCCGTTCGCGACGGCATCGCACGAGGTGATGCCGCCGAAGACGTTGACGAACACGCTCTTGACCTGGGCGTCACCGAGGATCACGTCGAGGCCGGCCGCCATGACGGTCGCGGATGCTCCGCCCCCGATGTCGAGGAAGTTCGCCGGCTTGACGCCACCGTGGGCCTCGCCCGCGTAGGCGACGACGTCGAGCGTCGACATGACGAGCCCCGCACCGTTGCCGATGATGCCGACCTCGCCGTCGAGCTTGACGTAGTTGAGGTCGTGCTCCTTGGCCTTCGCCTCGAGAGGGTCGCCCTGCTCGCCGCCAGCCCACTCTGCCTGATGCGGGTGGCGGAAGCCGGCATTCTCGTCGATCGAGACCTTGCCGTCGAGCGCGATGATGTCGCCAGCGCCCGTGAGCACGAGCGGGTTCACCTCGACGAGCGTCGCATCCTCGTCGTCGAAGACGCGGTAGAGGCTCACGAAGACCGGGGCGACCTTCTCGACGAGCTCCTCCGAGAAGCCGCCCTGACGGGCGATCTCGCGCGCCGTGTCGAGGTCGATGCCCGTCAGCGGATCGACGTGCACCTTCGCGAGGGCATCGGGGCGCTCCTCCGCGAGCTGCTCGATCTCGACACCGCCCTCGACGCTGCAGAGCGCGAGGTAGGTGCGGTTCGCCCGGTCGAGGAGCACCGAGAAGTAGTACTCCTCGGCGATGTCGGCGCCCGCCGCGACCATGACGCGCTGGACGACGTGGCCCTTGATGTCGAGGCCGAGGATGTCACGGGCGTGAGCCTCGGCCTCGTCGGCCGTCTTGGCGACCTTGACGCCGCCGGCCTTGCCGCGCCCGCCGACCTTGACCTGGGCCTTGACGACCGTGACGCCGCCGATCTTCTCGGCTGCGGCCCTCGCCTCCTCAGGGGTGTCGGCGATGACGCCGGGAAGCACGGGAACCCCGTACTTCTCGAAGAGGTCTCGGGCCTGGTACTCGAAAAGATCCACGGTGTTTCATCCCATCCGCGTGCACAACATTGGAAGTGGTCGATGCGGTCTCTCGATGTCGAGATTTCTCGATGTCGAGACAAATCCGCGTCCAACTTTAGCGTGCTCGCCGCAGCCTCAAGACCGCGGGGTCCTTCTCGCTCAGTCGTCGCGCCGCACGACGACGACCGTGACGTCGTCGGAGGAGGTGCCGCGGGCACGCGTGCGCAGAGCATCCACGACCTCCTGCGAGGAGGACGCGAGCAGGGCGAGCGCCGCCACGCGATCCAGGCCGTCGAGCGAGCCGTCGTATAGATCGAGCACGCCGTCGCTCGCCGCCACGAGCGTGTCTCCAGGCTCCAGCGTGATCGTCTGCTCCTCCCACTCCGTGTCGATGTCGACGCCGAGGGGCGGAGAGTGCGAGCGCAGGCGCTCGATCGTGCCGTCCGTGCGCGCGATGACCGTCAGGCCGTGCCCGGCATCCACGAAGGTGACCTCGCCCGAGTCCATGTCGACGCGCGCGTGGAAGAGCGTCACGAACAGGCCCGTCGTGTCGAGGTCGGCGTTGAGGGAGGCCGCGGCGAGGTTGACAGCGCCCGTGACATCGCCGAAGCGCGCCGCCGACCGCAGCACCGCGCGCACCGTCGCCGCGATGATCGCCGCCGCGATGCCCTTGCCCATCGTGTCGGCGAGCGTGATCGCCGCACCCTCCCCGACCGGGTACCAGTCGTAGAAGTCGCCGCCCACCGCCCTCGCGGGCTGGCAGAAACCGGCGATGTCCCACCCCGGCATGCTCAGCATCTTCGACGGCAGCAGGCCCTGCTGCACCTCGGCGGCGCGCGAGAGCTCCTGGCTCACCGAGAGCTCCTGCTGCACCCATGACGCGAGGTCGCGCAGCATCGCCTGCTCGCGCTCGCTGAACGCTCGAGGGTGCGGGTCGTAGATGCAGAACGCTCCGATGCGCTCGCCCGTCGACGCGTAGAGCGGGTGGCCCGCGTAGAAGTTGATGAGACCGTCCTGCGCGCGAACCGCGTACGCGGGATCGGCTGTCAGCTCCGGTACCACGAGAGTGTCGTCGCCCATGATCGTGTCAGTGCACACGGAGCTCTCTCGCGGCATCTCCACGACCGCATCGCCGGCGATGGACTTCGCCCACTGGCGGTCGCCGTCGATGAGGTTGATCGCCGCCGACTGCACGCCGAACAGGCTCTTCGCGAGGCGCGTCACCCGATCGAAGCGCTCCTCCGGCGACGTATCGAGGATGCCCAGCTCCTCGAGCGCGCGCTGCCGCGCCATCTCGTCGATGACCCCGGTGATCGACACCGAGGGCATGCCGCGGGTCGAGGAGCGATCCACGTCCTGCGCCTCACGGCCACGCACGAGAGTCCAGTGGTTGAATCCGTCGACGCGTCGGTGCTCGACCGTGTCGACGAGGGCCTTCATGAGGGGAACGCCCCGGCCCGACTCGGCGAGGGACTCCGCCTCGGGCATCTCGCGGCCCTCGAGGTCGACGTGGTCGACCTCGCCCGAGTCGCTCAGCGTCGCCTCCAGGCGGTCCTCGTACGCGATGACGGTGAGGGTCGCCTGCACACCTCGCCCGTGGTTCGCATGCTGGATGACGTTCGCCGTGAGCTCGATGATCGCCGTCTCGAGCGACATGCGGTCGCGCGCACTCAGGTCAGGCACGCTCTCCCACACCGAGTCGAGCAGGTCGTGCACAGTGTCGACCGTGTGGGGCGGCGCAGTGAGCCGCAGGGTGCGGGTCACCATGTCAGGCATCCGCGTACGCACTCTCCACGCTGTCGAAGCTCCGCAGCACGCCGGCCATGTTGGTGAGCTCCAGCACCAGCTCCACCTGCTCGGTCGGCTTCACGAGCCGCACATCGCCCCCCGCCTCTCGTGCTGTCTTCATGCCGGCGATGAGTGCGCCGAGACCCGAGGAGTCGAGGAAGACGACGTGCTCAAGAGTGATCGCGACGCGGGGCCGGTTGTCGTCGACGGCCGATTGGATGGCTTCGCGCACCCGAGCCGCGGTGACCATGTTGAGCCGGCCGCTCACGCTGATCTCCGTCACGCCCTGCGGGTGCGGAATGATCGAGATGTCCATGAAGGTCTCCTGACGTCTGTCACACCATTGTCCCTGCTGCGTCCGCTCGAGCCCGGCAGGCTGGCGGGGTTCGGCGAGGTCCTAGAGCTTCTGAATCGGGGCAATCTTCACGAGGAGGCGCTTGCGCCCCGCCTTCTCGAACTGCACTTCGGCGATCGACTTCGCGCCGTTCTGCGTCACGCTCGTCACCGATCCGTCGCCGAAGTCGGCGTGCCGAATGCGGTCTCCCACGTCAAGCGTCAGGTCGCCGTTGTCGCGCACCTTCGCCGTGACCGTGTTCGCCCACTCCTTCTTCGGCTTCCCCGGTGGCAGCGAGGTGCTGTACCCGAACTTCGGCGTGCCCGAGCCGCCGAGCGCGCGCTGGCCGCCCCCGGTCGTGCGCGTGCCCATGCCCGGGGCGTCCCGCCAGTCGATGAGTTCGGCCGGAATCTCCTGCAGGTACCGGCTCGGGGCGGCGACCTGCGTGTCACCGAAGGTCGTGCGGGTCATCGCGAGGCTCAGGTGCAGCCGCTGGCGGGCGCGCGTGATGCCCACATAGAAGAGGCGGCGCTCCTCAGCAGGGCCGCCCGGCTCGGTCGCGCTCATCTGGTGCGGCAGCAGGTTCTCCTCCACCCCCGTGATGAAGACGGCGTCGTACTCGAGCCCCTTGGCCGTGTGCAGGGTCATGAGCGACACGGTGCCGCTCGAGTCGTCGAGGTCGTCGGCTGCGGCGACGAGCGCGACCTCGGTGAGGAAGTCGATGAGGCGACCCTCTGGGTTGTTCTTCTGAAACTCGCGGGTCACCGCCACGAGCTCCTCCACGTTCTCGGCGCGCGCCTCGTCCTGCGGGTCGCGGCTGCCGCGCAGCAGCTCGAGATACTTGGTCTTCTCGAGGATTCCCGTGAGGATGTCCGGCACCAGACCCGTGTCGAGCGACTCGCTCGCCGCGTCGAGGATCGCGGCGAGGTCGACGATGGCGGCGGTCACTTTTGGCCCGAGACCGAGGGCGGGGGCATCCCGCAGCGCATCGATCATCGTGCCGCCCAGTTCGTCGGCGTGGTTCGCGAGGGCCGTCTCCGTCGCCGGCCCGATGCCGCGCTTGGGGGTGTTGAGGATGCGCCGCATGGCGAGGCCGTCGGCCGGGTTCGCGACGGCGATGAGGTACGCCATCATGTCCTTGATCTCGGCGCGCTCGTAGAACTTCGTGCCACCGAGCACGCGGTACGGGATCGCCGAGCGGATGAAGATCTCCTCCAGCGCTCGCGTCTGCGCGTTCGTGCGGTAGAACACGGCGATCTGGTTGTACGGCGTGCCCGCATCGTGCAGCGTGCCGATCTCGTCGGCCACGAACTGCGCCTCGTCGTGCTGGCTGTAGCCCGTGAAGCCGACGATCTTCTCCCCAGAGCCGACCGCCGTGAACAGGTTCTTCGCGATGCGGTCGAAGTTGTTCGCGATGACGGCGTTCGCGGCGTCGAGGATCGTCTGCGTCGACCGGTAGTTCTGCTCGAGCAGAATCACCTCGGCGCCGGGGAAGTCGCGCTCGAACTCGACGATGTTGCGGATGTCGGCTCCGCGGAACGCGTAGATCGACTGATCGGAATCGCCCACGACCGTGAGTGCCGCCGCGGGGATGCCCCCGCTCGCGTCGGTCTCGATGCGAGTATCGGCGGGCACGTGCGCCGGCTCGACCGGCCGCGTGAGCTCGCGGATGAGGGCGTACTGCGCGTGGTTGGTGTCCTGGTACTCGTCCACCAGGAGGTGCCGGAACCGGCGCTGGTAGAGCGCCGCAACCTGCGGGAAGGCGCGGAACAGGTACACGGTCTGCGCGATGAGATCGTCGAAGTCGAAAGCATTCGCACGTCGGAGCTCGGCCGTGTAGCGGCGGAACAGCTCGAGGAACATGACCTCGGTCGGGTCGTTGGCGTTGATCTGGCGGCTGTAGCCCTCGACGTCGATGAGCTCGTTCTTGAGCTTCGAGATCTTGCCGGCGACCGCGCTCACCGTGAAGCCGAGCGTGTCGGCCTGCATATCCTTCACAAGCCGCTTGATGAGCGCGCGGGAATCGGCGGAGTCGTAGATCGTGAACCCGCGCGTGAACCCGAACTGCTCGGCCTCCCGGCGCAGGATGCGCACGCACGCCGAGTGGAACGTCGAGATCCACATGCCCTGCGCGGCATCCCGGCCGACGAGCTGCTCGACGCGCTCACGCATCTCGCCCGCCGCCTTGTTGGTGAAGGTGATTGCGAGAATCTGGCTGGGCCACAGCTCGCGATCACGGATGAGCCGGGCGATGCGGCGGGTGAGCACGCTCGTCTTGCCCGAGCCGGCACCCGCGACGATGAGCAGCGCCTGCGCGCGCGACTGCACTGCGGTGAGCTGCTGCGGGTTGAGGCCCTCGAGCAGCGGGTCACCGTGCCCACTCGAGGTGTCAAGGGTGTCGTCGGGGAGGAAGCTCATGGCGGCCCCAGTCTAGGTCGCGCCCCCGACCGCCTCCCCGCTCGAGGGTCAGAGGGCGGCGCGAGCCTCGAGAGCCAGGTCGGGCTGGTCGGCGAAGACGCCGTCGAGCCCGGTCGACAGCACGGCGCCGAAGAACCCATGCCAGTCGCCGTGCGCGGCAGGGCTCGAGCCGACGCGGCAAGGAGCCGGCAGGAAGCGGTTCTCGGCGCGCAGAGTCCACGTGTAGACGCGCAGGCCCCGGTCGTGAGCGCGCGCCACGAGAGAGGATGCTGCGAGGCCGTGATCGAGCATCCGCCAGTCCTCGCCGTCGCGGCCCGCCACCCCGGTCCCGGGCCGCACGAGCAGGGAGACCTCCGGGCTGATGCCGTCCACGTCGCGAGCAAGAACCGCGAGGCCGCCATCGGTCAGCTGCGAGGCATAGTTGGGCGCCGCCGACCCCTCGCGCGCGACGAGGTCGGCCGCCGCACCGCGCCGCTCCAGCAGGTACACGTACTCGGCATCGACGCCCCGCGCGCGCACCTGCCCGAGCACCGTCTGCTCGAACGACTCGACGACGAGGCGCTCCCGACCGCCCCAGCCGGCCACCTCGGCGGCGAAGAGCTCGTCGAGCGGCAGGCCAGCCGCCGCGAAGTGCGTCGCGTGCTTGAGCTCGGCCACCATGCGCACGGGCCGCTCCGCGCCATCGAGCAACGCCATGAGGTCGCGCAGCCGCAGTATCGGGTAGTGCCCGTCGAACCGGGCCGACGCCTGACGCAGCTCGGGCAGCCGTTCGCGGGCCCGCAGGGTCGCGAGCTCGGCCCACGTGAAGTCCTCCGTGAACCAGCCGGTGACGCGCTCGCCGTCGATGGTCTGCGTGCGCCGACGGTCGGCGAACTCGGGGCGGGTTGCCACGTCGGTCGTGCCGCCGATCTCGTTCTCGTGGCGGAGCACGAGCTGGCCATCCCTGGTCGGCACGATGTCGGGCTCGATCGCGTCGGCGCCCAGCGCGATGGCGAGGCGGTAGGCGGCCATCGTGTGCTCCGGCCGGTACGCGCTCGCGCCGCGATGAGCGATGACCTGGGGGCGTGGCGCGTCTGACACGCCGTCAACGCTACGCCGATACTCTGCAAGGCATGAACGCCGAGCAGCCCGGGGTCGCCGACGGCGACACGCTGCCCGGCGCGAACCTCCATGAGCGCCAGGGCGACACCGCGCGCACTCCTCCCCGACGGCCGCGACGCCGCACCAACCCGCTCGCGATCGCCGCGCTCATCCTCGCCGTGCTACTCAGCCCCGTGGCCGCCCTCTTCGGCCACATCGCGCTCGGCCAGATCGCGCGCTCGCAGGGCCGCGAACGGGGCACCGCACCCGCCTGGATCGCCGTCGGCCTCGGCTACCTATGGCTCGTCGGCCTGCTCATCATCGTGGGAGCGGTGCTCGTGGCCCTCGACGGCGGAGTGCTGCCGTGGCCGTAGCGCCCCTCGAGGCCGCGGCGCGGCTACCCCTGCGCTGGGGCACCTACGACGGTCGCCGCTGGGCGGGCCTCACCCTCATCGTCGGCGGCCTCGTGCACTTGCAGGCCGCCGGCCCCGACAGCCTGCTGCCCCTCGCCGTCGGCACGGTCGCGCACGTCGTCGGCTGGCTCATCATGCCCGCGCGGGGCTGGCGCCGAGTGCTGCCGATCGTGCTCAGCACCTTCGTCGGGTGGCTGCTGCTCGCCGGGCCGCAGCTGATGTGGACCCTCACGATTCCCTTTCTCTTCTGGCTGCTCGTGCGGCACCGCCCGTGGCGCAGCCTGCTCGCCGTGAGCCCCGTGCTGCTCAACGGCGTGATCGCTGCGGCGGTGTTCCGCGAGTACGAAGGGATGCCGCTGGCACTGGGCGCATCCGCCCTCGTCATCGTCGGGTCGGCCTGGTGGGCCGCAGCGATCGCTCGGCGTGCTCATAGCGATTCTCACTAGAATCGAGCCATGGCTACCTCGAACCCCGCGTTCAACTCCCCCGCGTTCTCGCTCAACCAGTCCTCCGCGATCATGCACCGTGCCGCGACGCCCTCCAGCGAGCAGCTCGACGAGCTCTACGGCAAGCCCTCGGCGAGCCCCGAGCAGACCGAACGCATGACCTACGAAGACACGATCCAGAAGGCCGTCGGCGCGTTCGCGCTCGTCGCCCTCGGCGCCGCAGTCGGCTGGTTCGTGCCCTTCCTCACCATCCCCGCCGCGATCGTCGGCTTCGTACTCGCCCTCGTCAACATCTTCAAGAAGAAGCCGTCAGCCGGCCTCGTGCTCGCATACTCCGGTGTGCAGGGCATCTTCGCCGGAGGCATCTCGGCGATCTTCGAAGTGCTCTACCCGGGCATCGCAATCCAGGCGCTCATCGGCACCGCAGCTGTCTTCGTCGTGACCCTCCTTCTCTTCCGCAGCGGCAAAATTCGTGCGTCGAAGCGGGCCACGAAGGTCTTCCTCATCGCGATGGTCGGCTACGCCCTGTTCTCGCTCGTCAACCTCGGCATGATGCTGTTCGGCGCAACCGACAACGCGTTCGGCCTGCGCAGCGCGTACATTCCCGGCACGGAGATCCCGATCGGCCTCGTGCTCGGCGTGCTCGTCGTCCTGCTCGCCGCCTACTCGCTCGTGCTCGACTTCGACCAGATCAAGACCGGCGTCGAGAACGGCGCCCCGCGCATGTTCGCCTGGCGCGCCGTGTTCGGCATCGTCCTCACCGTCATCTGGCTCTACATGGAGATTCTGCGGATGCTCGCCATCCTGCGCGGCGAATAGCCGACAGAGGTACGGGATGAGGGCCGCCCTTCGGGGCGGCCCTTTCTTGTTGTGTGGGGGTTGCTTGGGAGTTCGGAGCCCAACGACAGCACTGTCCGGCTCATGTTGCCCGCGGGTTCAGAGACCGACCGCGGGGACCGCGGTCGGCGCTGGCGTCGCGCGAAGGCCAGAAATGGCCTTCGCCTTTAGCTCCAGCGCGCGCACCGGGACGCCCGCTGGAATAGTTGCGCAGCGAGGCCAGAAATGGCCTCGCTGCGCAACTATTCCCATTCAATAGTGCCGGGGGGCTTCGACGTGACGTCGAGCACGACCCGGTTGACGCCGTCCACCTCGTTCGTGATGCGGTTCGAGATGCGCGCGAGAACGTCGTATGGGAGGCGCGTCCAATCCGCCGTCATCGCGTCCTCCGAGGAGACGGGGCGCAGCACGATGGGATGCCCGTACGTGCGCCCGTCGCCCTGGACGCCGACCGATCGCACGTCGGCAAGCAGCACGACCGGGCATTGCCAGATCTCCTGGTCGAGCCCCGCCGCCGTGAGCTCGGCGCGCACGATCGCGTCCGCCTCGCGCAGCAGGTCGAGGCGCTCGAGCGTGACCTCGCCGATGATGCGGATGCCGAGCCCCGGCCCGGGGAACGGCTGACGGCCGACGATCGCCTCGGGCAGCCCGAGCTCGCGGCCGATCGCCCGCACCTCATCCTTGAAGAGCGCGCGCAGCGGTTCGACGAGCTCGAACTCGAGATCCTCGGGCAGCCCGCCCACGTTGTGGTGGCTCTTGATGTTGGCCGTGCCGGTGCCCCCGCCGGACTCGACGACGTCGGGGTAGAGCGTGCCCTGCACGAGGAAACGCACGGCCTCCCCCTCGCCCTGCGCTTCGAGCACGAGCGCCTCCGCCGCACCCTCGAAGGTGCGGATGAACTCGCGCCCGATGATCTTGCGCTTCGACTCGGGGTCGGTGACACCTGCGAGGGCGTCGAGGAACTGCTCGCGGGCATCCACCGTCACCAGTCGGATGCCCGTCGCCGCGACGTAGTCCTCCTCGACCTGCCGCCGCTCGTCGGCGCGCAGCAGGCCGTGGTCGACGAAGACGCACACGAGCTGATCGCCGACCGCCTCGTGCACGATGGCCGCCGCGACCGCGCTGTCGACGCCGCCCGAGAGGCCGCAGATGACGCGGGCCGAGCCGACCTGCTCGCGAATGCGCTCCACCTGCTCGGCGATGACGCTGCCGCTGTTCCAGTCGGCCGGGATGCCCGCCGCGCGGTGCAGGAAATTCTCGAGCACGCCCTGCCCGAACTCGGAGTGCTTCACCTCCGGGTGCCACTGCACGCCGTACAGCTTGCGCTCGTCGCTCGCGAACGCCGCCACGGGGGTGTCGTCGGTGGAGGCGAGCACGTCGAAGCCGTCGGGGGCCTGCGCCACCGAATCGCCGTGGCTCATCCACGTCGTCTGCGCGTCGGGCTGACCGGCGAGCAGCACGCCGCCGTCGCCGACGACGCGCATCGGGGTCGACCCGTACTCACGGCGACCCGTGCGCGCGACCTCGCCGCCGAGCTGCTTGGCCATGACCTGGAAGCCGTAGCAGATGCCCATGACGGGCACGCCGAGCTGCAGGATTCCCGGGTCGAGGTCGGGCGAGCCCGGCTCGTACACGCTCGAGGGGCCGCCGCTGAGCACGATGCCGACGGGGTTCTTGGCCGCGACCTCGGCGGCCGTGATCGTGTGCGGCACGATTTCGCTGTACACGCTCGCCTCGCGCACACGCCGCGCGATGAGCTGGGCGTACTGAGCGCCGAAGTCGACGACGAGCACGGGCCGGGCTTCGGTGACCGCCGCAGTGACCGCCTCAGTGCTGACCTCGCTCATGCCGCGCTCCCCTCGGTGACGGCGTGCGCATCCTCGGGCGTCAGCCCGGCGATGACGTCTTCCACCTGGCGGGGCACCTGGCGCTCGAAGAAGAACGAGAGGAACGGGATGATGCCGCCCATCGCGATCCACAGGAACCGCCGGAACGGCCACCGCAGCACGCGCCACAGCACGAAGTCGCAGGCGAGGTAGAGCACGTAGAGCCAGCCGTGGACGGCGAGCAGGAAGATCGAGAGGTTGAACCCGGTGAGGGTGTCGACGGGGCTGAGCGCGATGAACCCGGAGGGGCCGTTCAGTTCGATGTCGCTGCCGAGGCCGTAGCGGGTCACCATCATGACGACGAGCCCGAGCAGGAAGATGCCCGTGATGATCGAGGAGACCTTGTAGACCGCGAGAGTTCGTCGGATGAGGGGGATGTCTGCGGGCTTCGGGCCGATCACCATGCGCTCAGTCTACGGGCGCGGGCTGGGGCGACTCGTGCGCGGGGGCGAGCCCTGCCGGGTCTGCTGCGTCCGCATCCCGCTCGGCCTGCTCTTTCTCCTGCTCGTCCTTCACGAGTCGCCACCACAGGTACACGGCGAAGCCGCCGAAGATGACCCACTCGAGCGCGTAGAAGAGGTTGAGCAGGTTGAGCTCGACCTCCGCTTCGGGCGGGGGTGCGGCGACGGCGGTGAAGCCGGGGGGCGGGTCGCTGTCGACGAGGTAGCCGGCGTAGACGGGTTGCGGGTCGGCCCACAGGTTGACGAGCTCGGCGACGGAGATCGTCTCGCGTGCGCCGGATTCGAAGTCGCCGACCTGCGGCGCCTCCCCGGGCACGTACCGCCCGGTCAGCTGCGTCTCGCCCGCCGGCAGGGTCGGGATGCTCGCCCCGGGCTCGACGAAGCCCACCACCACGGCAAGGCTGTGGCCGTCGTCGGTCACGAGGTGGCGCACGACCCAGTCGCCCGGCGCACCGTCGCCGCCGGGAGCGTTGTTGAGCCGACCGGTGACGACGACCTCGTCGTCGGCCTGCCAGGAGCCGTCGACCGTGACGAGCCGGCCGCTCGCGTCGGAGGTCATGACCTGCTGGGGTTCGGCAACGGTGGCGAGCGGCACCGCTGTCTCGGTGTCGCGCTCAATGACGGTCGCGCTCTCGATGGACCGCTCGAGCTGCCACTGGCCGAGGGCCGCGAAGGCGGCGGCGACGCCGAGGGCGAGGGCGAGGGCGGCGACCCACTTGGGGCGTCGGGCGACCGCCCACCATGTCGCGCCGCCCGAATAGGCAAGATTAGGCACTGCTACCGCCCACGCGCGATGACACATCCGGCGCCGCGATCCGCACGCGGTCGGCGCTCTCGTCGTCCGGCTGCTCCTGGCTCGCGCGTTCCGCCTCTACACGGCGGAGATAGTGCTCGACCTCCCACTGGCGGCGCTCGTCGTCCCAGCCGAGCTCGGCAGCCATGAGGTCCGCGACGACGGGTGCCGCCTCGACGCCGCGATCCCACGCCTCGATCGAGATGCGCGTGCGACGCGCGAGCACGTCCTCGATGTGCAGAGCGCCCTCGTGCGTCGCGGCGTAGACGACCTCCGCGGCGATGTAGTCATCGGCACCCGGCAGGGGCTCCTGCAGCTCAGGCCGCGCGATGATGAGGTCGAGCAGTTCATCCGTGAGCACGCCGTAGCGGTTGAGCAGGTGCTCGATGCGCACCTTGTGCACGCCGAAGGCCCGCGCGATCTTGCCCCGCTTGTTCCACGCCGCCTGGTAGCCCTCGGCACCGAGCAGCGCGATGTCCTCCGTGACGCTCGCCGGCACCTTGCCGTCGAGTGCGGCCGCGGCCTCGTCGATCGCGTCCTTGGCCATGATGCGGTACGTCGTCCACTTGCCGCCCGCGACGACGACGAGCCCGGGCACGGTGTGCGCGACGATGTGCTCGCGAGACAGCTTGGAAGTCTCGTCCGACTCCCCCGCGAGCAGCGGCCGCAGCCCGGCGAACACGCCCTCGACGTCCTCGCGCGTGAGCTTCACGGCGAGCACCTCGTTGACCGTCGTGAGCAGGTAGTCGATATCGGCCGCCGTCGCTGCCGGGTGCGCCTTATCGAGATCCCAGTCGGTGTCGGTCGTGCCGATGAGCCAGTGCCGGCCCCACGGGATGACGAAGAGCACACTCTTCTCGGTGCGCAGCAGGAGGCCGAGGGTCGACTGGAACCGATCGCGCGGCACAACGATGTGGATGCCCTTCGAGGCCCGCACCTTGAATTGCCCGCGCTCCCCGACCATCGCCTGCGTGTCGTCCGTCCACACGCCCGTCGCATTGACGACCTGGCGCGCTTTCACCTCGAAGCGCTCCCCCGTCTCGAGGTCGTGCGCCGTGACCCCGACGACTCGCTCGCCGACCTTGAGGAACCCTTCGACGCGCACGCGGCTCGCGACGTGGGCCCCGTAGAACGAGGCCGTGCGCGCGAGGGTCGACACGTAGCGGGCATCGTCGACCTGGGCGTCGTAGTACGTGAGCCCACCCGTGAACGCGTCGCCGCGCAGGCTCGGTGCCGCCCGCAGCACCTGGCGGCGGCTCAGGTGTCGGTGGTGGGGAACCCCGGGCGGGCGCCCGCCCGTGTAGCTGAAGAGGTCGTAGAGCGCCATGCCCGCTCCGATGTAGGCGCGCTCGATGAGCGGCTTCGTGAGGGGGAAGAGGAATTTCACGGGCTTGACCAGGTGCGGGGCGAGGCGCTGCAGCAGCAGCCCCCGCTCGATGAGCGCCTCGCGCACGAGGCGGAAGTCGAGCTGCTCGAGGTACCGAATGCCGCCGTGCACGAGCTTCGACGAGCGCGAGCTCGTTCCGCTCGCCCAGTCACGCTGCTCGAGCATCCCGGTACTGAGCCCTCGCGTCACGGCATCGAGCGCGGCGCCGGTGCCGACGATGCCGCCGCCGACGACGAGGATGTCGAGCTCCTTCTCACGCAGCCGGGCGATCGCCGCCGCACGCTCGTCGGGGCCGAGCTTGGTGGAGCGGGTGACGGTCTTTCCTCGAACCATGCTGTTCTCCCGAGTGTGAGGCGCGGGGGCCGCGCGGCGCCCCCGACGCTAGTGCGACTGGTACGGCGCGATCACGACCTCCACGCGCTGGAACTCCTTGACGTCCGAGTAGCCGGTCGTCGCCATCGATCGTCTCAGAGCTCCCATGAGATTGACCTGGCCATCCGCCTGAGAGCTCGGCCCGAGGAGCACCTGCTCGAGCGGCGCGAGCTGGCCGACGTGCACGCGATGGCCGCGCGGCAGCTCGGGGTGGTGCGCCTCGGCGCCCCAGTGCCAGCCCCCGCCCGGAGCATCCGTCGCGCGCGCGAGAGCCGACCCGAGCATGACCGCGTCGGCGCCCATTGCGATCGCCTTGACGATGTCGCCGCTCGTACCGAGGCCGCCGTCGGCGATGACGTGCACGTAGCGGCCTCCAGACTCGTCGAGGTAGTCGCGTCGGGCGGCGGCGACATCGCTGATCGCGGTCGCCATCGGCGCGTGGATGCCCAGGCTCAAGCGCGTCGTCGACGCAGCCCCGCCGCCGAAGCCGACGAGCACCCCTGCAGCGCCTGTGCGCATGAGGTGCAGCGCGGCGGTGTAGCTCGCGGCGCCGCCCACGATGACGGGCACGTCGAGCTCGTAGATGAACTTCTTCAGGTTGAGAGGCTCGGCGTCGGTGCTCACGTGCTCGGCGCTCACCGTCGTCCCTCGGATCACGAAGAGGTCCACCCCGGCCTCGAGCACGGCCTCGTGGTACTCCTGCGTGCGCTGCGGGCTCAGCGCTCCAGCAACGGGCACCCCTGCCGCGCGGATCTCCGCGAGCCGCGCGCTGATGAGCTCAGGCTTGATCGGCTCGGCGTACATGGCCTGCATGGCTGCCGTCGCCTCGGCCGGGTCGAGGTCGCGGATGCGGGCGAGCTGAGCCTCAGCATCCTCGTACCGGGTCCACAGCCCCTCCAGATCGAGCACGCCCAGACCGCCGAGGCGACCCATCGCGATCGCCGTCGCGGGGCTCATCACCGAGTCCATGGGCGCCGCGAGCACGGGCATCTCGAACTTGAGCGCGTCGATGCTCCACGCGAGCGACACCACCTGGGGGTCGCGGGTACGACGGCTGGGCACGACCGCGATGTCGTCGAACGAGTACGCCCGACGCGCGCGCTTGGTCTGCCCGATCTCGATCTCCATCACGCCTCAACCCTACCGGCGGAAGCCCGGCGCACGGCGAGCGGTGCGGTGACGGAAGGCGGTCGACGGCGAGCGCCGCGAGGAGGGCGACATGACGAGCAGCGCACTGAGCATCGAGCGGCGCGGCGAGCGCGACGTCGCGCCGTTGCGCATCGCGGTCGTCGGCGCAGGCGGCTGGGGCGCCCAGCACGCGCGGGTCGTCACCGAGCGTCTCGACACCGAGCTCGTGGGCATCGTGGGTCGCGACCCCGGGCGCACCGAGGCGCGCGCGGCCACCTACGGCACGCGCGGCTACACCTCCCTCGACGGGATGCTCGAGGCCGAGCATCCCGACCTCGTCACCGTGTGCCTCCCGAATGAGGAGCACTTCGCCCCCACCCTCGCGCTGCTGCGCGCAGGCGTGCCCCTGCTCGTCGAGAAGCCGCTCGTGTTCGACCTCGGCGAGGCGGACGCGCTGCTCGAGGCCGCAGGCGACACGTTCTTCGCCATCAACTTCAACCACCGCTACGCCGAGCCCGTGCTGCGCGCGCGGGCCGCGATCGAGGCCGGCGAGCTCGGCGACCTCGTGTTCGCGACCTGGCGCTTCGGCGGCGAGGCGAACCGCGGGCCGTCGCCGCACGCCAACCTCATCGAGACGCAGTGCCACGGCTTCGACCTGCTCGAGCACCTGTGCTGGCCTATCGCGTCGGTCGCCGCGCAGATGACGTCGATGACCTACGGGGCGTTCAGCACGGTCGCGATCGCCCTCGAGTTCGCCTCGGGCGCGGTCGGCACGATGCTCGGCACGTACGACTCGTCGTACGCCTACCGCGACAGCCAGGTCGTCGAGCTCAACGGCACGGCGGGCCGTGCGGTCATCCGCGACACCGTCGGATCGCTGAGCCTGCAGTCGGTCGGCGACGAGACCGAGCGGGTGTGGCGGCCGGGCTACTTCGACGACGAGGCACGGTCGTTCGAGCGCACCTTCGACCGGCACCTGGATGCTGTGCTCGCGTCTCTGCGCGCCGGCACGCCGCCGCCCGTGCCGGCGTCGGCGGGTCGCCGTGCGCTCGAGCTCGCGCACGCGGTCATCCGCTCGCACGAGACCGGGGCTCGCGTGCCGACCGCGCCCGCCGGCGCGTAGCCGCCCGTCGGCGCAGGCGCGTAGCCGCCCGCCGCACCCGCCCCGCCACCCGCGCTTCGCACGGAAAGTGACACGTCGCACGCGTCAGAGCGTGCGAGGTGTCTCTTTCAGTGCGAGGCGCGCAGGCCGTGACCGCCGAGGCACTCCGGCAGCCTCGAGCTTGTGGCGCAGGAGACGCGGATCTCGCAGGTCGTCCCACACGCAGCGGAGCATCCCGTCGCCGGTTCCCCGAACGGCGTCCTCCCGATCCTTCTCCTCGATGACCACCTGCTCGGCGCTGCGGCCGCCCCGCGCCTCGCCGGCTCGGTACTTGAGGCGCCCATCGAACTCACCCGCGAGCCGAATCGTCGGCCACCGAACGTCGGTGCGGAAGCGTCGACCGTCGGCGAGCCGGTACTCATGCTGCAGGTCGGGAACCTCGAAGCCGAGTTGGTGGATGAGCACACGCATCCAGGACTCCCCCGGCGACTCGGCGCGTCCGTCGGCGAATGCGAGAGCGCGCTCGAGGCGAGCCCTGCCTCGCACGAGCGCGAGAGCCTCCGCAGCCGCGCGGATGTCGTCCAGGGTCGTCGCCGGGGCGCCGGGACGCCGCCGTACCCGAACCGCCCAGTCGATCGCCGCGACGGCCCGCCCGAACCCTGAACGGACGGCCAGTTCGGCGAGCGTGCGCGGCAGATCCGTCACCACTGCCCCGCGATGCTCGACGACACGGAACTCGTCATCCGCGGTTGCCCAGTACCGCAGATCAGAGGCACGCCGGGTGGCGCGGTCGTCCCACCCGAGCGCATCCACCACCGGAGCGAACTCGTCCTCCAGAATCGGTACTCCCCACACCCGCGCCGCAGAGATGCCGCACAGCGGCTGCCGAAGGCGCCCCCGAGTTGCGGCGGCAACCGTGCGCAGCAATTCGCGATCCCAAGGGTCAAGACGCTCGACCACCGCGCGCGGCACGTAGATGCCGCGAACCAGTCGCACGACCTCGCCCTGCACAGTCGCTCGCTGCAGCGACCGGGCGAGGGATGGGTCGTCGACCTCGGCGACCACGATGGCGTGAGCGAGTGCGTCGGCGATGATGTCGGCCATGCCGTGACCTTGCCCCAGCTACCGGGAGCCGCGTGCGTCAGGTACCCGAATGTGCACAGTGTCCGCTCGCGAGCATCTCCTGAGGAGGCGCGTCAGCACGTCGTACTCGTTGCGACACCTCGCACGCTTCCGACAGTGCGAGGTGTCGCAACCCGTACGAGGCGACCGCAGATGCGCGGCCGGCGGGAGTGGGGTGGATGGCGCCTACCGGCGGTAGTTGGGAGCCTCGACGACCATCTGGATGTCGTGCGGGTGGGACTCCTTGAGGCCGGCCGCCGTGATGCGCACGAACTTGCCCCGCTGCTTGAGATCCTCGATCGTGCGGGCCCCGGTGTAGAACATCGACTGCCGCAGGCCACCGAGCAATTGGTAGACGACCGAGCCGACGGGGCCGCGGTAGGGCACCTGGCCCTCGATGCCCTCCGCGATGAGCTGCTCGTCGCTCGGCACATCGGCCTGGAAGTAGCGGTCGCGCGAGTACGAGGTCTTCGTTCCGCGCGTCTGGAGCGCGCCGAGGGAGCCCATGCCGCGGTACGACTTGAACTGCTTGCCGTTCACGAAGATGAGGTCACCCGGGCTCTCGTCGGTGCCCGCGAGCAGCGAGCCGAGCATGACGGTGTCAGCGCCGGCGACGATCGCCTTCGCAATGTCGCCCGAGTACTGCAGGCCGCCATCGGCGATGAGCGGGACGCCCGCCGGCCGGGCCGCGAGGGACGCCTCGTAGACGGCCGTGACCTGGGGCACACCGACGCCCGCGACGACGCGCGTCGTGCAGATGGAGCCGGGGCCCACACCGACCTTCACGGCGTCGGCGCCCGCATCGATGAGCGCCTGGGCTCCCGTGCGCGTCGCGACATTGCCTCCGATGACGTCGACCTCCGCGAAGGCCGGGTCGGCCTTGAGCCGAGCGATGATCTCGAGCACGCCCCGGCTGTCGCCGTTCGCCGTGTCCACCACGATCGCATCGATCCCCGCGTCCCGCAGGGCTCCAGCGCGGTCCCACGCGTCACCGAAGAAGCCGATGGCGGCGCCGACGCGCAGTCGACCGGCCGTGTCCTTCGTCGCGTTCGGGTACTTCTCGCTCTTGTCGAAGTCCTTGACCGTGATGAGTCCGCTCAGACGACCCGCATCGTCGACGAGCGGCAGCTTCTCGATCTTGTGCTGGGCGAAGAGCGCCAGCACGTCGTCCTGCGAGATGCCCACAGGACCCGTGATGAGCGGGGCGGCCGTCATGACGTCGCGCACGAGGGTCGTCGGGGCTTCGAAGGCCGACACGAACCTCATGTCACGGTTCGTGATGATGCCCACGAGCGTGCCGTCGCCCTCCACGACAGGGAGGCCAGAGACACGGAAGCGCCCGCACAGGGCGTCCACCTCGGCGACCGTCGCATCGGGCGTCGTCGTGACGGGATTGGTGATCATGCCCGACTCTGAGCGCTTCACCTTGTCGACGTGCTCGGCCTGATCGTCGATCGAGAGGTTGCGGTGCAGCACCCCCATGCCGCCGTGGCGCGCCATCGCGATCGCCATGCGCGCCTCCGTCACGGTGTCCATCGCGGAGGACAGCAGCGGAGCGTTGACGCGGATGCGCCGCGTCAACTGCGAGGCGGTCTCGGCCTCGCTCGGAATGACGTCCGTGTGGGCGGGCAGGAGCATGACGTCGTCATAGGTGAGGCCGACGAAGCCGAACGGATCGGGCTGGTCCATGAGTCCCCTCGAGGTGCGCGGAAGTGGGCCCGGATGCAACGGCGAATTCCGGTTCTTCAGCTTAACGCGTTAGGCAGAAACGTATTCCGTGGCAATAATGGCTAGTCATCGGTGGTTGCCGCCGCGAAACGCGACGGCAACAAACGATCCGTATCGTCAACGATGACGACAGGGCCCAACCCGCCCGCGGGGCAGCACGCCTCGACCCGGAACAACCTGGAGGTTTCGTGGCACACGCTGCTAGCAGACCAGTCGCCCGGCGGGCACCACGGCGGCTCATGGCTGTCCTGTTCGCCACGGTCGTGGCTGCTCTCACTCTCTCCGTCGCCGCACCTGCTGCCGCCGACGAAGTCGGTCTCGACGAGTACGACTTCCGCATCAGCGGCCTCGTCGAGCTCGCCGACGAACCACTCGAAGACGTACGGCTCGTCATCGACGGGGCTGGCTTCAGCGTCGAGGTGGAGACCGGCGCGGACGGCCGCTGGGCCGTGGGCGTGCCCGAACAGGGCGACTACACCGTCACGCTCGACGAGACGACGCTCCCCGACGGCATCGCCGTCGTGCAGACGACGCAGGAGGGGGACGAGACCCCCAACAGCCGCGATGTCAACGTCGGACAGTCCGGCAGCACCGTCTTGAACTTCTTCATCGGCCAGGGCGAGCGCAACACCCTCAATCTGTGGGATCAGATCGTTGACCGCTTCTTCAACGGGCTCAACTTCGGCCTGCTGCTGGCGCTCGCCGCCATCGGCCTGTCTCTCGTGTTCGGCACGACTGGCCTGAGCAACTTCGCGCACGCCGAGCTCATCACCTTCGGCGCCCTCATGGCGCTCACCTTCAGCACCGTGGTCGCGCTGCCGCTCTGGCTCGCTCTTCTCATCGCACTCATCTTGAGTGCTGCATTCGGGTGGGCCAACGATGCTGGCCTGTGGAAGCCATTGCGCAGGCGCGGAGTCGGGCTCATCCCGATGATGATCGTGAGCATCGGCTTGTCGCTCACCCTCCGTTACGTCTTCCAGTTCTTCTACGGCGGCGAGACCCAACAGCTTCCCGGCGCGACCGACTCATCGTTCTCGATCGGCGCCTTCGGTCTCTCCTGGATCGATGTCGGCAGCATGGCGCTCTCGGTCGTCGTGCTGCTCGCGGTCGCGTACTTCCTGCTGCGCACCCGCATCGGCAAGGCGACGCGCGCCGTCTCCGACAATCCGGCTCTCGCGGCGGCCTCGGGCATCGACGTCGACCGCGTGATCCGGATCGTGTGGGTGCTCGCCGGATTCCTCGCCGGCATGTCGGGCATCATCTGGGCGTACTTCCGCCCCGGCGTTGGCTGGGACATGGGCTTCCAGCTGCTGCTGCTCACCTTCGCCGCGGTGACGCTCGGCGGGCTCGGCACGGCATTCGGCGCTCTCGTGGGCGCCCTCATCGTCGGCTTCTTCGTCGAGATGTCGACGCTCATCATCCCGTCCGACACGAAGTACGTCGGGGCGCTGATCATCCTCATCCTGGTGCTGCTCGTGAGGCCTCAGGGAATCCTCGGACGCAAAGAACGAATCGGCTAGGAGCGGACCATGGACTGGATTCAACTACTCTCCAACGCCGCGCAGGAGTTCATCTCCCCGACGACGGCCGCCTACGCGCTCGCCGCTCTCGGCCTCGCCGTGCACTTCGGATTCACGGGCCTGCTGAACTTCGGCCAAGCGGGCTTCATGATGCTCGGCGCGTACGGTTTCGCCATCGCGACGCTCACGTTCGGCTGGCCCGTGTGGGCCGCCGTCTTGTTCGGCGTGGTCGCGTCCATCGTGTTCGCCTTCATCTTGGGCCTACCCACCCTGAGGCTGCGCGCCGACTACCTCGCGATCGT
The DNA here is from genome assembly GCF_013414345.1 of Microcella indica. NCBI lineage: Bacteria > Bacillati > Actinomycetota > Actinomycetes > Micrococcales > Microbacteriaceae > Microcella > Microcella indica. Next base: position 256,701 of record NZ_CP058670.1, on the reverse strand, counting down.
GACGATCGCCGCGGCTGAGATCGTGCGCCTGCTGTTCACGACGAACGTTTTCGAGCCCGTCACGGGGTCCGCCAACGGCCTGCAGGGCTACAAGGGCGGCTTTGAAGATCTCAACCCGATTCCCGAAGGCACCTACGGCTTCGGACCCTTCGTGTACAACGAGTACGACTGGTGGGTCCGCATCGTCGGGTGGGGGGTCGTCGTCATCGCGGCCATCATCACGTGGCAGCTCTTCAAGAGCCCCTGGGGCCGCGTCATCAAGGGCATCCGCGAGGACGAGGATGCTGTGCGCGCACTCGGCAAGAACGTGTACTTCTACAAGATGCAGTCGCTCATCCTCGGCGGCGTCTACGGCTCCCTCGCGGGCATGATCTTCATCCTCCCGCGGTCGGTCGTACCCGCGAACTACCAGCCGACTCTGACGTTCTTCATCTACGCGATCCTCCTGCTCGGCGGCGCCGCCACGGTCTTCGGCCCGATTCTCGGCGCGATGGTCTTCTGGGTGCTCCTGTCGTTCTTCTCCGGGTTCATCGCCCGGGCTGTCAGCGAGGGCTTCATACCCTTCATGACCACCGTGCAGGCCGGCCAGCTGCGCTTCATCTTCGTCGGCGTCGCGATCATGCTCATCGTCATATATCGACCACAGGGAATCCTGGGCAACAAGAAGGAGCTGGCTTTTGTCAAGTAGCAGCCCGAGTGACGCCACGGGGCCCGTCAAGACGACGGGGCTCCACGTCGGCGAGGCCGCACCGGGTGTGGCCAAGACCGATCCGATCATCGTCGCCGATCACATCACGCGCCGCTTCGGTGGTCTCACGGCGGTCGATGTCGACCACATCGAGATTCCCCGCGGCGCGATCACGGCCCTGATCGGCCCTAACGGGGCGGGCAAGACGACGCTCTTCAACCTGCTCACGGGCTTCGATCAGCCTGACTCGGGGAAATGGACGTTCGACGGTTCCGGCATTTCGGGCATCCCCGCCTTCAAGGTCGCCCGCAAGGGTCAGGTTCGCACCTTCCAGCTCACGAAGGCCCTCGCGCTCCTGACGGTTCTCGACAACATGATGCTCGGGGCGAAGGGGCAGCGGGGCGAGAGCCTCTTCCGCGCGCTCTTCCCGTTCAACTGGAGGAAGCAGGAGAAGGAGATCGAGGAGCGCGCGCTCGTGCTGCTCGAACGCTTCAAGCTCCTCGAGAAGAAGGACGACTACGCCGCGAGTCTCTCCGGCGGTCAACGCAAGCTGCTCGAGATGGCACGCGCTCTCATGAGCGAGCCCACGCTCGTCATGCTCGACGAGCCTATGGCGGGTGTGAACCCCGCCCTCACGCAGTCGCTCCTCGACCACATCCTGGGTCTGAAGGAGCAAGGCATGACCGTGCTCTTCGTCGAGCACGACATGCACATGGTGCGGCACATCGCCGACTGGGTCATCGTCATGGCGGAGGGCCGCATCGTCGCCGAGGGCGACCCGCACGAGGTCATGGCGAATCCGGCCGTGATCGACGCCTACCTGGGCGCCCACCACGACGAAGATCTCGGAGACATCGACTCCGAGGCGAAGGAAGCGATCAAGGAGCTGGCCGATGACGACGCCGACGAAGTCAAGCACTGACACGAGCAGCCCCGTCGTGGACGACCGCAAGCTCGTCGTGCACGTGGACAAGGTGACGGCCGGTTACCTGCCGGGCATCGACATCCTCACCGACTGCTCGCTCACGGCGTACGACGGCGAGCTCATCGGCATCATCGGCCCCAACGGCGCCGGCAAGTCGACACTCCTCAAGGCCATCTTCGGCCTCGTGAAGGTGCGGCAGGGCACCATCTCGCTCTACGGTGACGAGATCACGAACCTCAAGGCGAACAAGCTCGTCTCGAAGGGCGTGGGCTTCGTGCCGCAGACCAACAACGTCTTCCCGACGCTGACGATTCGCGAGAACCTCGAGATGGGCCTCTTCCAGAAGCCGAAGGAGCTCGACCAGCGTCTGCAGTTCGTGGTCGAGATCTTCCCCGAGCTCGGCAAGCGGCTGGGTCAGCGCGCCGGATCCCTCTCGGGCGGCGAACGGCAGATGGTCGCCATGAGCCGCGCGCTCATGATGAGTCCCGAGGTGATCCTGCTCGACGAGCCCAGCGCGGGCCTCTCCCCCGTGCGGCAGGACGAGGCCTTCCTGCGCGTCAAGGAGATCAACAAGGCGGGCGTGACGACGATCATGGTCGAGCAGAATGCTCGACGCTGCCTGCAGATCTGCGACCGCGGATACGTGCTCGACCAGGGCACCGACGCCTACGAGGGCGCGGGCCGCGACCTGCTCAACGACCCCAAGGTCATCGGCCTGTACCTGGGGACCCTCGGCCAGGAGTAGCGCCCTCAGAACCGCCACCAGGGCCCCGTAGAGCACGTCTCCGCGGGGCCCTCGTGCGTCTGCTCGCGGGGCTCCGCCACGCGGCGGCACGACAAAGGGCCCCGGCGTGATGCCGGGGCCCTCCGTGGTCAGCTAGTCGAGACTAGTTGAGGCGGTTGCCCGCGTAGGTGTTGTCGTCACCGTACTCGAAGATGCCGATGGTGGCCTCAGTGGGGTCACCGGCGTCGTTGAGCGTGATCGGACCCGAGGGGCCGTCGTAGTCGACGATGCCGCCGTCGGCGATGATCTGTGCGCAGGACGCGAAGTCCGTGCACTTCTCACCGTCGCCGGAACCACCGGAGACCTCCTGGAGCTTCGACGCGATGTCGACACCATCGGTCGAGCCGGCCGCGAGAGCGGCGAGCGCGATGAGGATGGTGGCGTCATACGACTCGGACGAGTACAGGTACGAGTCCAGGTCGGGGTCGATCGCATCGAGACGCTCAAGGAAGTCGTCCGTCAGGTTCGGGGCCGGGGCAGTGCCCTTGGCGCCCGTGATCAGACCGGTCTCGAAGTCTGCACTGTAGTCGGCGAGGTTGCCGTCCACGAAGTACAGGTTCTCACCCGGGTATCCCGCGCCGACGAGGCCCGGAACGACGATCTTCGCCTGGTCGAACGTGATGACGGCGACCGCGTCGGGGTTGGCAGCGGTCAGCGCCGAGATCTGCGAGTCGAAGCTCGTGTCACCCTCGTTGAACAGCTGCTCCTCGACGACCTCGCCACCGGCGGCCTCGAAGGTCGAGGTGAGCTGGGCCGCGAGACCGGTGCCGTACGCGTCGTTCAGCACGAGCAGACCGAGGGTCGCTGCGCCGTCTTCCGCGATCAGGTTTCCGAGAACCTCACCCTGGAGCAGGTCCGAGGGGGCGGTGCGGAAGTACAGGCCGTCGTCGTCGTAGGTCGTGAAGTCCGGCGAGGTGTTCGCCGGCGAGAAGTGCACGACGCCCGCGCCGGTGATCTGGTCGATCACCGTGAACGAGACACCCGAGGACGCTGCGCCGATGATGGCGTCGACGTCCTGCGAGAGGAGGTCGGTCACCGAGACGGTTGCGGTGTCGGTCGTGGTGTCACCGGAGTCGCGGTAGATCGCTTCGACGGTGAGGCTCGTACCCGCCTCGTTGATCTCCTGCACGGCGAGCGCGACGCCCGCCTCCTCGGGGGGCCCGAGGAACGCCAGCGCGCCACTCTGGGGCAGGATGGTGCCGATCGTGAGAGTCAGGTCTTCAGCGGGGCCAGCAGGCTCTTCCTCTGTCGTCGCTGCGCATCCACCGAGGATGAGTGCGCTGGTGCCCAGGACGGCAATGCCGCCGAGGACCGACTTGAGAGAACGAGAGCGGCCGGCCGAGCCGGAAGTGAATACGCCCATGTTGCTCCTTGCGTTTCGAATGTGTTCAGGACACGGCAACGGGATACGTCACCATTAAGCCACCGTACGGCGGTAGTGAGGCACGCACAATACGTACGGGTTACATCCCTGTAACGCCGAGATTCGATGTCACAATCCGATCACAGCGACGGATTCCGTCGAGAAGTGTGCATCGAGCGCGCGATTCCGCATCGGGACGGTGATGCCCGGTCGATCATCGCAACCGCAGCGTGCCGATGCGCACCGGCCGGTTCTCCTCCGAGTACCGGTAGAGCCCGTAGTCGGCCTTCGTGACGTCACCCGAGGCGTCGAACGCGACATCGCCGACGAGCCCGACGTAGTGGAACGAGCCACGATCGTCGTGGACGACCCGGCACTCGGCGACGCTCCCGCAACGGTAGCCCTCCGCGGTGATGCGGGGCAGGCCGGCGGCGATGGACGGTCCGCCGTCGTCGTCGTACTCGAGCGCGGCGAGCGCGGCGAGGACGACGGCGTCGTAGGTCTCGACCGCGTATCGGAAGCTGCGCAGCGCCGGGTCGGACTGGCGGAGCCGCGCGATGAACTGATCGCTCGCTGGGGTGCCTTCGAGCACCCCGTACGCGCCCTCCAGCACGCCCTCGGGAAGGGTGGCGGAGTAATCGGCCATGTTCTGCGATGTCAGCCAGAGCGTGCGCCCTGCGACGTCCTCCTCCGCGAGCGCGACGATGAGACCGCGTGTCTGCTCATCGAGGGCCGTCGTCGTCGCGATGACCACGGCATCCGGCTCCACCGCTGCGATGTCGGTCGCCATGCGCGCCAGGTTGCTCGACTCGGTGAGCGTCTCGAGGCCGCCCAGCAGCGCGTCCTCGTCAGCGAGGCCCGCGATGATGCTCGCCTCGAGGGCGAGGCCGAGCTGGTCATCGTCGGTGACGAGCACGATCGAGGAGCCCCCTGCGGCGAGGACCGACTGCGCGATGAGCGCCCCCTGGTTCTCGTAGGAGGGAATGGTGCGGAAGAGCACGCCATCCTCATCCTGCGCGCGCAAGGAGGGGTAGGTGGCCGCGGGCGAGATGACCGTCACGCCCGCCTCCGCGGCGAGCGGGATGATCCGCTCGGCCAGCACGGAGGTTGCGGGCCCGATGATCACGTCGACCTCGAGCTCGAGGAGGTCTGCCATCGCCGACTCGAGGTCGTCGCCCGAGGCGTCCCCGGAATCTCGGTGGAAGACCTCGACGGGCTCGCCCAGCACTCCCCCGGCCGCGTTGACGTCGCGCACCGCGACCTCGGCGGCCGCGACGAGGGCAGGGCCGATGAAGGAGATGTCGCCGCTCGTCGGGAAGAGGGTGCCGATACGCAGCACGCCGTCGCCGCTCGCCTCGACGGTCGCGACGGCGCTCGGCGTCTCGCTGGGCGTCGGCATGGGCCCGAGGCCCGAGCATGCCGTGAGGCCGAGCGCGGCCGCGACGAGCACCGCTGAGGCGGCACGAGGTGTTGTGCGCATCGGGGTCTCCTTCGCGCTGGTCGGTGTCGAGTGCTGGGGTCGCGCGGACGACGGTGGCTGCTCACCCGCACACTAGCGCTCCGCCGCTCAGACCGGTTCCACCGGCGGCGGTGCGGCGCGGCGCCGGGAATGCTGACGCGCACGCACCGCGTCCGTGCTCAGCACGATGAGGGCGAGCCAGACGAGGGAGAAGCCGATCCAGCGCTCGAGGGGCATCGCTTCTCCCATCACGATCACCCCGAAGAGGAACTGGAGCACGGGTGCGAGGTACTGCACGAAGCCGACCACGGTGAGGGGCAGTCGCCGGGCTGCCGCGGCGAAGAGGAGGAGCGGAATGGCCGTGACCACGCCGGCGAGAGCGAGCAGCAGCGTGTGACCGGGGTCCACCGTGCCGGCGGTGAGCGAGCCGAGCATGCTGATGACGACAAGCTCGCCGATGGCGAGCGGCACGAGCCAGGCGGTCTCGAGGGTGAGCCCGCCCACAGCCGAGACTCGGGGGCCCATGCGGTTCTTCACATAGCCGTAGAACCCGAACGAGAAGGCGAGCGCGAGCGCGATCACGGGCACCGTGCCGTAGCCGACGGCCAGCACGATCACGGCGACGATGCTCAGAGCGACTGCGCACCACTGGGCGGGCCGCAACCGCTCGCGGAGGAAGACGACCCCGAGCGCGACCGTGACGATGGGATTGATGAAATATCCGAGCGCGGCTTCGAGGATGAAGCCGCTGAGGGAGGCGTAGACGTAGACGTGCCAGTTGACGGCGATGAGGACTGCCGCGACGGCACTGAGGAGCAGGATGCGCCGGTCGACGATGAGCGCCCGTAGGGCAGGGAAGGTGCGCGTCACCCCGATGATGAGAAGGCAGAAGACCAGAGAGAGCAGGATGCGCCACGCGACGATCTCGACGGGCCCCGTCGGCATGAGGGCGATGAAGTAGACCGGCAGGAGACCCCAGAGCCCGTAGGCGCCGATGGCGGCGAGAAGGCCTGTCGACGAGGAGCGAGGGTCGGGCACAGCCTCACTGTAGTGCCGCTCGCGGGGCTCGCCGCACCGCTCCGGCATGCTCCCGGAGACGCCGAGACCCCCGTTGCGCCGAAGCGCAACGGGGGTCTCGGCCCGTGGAGGATCCGCGCTAGCGGACGACCACCGCGAGCACGTCGCGCGCCGAGAGGACGAGCAGCTCGTCGCCGTCGTACTTGACCTCGGTACCGCCGTACTTCGAGTACAGCACGCGGTCACCGACGGAGACATCGATGGGGACGCGGTTGCCGTTGTCGTCGATGCGGCCGGGGCCGACCGCCACGACCTCGCCCTCCTGGGGCTTCTCCTTGGCGGTGTCCGGGATCACGAGACCGGAAGCAGTGGTCTGCTCCGCCTCGACCTGCTTGATGACGATGCGATCTTCGAGCGGCTTGATGGAGACCGACACGGTTGACCTCTTCTTTCCTAAAGACGATGAGGGAGTTGGCACACTCGCCCTGCGAGTGCCAGCACCACTGTACCCAAGGAGTTAGCACTCATGCAATCCGAGTGCCAATGCGCCGAGTGCGCAAGGGTGGGAGGATCGCTGGCATGGAGAGCGCCGAGCTACGAGAACTGTTGACGCAGGAGGCGCTCGTACTGCTCGATTCGCTCGAACCGAGCACCTCCACCGACGATGTCGTGCGACTCGTGGGTCGGTTGCGTCGAGACGGGCATCCCGCTACTCGCGTAGCCGCCGTACTCTCGCAGTACCGTCTGCGCCGCCGCGCCTCCGCAAAATTCGGCCAGTTCGCCGATCGCATGCTGTTCACCGAAACCGGCCTCGAACAGGCCACCCGACTGCGCGTCGCCGCGCTCCACGCCGGCCGCTTCGCGGCCGCGGGCCTCGAGCACGTCGCCGATCTCGGGTGCGGCATCGGGGGGGACGCGATGGCGATGGCCGCACTCGACCTGCGCGTGACCGCGGTCGAGCGCGACGAGGTCACGGCCGCCCTCGCCGCCTACAACCTGGCGCCGTGGGCGAGCGCCCACGTCGTGCATGGCGATCTGACGGCGATCGACCTCGACGGCGTCGACGGCATCTGGCTCGACCCCGCTCGGCGCGAAGGCGCACGCCGACTCGCCGACCCCGGCGACTGGTCGCCCCGCCTCGACACGGCCCTCGAGCTCGCCCGTCGGCGGCCGGCCGGCATCAAGCTCGGGCCGGGCATGGATCGAGCGCTGCTGCCCGATTCCGGCGAGGCGCAGTGGGTCTCCGTGGGCGGCGACGTCGTCGAGCTCGTGCTGTGGAGCGGCAGCCTCGCCCGCCCGAACGTCGGGCGCGCCGCTCTGGTTCTGGGCGCCGACGACAGCGCGCACGAGCTCACCGCGGAGCGCGACAGCGAGGACGCTCCGGTCGGCGAGCTCGGCGACTGGGTCTACGAGCCAGACGGCGCGGTCATCAGAGCCCGCCTCATCGGCCTGCTGGCCGACCAGCTGGGGGGCCGGATGCTCGACCCGACGATCGCGTACATCGCGGCCGACCGGCTCGCGCCTACCCCCTTCGCACGCGCGTTCCACGTTCGGGAACGCTGGCCCCTCGATGTGCGTCATCTGCGGCGCGAGCTCGCCGCGCGCAAGATCGGAGTGCTCGAGATTAAGAAGCGCGGCGTCGACATCGATCCCGCAGCCCTGCGGCCGAAGCTGCAGCTGCGCGGTGATCGCTCAGCGGTGCTCATCCTCACCCGCGTCGCGGGCGAGAAGGCGGCCCTGCTCGCCAAGCGGGCGGACGAACCGCCGCGCGCGACGAGCGGGGCCTAGCAGTGCCTAGAACCCGCCGAGCGTCGCCGCCGGGATGAAGAGCAGGGGCAGCAGGAAGATGCCGACCCAGAAGATGCCCCACAGGATCGAGATGCCGAGCCCGATGTAGCCGGTCACGAGGCCCGCGATGGCCATGCCGCGAGCGTGCGGCTCGCGCTTGAGGCCCAGGTGGCCGAGGATGACGCCCGCGAGCGCCGGCAGGAGACCGAAGCCGACGAACGAGAGCAGCAGGCCCACGATGCCGCCGATGAGCGCAAGAATGCTGAGCGTCGACGCGGGGCCGGCCGGCGCGGCCGCGTAGGGCTGCTGGCTCGCGTACGGCTGCTGTGCGGCGTACGGCTGCTGGGCGGCATAGGGGGAGGCTCCCGGCGCCGCGGGAGGCGCGGCGTAGGGGTCTGGACGTGCCGCAGGAGTTGCGGGGGCGGGCGCCGGCGGAGCGGCGGGCGCGGGTGCTGGCGGAGCAGCGGGTTCCGCCTCGACCGGAGCGGGAGGCGGGGGCGGCGGCGCGGCAGTCGGCTTCTTCGCAGCAGCGGGCTTCTTCGCCGCTGCCGGCTTCTTGGCTGCGGACTTATTGGCCGCTGCTGGCTTCTTCGCCGCGGCGAGGGGCTCGTCGGCAGCCCCCTCGTTGGCGGCGGGGCTGGGGATGTCGGTGCTGGCCATGCGGTGTCCTCGCTCGAGCGGATGACGGATGCCCTCAGCCTAGCGATCGTCGTCCACGACGGGCGAGGCCTGCGGGCGCGGGACTGACGGCACCGACGACGACGACGCAGACGGCGAAGGCCCGCCCGCGCATCGCGGACGGGCCTGAGGTCGACAGCTCTAGAAGGAGCTGTAGCTGACCGCGCTGCCGAAGATGAGGAACGGCAGGATGAGCGTGACGACCCAGAAGATGATCCACAGCACGCTGAAGACGTAACCGAGGATGGTGCCGGTGAGGGCGAGGCCGCGGCCGTTCTCCCCGGTCTTCTTGATCTGGCTGAGCGAGATGTGGCCGACGACGATGCCGGCGATGGGAATGAGGATTCCCAGGATGAGCGCGACGATCGCGAGCGTGTTGGTCTTCTGCTCGGGAGCCGACGAGTACGGCGTCGACGAGGGCTCGGGGGCGGGAGGAGGTGCGTCAGTCATGGTGCTCCTAATGGTGTCGTGGCGGTACCGGGGTGGGCGATCCCATGTTTCCAGTGTCCCGAGGGGGTGTCAACGCTCGCGCGGGCGCGGCGAAGCCGCCGGCGAGCATCCCTAGGCCTGAATGCGCGTGACCGGCAGCGTCGAGTCGGCGCTCACGTCGAGCGTCGAGGGCGGGTGCCCCGCGGCGATGAGCTGGGCGCCCAGCGCGGCGATCATGGCCCCGTTGTCGGTGCACAGGGCGAGGGGCGGGATGCGCAGGCTCACGCCCGCCGCCGCGGCGCGCTCCTCGGCGAGCGCCCGCACGCGCGCGTTGGCCACGACTCCCCCGCCGAGCAGGAGGCGCGGCACACCGAGATCATGACAGGCCGCGACCGCCTTCGCCGTGAGCACGTCGGCCACTGCTTCGCGGAAGCTCGCCGCGACATCCGCCACGGGCACCTCCTCTCCCGCATCGCGCACGCGCTCGACGTGCCGCGCGACCGCGGTCTTGAGCCCCGAGAACGAGAAGTCGTATCGGTGCCTCTCGAGGTCCTTCGGCAGGGTGAGCCCGCGCGGAAAGCGGATCGCCGCCGGGTCGCCGTCCGCGGCGACGCGATCGATGTGCGGGCCGCCCGGGTATGGCAGGCCGAGGAGGCGGGCCACCTTGTCGAAGGCCTCCCCCGCCGCATCGTCGATCGTCTCCCCCAGCAGCTCGACGTCGCTCGTGAGATCGCGCACGAGCAGAAGACTCGTGTGGCCGCCCGAGACGAGCAGCGCCACGGTCGGCAGTTCGAGCTCTGTGCCGTCGTCACGCAGCACATCGGCACCGACGTGCCCGACGAGGTGGTTGACGGCGTAGAGCGGGCGGTCGAGCGCGAGAGCGAGTGCTTTCGCGGCGCCCACGCCGACCATGAGAGCGCCAGCGAGCCCCGGTCCGCTTGTGACGGCGATCGCGTCGAGGTCGGCGAGTCTCACATCGGCTTCGGCGAGGGCCGCCCGAATGGCGGGCTCGATGGCCTCGAGGTGCGCACGCGCGGCGACCTCGGGCACGACGCCGCCGTAGCGGGCGTGCTCCTCCATCGAGGAGGAGATGACGTTGGCGAGCAGAGTCGAGCCGCGCACGATGCCGATGCCGGTCTCGTCGCAGCTCGTCTCGATGCCGAGCACGAGGCTCACGATGCCAGCTCCGCGCGCATGACGATCGCGTCCACGGCGTCCGGCTGGTAGTAGCGCGGCCGCACGGCGATGCGGGTGAAGCCGTGGCGCTCGTAGAGGGCCTCCGCCCCGGGGTTGTCGGCGCGCACCTCGAGCAGCATCTCCCGCGCACCGCGATCCCGGGCGAGCGTGAGCAGGTGCTGCACGAGCACGGTACCGACCCCGAGCCGCCGGTGCGTGGGGTCGACCGCGATCGTCTGCAGGTCGGCCTGCTCGGCGCGGGGCACCGCACTCAGTCCCGCGTAGGCGACGACCTCGTCCCCCGACTCGGCCACGAGGTACACGGTGTGCGGTGAGGCGAGCTCGGCGGCCATGACATCCCTGCTCCACGCATCGGCGGGAAAGGTCGCGCGCTCGAGGTGCATGATCGCGTCGAGGTCGGCGAGCGCCGCCTCCCGCAGCCGGATGCCCGGCCCACCCTCGGCACGAGACGCGGTCATGCCGACACCCGCTTGGGAGCGGCGAGCGTCACATCCGGTGCTCGCAGGTACAAGGGTGCCGGCTCGGGGAACGACGCTCCGACCGCTCTGCGCGCCTGGGCCGCTCGTGCGAGCCAGACCGCGGGGATCTCCGCCACCTCGTGCACCGTGAGCCCTGGCTCGGGCACGTAGGCGACGCGCTCCACGAGGTGAGCCGGTTCGACCTCCGCCGGGACCGGGAGCGCGGCGGTGTAGACGGTCACCGCCACTTCGCGGCGACGAGCATCCGTGACGATCGCGAAGCGACCGGCGACCTCGCCCGCGACGAGCAGACGCAGCGCCACGGCCTCGTGACTCGGCACCCCGAGCACCGGGATGTCGAGGGCGAGCGCGAGGACGCGCGCCGCCGCGAGACCCACCCGCAGGCCGGTGAACGGACCAGGGCCGATGCCCGCCGCCACCGCGGTGAGGGAGCCGCGCACGTCGGGAGCCGCAGCGAGCACCTCGGCGAGGAACGGCCCGATGACCTCCGCGTGGCGGCGGGTGTCGGCAGTCGAGCGTTCGGCGACGACCGCACCGTCCTCGGCGAGCAGGGCGACCGAGGTTCCCGCCGAGGTATCAATCGCCAGGAGCATGCAGCCAGCCTAGGTCGGCCCAGCGAGCCCCGACGCCCTCGACCGTCACGCTGCGCGGTTCGACAGGCTCGAGGGAGGGGTCGTCAGTCGCCGAGGAGTCGCCGTGAGCATCGCCGGCGCCGTGCGGTCGCGCGATCGTCACCGCGAGCCACTCGTCGATGACGTGCTCGAGCAGGCCCGCCCCCCACTCGACGACGGTGATGCTCTCCGCGAAGTCGAGGTCGAGGTCGTCGAGCTCGCGCGCGTCCGCCAGCCGGTACGCATCGACGTGGACGAGCGGCGGGCCGTCCACGCGCGGATGCGTGCGGGCGAGCACGAACGTGGGGCTCGTGACCGTGCCCCGCACGCCGAGCGCGGCCCCGAGGCCGCGCGTGAGAGTCGTCTTGCCCGCCCCGAGCTCGCCCGTGAGCAGCACGGCATCCCCCGCCCGCAGCTGCGCGGCGATGCGCGCGCCGAGCTGCTCCATCGCCTCCGGGTCGGCGATCGTGAGGTGCGCGGCGCCGCTCACGAGCGCACCTGGGTGCGGGTCACCCGGCGCCCGAGCCGGGTGACGAGCTCGTAGCCGATCGTGCCAGCGGCATCGGCCCACTCCTCGGGGGATGGGGCGCCCGTCGCGGGGTCACCGAACAGCACCGCGCGGTCACCCACCGCCACGTCCGCGTCGCCGACCTCGACGACGCACTGGTCCATCGCCACACGACCGACGACGCGATGGCGCCGCCCCGCGATCACGACGGGGCCGTCCACTGCATGGCGCGGCACGCCGTCCGCGTAGCCGAGCGGGACGAGCGCGAGGGTCGTCGCCCGGTCGGTGCGATGGCGGTAGCCGTAGGAGACCCCCGAGCCCGCGGGAACCCGCTTGACGTTCACGACGCGCGCGCTGAGCTCCATCGCCGGCCGCAGCGGCACGGCGCCGCGCAAGTGGACCTCAGGGGCGATGCCGTAGAGAGCGATACCGACGCGCACCATGTCGTAGCGCGCCGCAGGATGGTCGAGTGCGGCGGCCGACGCCGCGACGTGGCGCAGCCCGGGTTCGAGCCCCGCGGCACGCACGGCGTCCAGGAACTCCTCGAAGGCGACGAGCTGCGCGCGGTCCTCCTCGGCCGTCGTGTTCGACAGGTGCGTGAACACGCCGCCCAGACGCAGCGAGCCCGCCGCCTGCGCGCGCGCGACCCCGTCGACGATCGCGCCCCACTGCGCAGCAGGGGCCCCGTTGCGGCTGAGCCCGGTGTCGACCTTCACGTGCACGACCGCGCGGTGGCCGACCGCGGCAGCACGCTCTACCTCCGCGAGCGAGCTCACCCCGAACTCGATGCCCGCCTCGGCTGCCGCGTCCAGGTCGGCGAACGGGTCGTGCAGCCACGCGAGCACGGGCGCGTCGATGCCCGCTGCGCGCAACTCGAGCGCCTCGTCGATGTCGGCCACTCCCAGATGGTCGGCGCCAGCCTCGAGCGCCGCGCGTGCGGCCCTCGCAGCACCGTGGCCGTAGCCGTCGGCCTTGACGACGGCCATGAAGTGGGGTGTCGGCGCCGCGCGCCGCATCCGCTCGGTGTTGTGCGCGATCGCACCCACGTCGATGCGGGCCTCGCGGAAGGGGCGGGTCATGCGGCCTCCCCCGCGGCGGGGTCGGAATCGGCAGGGTCGGAATCGGCAGGGTCGGAATCGGCAGGGTCGGAATCGGCAGGGTCGGAATTGTCCGACTCGGCGATGACGAACGCCGTGGCCACGCCCGCATCGTGCGACATCGACACGTGCAGGTGCGCGATGCCGCGGCTCGCCGCGATCTGAGCGGCGCGCCCGCTCACCCGCAGGTCGGGGTTCCCCTCCGCATCGGAGACCACCTGCATGTCGTGCCATCGCACGCCGTCCGTCGCCCCGAGTGCCTTGAGGAGCGCCTCCTTCGCCGCGAACCGCCCCGCGAGCGAGCGCAGCGGCAGGCCGCGCTCAGCGGGGGCGAAGAGACGATCGACCAGGCCGGGCGTTCGTCCGACGGCGCGCTCGAAGCGAGCCAGGTCGACGACGTCGACGCCGATCCCGACGATCACGAGCGCATCCGCGGCATCGGCTACTCGACCGTCACCGACTTGGCGAGATTGCGCGGCTGGTCCACATCGAGCCCCTTGGCCGCTGCGAGCTCCATGCCGAAGATGTGCAGCGGCACGACGGCGAGAAGCGGTTCGAAGAACGGCGAGGCGAGGGGGATGCGGATGACCTCGTCGGCGTGCGGCAGGACGGCGACGTCGCCCTCCTCCGCGATCGCGATGACGCGCGCGCCCCGCGCCCTGATCTCCTGGATGTTCGAGACGATCTTCGCGTGCAGCGAGCGCTCGTCGCGAGGGCTCGGCACGATCACGAACACCACCTGACCTGGTTCGATGAGGGCGATCGGCCCGTGCTTGAGCTCACCAGCCGCGAAGCCTTCCGCATGGATGTACGCGAGCTCCTTGAGCTTGAGCGCACCCTCGAGCGCGACCGGGTAGCCGACGTGGCGACCGAGGAACAGCACCGAGCGGGTGTCCGCCATCCAGTGCGCGAGCTCCCGGATGCGATCTCCCACCTCGAGAACCTTCGTGAGCTTCTCCGGCACCTCCTGCAGCTCCGCCACGAGACCGCGCACGGTCTCATCGTCGAGCGTCGCGCGCGCCTGCGCGAGCTGCAGCCCGAACAGGTACATCGCGGTGATCTGCGCCACGAAGGCCTTCGTCGAGGCGACCGCGACCTCCGGCCCTGCGTGCGTGTAGATGACCGCATCCGACTCGCGCGGAATCGTCGCGCCCTGCGTGTTGCAGATGGAGAGCGTGCGCGCTCCCGCCTCGCGGGCGAACTTCACGGCCATGAGCGTGTCCATCGTCTCGCCAGACTGGCTCACCGAGATGACGAGGGTCGAGGTCGACAGCACGGGGTCGCGGTAGCGGAACTCGTGCGCGAGCTCGACGTCGACCGGCACCCTCGCCCACTGCTCGATCGCGTACTTGCCGACGAGGCCCGCGTAGGCGGCCGTGCCGCACGCCATGATGAGCACGCGATCGATGCCGCGCAGAACATCGTCGCCCAGAGCATCCAGCTCGGGAACGTGGACGAGACCGTCGCTCACCCGGCCGAGAATCGTCTTCGCGATCGCCTCCGGCTCCTCGCTGATCTCCTTCGCCATGAAGCTCGACCAGCCGCCCTTCTCGGCCGCCGTAGCGTCCCAGTCGACCTCGAAGGTCTTGGGCGTCACCGCGACGCCGTCGAAGCCGACGACCTCGACGCTGTCGGGGCGGATCGTGACGAGCTGGTCCTGCCCGATCTCCATGGCGCGGTGCGTGTGCTCGACGAACGCCGCGACGTCGGAGCCGAGGAAGTTCTCACCATCGCCGAGGCCGATCACGAGCGGAGAGTTGCGGCGGGCGCCCACGACGACGCCCGGCTGGCCCGCGTGCACGGCGAGAAGGGTGAACGCGCCCTCGAGCCTCTGGACGACGTGCAGCATGGCCGCGGTCAGATCGCCCGTCTCGCGGTAGGCCTCGCCCACGAGGATGGCGGCCACCTCGGAGTCGGTCTCGCTGTGGAACTCGTGGCCTCGAGCGACGAGCTCCTCTTTGAGGGGTGCGAAGTTCTCGATGATGCCGTTGTGGATGAGCGCGAGCTGGCCGCCGTCGCCGAGGTGCGGGTGGGCGTTCTCGTCAGTCGGCCCGCCGTGGGTCGCCCAGCGGGTGTGGCCGATGCCGGTGCCGCCATCGGCCAGAGCCGTCGACGCGAGGTCGTCGGTGAGCACGCGCAGCTTGCCGGCGTGCTTGCGGGTGCCCAGCGCACCATGGTCGTCGATGACCGCGACTCCCGCCGAGTCGTACCCCCGGTACTCCAGGCGCTTCAGGCCGCCGAGCAGCACCTCGACGCTGCCCCGAGGGCCGACGTATCCCACGATTCCGCACATGACTGACGATTCTAGGGCTCCGCGGACGGGAGTAACGTGGAGCCGATGCCCGAGGCGAGCGCAGCGCGCGAGACCAGTCCCTTCGTCGAGATCGATCGCCGACGGTGGGCGGCGCTCGCCCCGGCCACGCCGCAGCCGCTCACCGAGCAGGAGCTCGTGCAGCTGAGAGGACTCGGCGACTCCCTCGATCTGCGCGAAGTGGCCGAGGTGTACGTGCCGTTGAGCCGTCTGCTCAATCTGTACGCGGCGGGAGCCCGCGATCTGCACTCTGCGACCCGCAGCTTCCTCGGCGAGAGCGGGCGCAGCACGCCCTTCGTCATCGGGGTCGCCGGCTCTGTCGCGGTCGGCAAGTCGACGATCGCCCGACTGCTGCGCGAGCTGCTCTCACGGTGGAAGGACACCCCGCGCGTCGAGCGCGTCACGACGGACGGTTTCCTCCTCCCCACGGCCGAACTCGCTCGTCGGGGCATCCTGCATCGCAAGGGGTTCCCCGAGTCCTACGATCGCCGCGCCCTCCTCCGATTCGTCTCGCGCATCAAGTCAGGCGTCGAGGAGGTGCGCGCACCCGTCTACTCGCACCTCACGTACGACCGCGTCCCCGATGCCGAGATCATCGTGAGGCGGCCCGACATCCTCATCGTCGAAGGGCTCAACGTGCTGCAGCCCCCGGGGCCGGGTGCAAGCCTCGCGGTGAGCGACCTGTTCGACTTCACCGTCTACGTGGACGCCCGCACGAGCGACATCGCCCAGTGGTACGAAGACCGCTTTCTCGCCCTGCAGAGCGGCGCGTTCGTCGACCCGCGCAGCTACTTCCACCGCTACGCGGCGCTCTCGCACGAGCAGGCCATCGCCAAGGCGCGCGAGATCTGGCGCGAGATCAACGAGCCGAACCTCGTGGAGAACATCCTGCCGACGCGGGCGCGAGCGTCGCTCGTGCTGCGCAAGGAGCACGACCACACCGTCTCGACCGTTCTGCTGAGAAAGATCTGATGGCCGAGTCCGAGAAGTACACTCACGGCCACCATGAGAGCGTCCTGGCCGCGCACCGATGGCGCACGATCGCGAACTCCGCCCACTACCTCGAGCCCCACCTGACGGCCGACCGCTCCCTCCTCGACGTCGGCTGCGGCCCGGGAACGATCACCGCCAAGTTCGCCGAGCGCCTCGCGCCGGCTCGGGTCGTCGGCCTGGACGCCGCCCCCAACGCGCTGGCCGCGGCGGCGGAGCTCGAGACGAGCGCCGAGTTCGTCCTCGGCGACGCCTCGCGCTGCCGTTCGACGACCAGACCTTCGACATCGTGCACACGCATCAGACCGTGCAGCATGTGCAGGACCTTGTGGCGATGCTGCGGGAGATGGCGCGCGTGGCGCGCGGTGGCGGCCTGGTGGCCGCGCGGGAAGTGGACTACTCGGCGACGACATGGTTCCCCCTCCTGCCGGAGCTCGAGCTCTGGCTCGACGTCGTCCGTCGAGTGCACCGCGCGAACGGCGGCGAGCCCGACGCCGGGCGTCATCTCACGAGCTGGGCGCTCGACGCCGACCTCACGATGCCGCAGTTCACGGCGTCCGCCTGGGCGTTCACGACCGCGCAGGAGCGCGAGTGGTGGGGCGGCGCCTGGGCGGAGCGCGCACTCCACTCCCGCTTCGCGACCGACGCCGTCGAGGGCGGTCACGCGACCGTCGACGAGCTGCAGGCCATCAGCGACGCCTGGCGTGCGTGGGCGGCCGACGAGCGCGGCTGCTTCACGATGACCCACACGGAGCTCCTCGCCACGGTGTGAGCGCGCCGGTGCGAACCCGCGGTGACCGCTGCCTCCTGCCGGAGGACCCTAGACGGCGAGCTCGGCCGACACGACGGCGGCGAGCCTCTCGGCGACGGCCTGCGCGGTCTCCTGGTCTGCCGCCTCGACCATGACGCGCACCATCGGCTCGGTGCCGCTTGCGCGCAGCAGCACACGTCCGCTCTCCCCGAGCAGCGCCTCCTCCGCGGCAACGGCCTCCGCGAGGGCAGCACTGTCGTGCACGCGCGTGCGGTCCACGCCGCGCACGTTGATGAGCACCTGGGGGAAGACCGTCATGACGTCGGCGAGCTCGGCGAGCGTGCGGCCCGTGCGCGACATCTCGGCGGCGAGCTGCAGGCCCGTGAGGATGCCGTCACCGGTCGTCGCGTGCTCCTGGAAGATGATGTGGCCAGACTGCTCGCCGCCCAGGCTCAAGCCGTGCTCCGCGAGCGCCTCGAGAACGTACCGGTCGCCGACCTTCGTCTGGATCACGGTGATGCCGTGCTCGGCCATGGCGCGCCCGAGGCCGAGATTGCTCATGACGGTCGTGACGAGGGTGCTCTGGGCGAGTAGACCACGCCGCTGCATCGAGACGGCGAGGATCGCCATGATCTGGTCGCCGTCGATGACCCGCCCGTCGGCGTCGACCGCGAGGCACCGGTCGGCGTCGCCGTCGTGGGCGATGCCGAAGTCGGCACGCTGCTCCAGCACCGCGCGCTGCAGGGGCTCGAGGTGGGTCGAGCCGACGCCGTCGTTGATGTTGAGGCCGTCGGGGTCAGACCCGATGACGCTCACCGAGGCACCGGCGTCGCTGAACACCTGCGGCGAGATGCCTGCCGCGGCGCCGTGCGCGCAATCGATGACGATGTGCAGGCCGTCGAGCCGGGCATCCAGGGTGCGCAGCAGGTGCAGCAGGTAGCGGTCCTCCGCATCGGCGAACCGGCGGATGCGCCCCACAGCCTCGCCCGTCGGCGCGAGCTTCTCGCCCTCGAGTGCACCCTCGATGCGGTCCTCCACCTCGTCGGGCAGCTTGGTGCCGCCGAAGGAGAAGAACTTGATGCCGTTGTCGGGCGCCGGGTTGTGCGATGCCGAGATCATGACGCCGAAGTCGGCCCCGATGTCGCCGACGAGGAAGGCGGCGGCAGGCGTGGGGATGACCCCGGCGTCGAGCACGTCGATGCCCGAGCTCGCAAGGCCAGCCGACACGGCCGCCGTCAGGAACTCCCCCGACACGCGAGGGTCGCGCGCGACGATCGCGGTCGGGCGCTTGCCCTGGGCGCGCAACTCATCGGCGTGCCGGCCCTGCGTGAGCACGCGAGCGGCGGCCTGGGAGAGGCCGAGGGCCAGGTCAGCGGTGAGATCACCGTTGGCGAGCCCCCGAACCCCGTCCGTGCCGAAAAGGCGACCCATGTGGGTGGTCCGAGGCGCGACTAGCGCTTCGAGTACTGCGGAGCCTTGCGCGCCTTCTTGAGGCCAGCCTTCTTGCGCTCGATCACGCGCGCGTCGCGCGTGAGGAACCCGGCCTTCTTGAGGGTCGCACGGTTGTTCTCACGGTCGATCTCGTTGAGTGCGCGCGCGATGGCGAGGCGCAGTGCGCCCGCCTGACCCGAGGGGCCGCCACCGGTGATGCGCGCGGTGACGTCGTATGCGCCCCCGAGCTGCAGCACGGTGAAGGGGTCGTTGATGAGCTGCTGGTGCAGCTTGTTGGGGAAGTACTCCTCGAGGGTGCGGCCGTTCACCACGTAGGTGCCGGCGCCGGGAGCGATGCGCACGCGGGCGATCGCCTGCTTGCGGCGGCCCACTGCGGCGCCCGACACGGAGAGGATCGCGCGTGGCGCGGCCTCCGCTGCGGGGGCGGTCGACTCGGTCGAGTAGCTCGAGGGGGCGACCTCGGTCGCCGCGTCGGTGCTCGTGTTGTCGCTGTTCGTCACGTCTGCCACGTTGCTCATTGTCCTTAGCGTCGTCGGCGGCCGCTACTGAGCGACCTGGTCGAGGGTGTAGGTCTTCGGCTGCTGCGCAGCGTGCGGGTGCTCGGCGCCCGCGTAGACCTTGAGCTTCTTGATCTGAGCACGGCCGAGCGAGTTCTTCGGCAGCATGCCGCGAATCGCCTTCTCGACGGTGCGCGCCGGGTTCTTCTCGAGCATCTCCGAGTAGGTCGTCGCCGTGAGGCCGCCCGGGTAGCCCGAGTGGCGGTATGCCTTCTTCTGCTCGAGCTTGGAGCCGGTGAGGGCGACCTTCTCGGCGTTGATGATGATGACGAAGTCGCCCATGTCCATGTGCTGGGCGAATGTCGGCTTGTGCTTGCCGCGCAGGAGAACGGCGGCGTGGCTGGCGAGGCGGCCGAGGACGACATCGGTTGCGTCGATGACGACCCAGTCGCGCTGAATGTCAGCGGGCGTGGGGCTGAAGGTGCGCGTCACAGTGCGTACTTTCTGGTCGAGGTGTTCGCGAATCCCACTCCGGTGGGAGTTCTCGACGCAGATCGCGCGAGAACGCCTCGGTGGAGGGCTCAACTGGATGGCCGTCGGCGACGGACACCAAGGGGAGAGCCTACTCGGCCGAGGGCCGCCGGTCAATCTGAGAGCAGGGGGTCCCGTCGCGCGCGGGTCTGCTCGGCGCGGGCCGCCAGCTCGGCGTCGGGCGGGTAGCCCACCTCGACGAGCGTGAGCCCGTGCGCGCCCACGACGGGAGCGGCGCCGGTGCGGCGTGCTCCGTCGAGCACGGCGAGCAGAGCATCCTCGTCGAGGCGCCCGGCGCCGACCGCGATCGCCGCACCGACGAGGGCGCGCACCATGGAGTGGCAGAAGGCATCAGCGCGCACGTGTCCGATCAGTGCGCCGTCTTCATCGCGGGACCACGAGTAGTCGAGCAGGGTGCGGATGGTCGTCGCCCCCTCTCGCGGCTTGCAGAACGCCGCGAAGTCGTGGAGACCCGTGAGCGCCCGACTCGCGGAGTCCATCGCGGCGAGATCGAGCGTCTCTTCGACCCACAAGGTGTGGCCGCGACGTCGGGGGTCGCGCGGGCCCCCGCGATCCACGAGACGGTACTCGTAGCGGCGCCACAGGGCGGAGAATCGCGCGTCGAACCCGGCGGGTGCGCGCCTCGCGTCGCGCACGACGAGGTCACCGTGGCGACCGGCGATGCCGTTGAGCCTGCGACGCAGGGAGGCCTCGGGGCCGCCCTCCCGCGGGCCGCGCCGCCGGTCCCGCTGGGCGATCTCGTGCCATTCCTCCGGCGAGAGCTCCAGGTGGGCGACCTGCCCGATCGCGTGCACCCCCGCATCGGTGCGCCCCGCGACCGTGACCCTCGGGGCGTCGACGGGGTCGGCGCCCCGGCGCAGAATGGTCGCGAGCGCCTCGCCCAGCTCTCCCTCGACAGTGCGCAGGCCGGGTTGCCTGCTCCAGCCGGAGAACGCCGCGCCATCGTAGGCGAGGTCGAGCCGCAGGCGCACAGTGTTCACGGCCGACCATCCTACGATGGAGCGCACGGGTGGGCGGTCGTCCGCCCCGAGGCTCGATGACGAGACGACGGCGATTCGGGGGGAGCATGTTCCAGACACCGCGACCCGTCGAGAGCGCCGATGCGCGGCGACTGCCGGGCCTCGACGGCCTCCGGGCGCTCGCGATCGTGCTCGTGCTCGCCTACCACCTCTTCCCGGGTCTCGCGCCCGGCGGCTTCCTCGGCGTCGACGTGTTCCTCGTCGTGAGCGGCTACCTCATCACGACCCTGCTCATCGAGGAGCACGCGCGCTCCGGCCGCATCGCCCTGCGCCGCTTCTGGGCCCGGCGCGCGCGGAGACTGCTGCCCGCCCTCGTGCTCGTCGTCGCCGTCTCCGCGGGGCTCGCGGCCCTCATGGGCGGCGACGTGCTCGTGGGCATCGGCTGGCAGCTCGTCGGGGCGTTGACGTTCAGCTACAACTGGTTCTCGATCGCGACCGGGGCCGACTATCTCACGCAGACGAGCCCCGAGCTGCTGCGGCACCTCTGGTCGCTCGCGGTGGAGGAGCAGTTCTACCTGCTCTGGCCGGTCGCGCTGCTCGCGCTGCTCGCGATTGCTCGGCCGGGCATCCGCATCGCCGTCGTGAGCGCGCTCGCGGCCGCGTCTGCCGCGGCGATGGCCCTCGTCGCCGGAGACCCGGCCCTCGACACTGCCGCCGCCTCCGCCGCCTACTTCTCCACCCTCACGCACGGTTTCGGCCTCGCCGCCGGTGCCGCGCTGGCCCTCCTGCGCTCGCAGCGCGCGCGGGGCGGCGACGGCCCCGCACGCGCCCGTCTCCTCACCGATGCCCTCGGTGTGCTCGCGGGTCTCGGCCTTGTCGGCCTCTCCCTCGTGCTCACGATCGATGGCGCGGCGACGTATCGCGGCGGCCTGGTCGTCGCCGTGGCGCTCACTCTCGCCGTCATCGCCGCCGCCGACCGCCCGCAGAGTCGGCTGGTCAGCGTTCTGGATGCTCCGCTACCGCGGTGGGTCGGCGAGAGGTCGTACGGGCTGTACCTGTGGCACTGGCCCTTGATCGTGCTGCTCGGAGCGCGACTGACCGAGCTCGACCGCGCGAGCCTCGGCGAGACCTGGTTGCTCGGGGTGATCGCGCTCGCGGGTTCGGTGCTGCTGGCAGCCGGGAGCTACCGACTCGTGGAGTCGCCGTTCCGTCGCGCGCCTCGCGCAGCGCGTGCTGTCCCTCTGCGCGCCGTCGCGGCCGCGGGCGTTCTCGCACTGCTGGCCGCCTCGAGCACCGCAGTCGCCCAGGCGCCGCCTCGCTCGGAGGCCGCCGAGCTCATCGCCACCGGCCAGGTCGCTGTCGCGGAGTCTCAGCGCCGCGCCGAGCGCCCGCTGCCGCGGGACGAGGAGCCCGCGGCAGCGGTGGCCGGCACGCTGCCGTCGGGTGACGAGATCACCGCGATCGGGGACTCCGTCATGCTCGCGGCGGCGCCGCAGCTGCAGGAGCGCTTCCCGGGCATCGCGATCGACGCCGTCGTGTCCCGGCAGATGCGCCAGGCACCGCAGATCGTGAGGGCCCTCGTCGAGTCTGACCGCCTGCGCGACACGGTCGTGCTCGGGCTCGGCACGAACGGGCCGATCGACCCGGAGACGCTCCACGAGGTACGGGCGCTGCTCGGTCCGGAACGCACGCTCGTGCTCGTGAGCGCGCAGGCGCCGCGCGGCTGGACGGAGGGTGTCAATGCCCACCTCGTCGACTTCGCGCGCACATATCGGCTTGTCGAGCTGAGCGACTGGCGCGCGGCCATCAGCCCGCAGCTCTCCCTTCTCGCCCCCGACCAGATCCACCCTGGCCCAACCGGCGGACAGGTCTACACGGAGACTCTCGCCGCGGCGCTGCAGCGCATCGCGGACCTGCCTCCCCTCGTGGACTACGAAGCGAACCCCGGCCTCCAGCGACCGCGGTAGCGCTTCTCAGTAGACGATCCGGTACGCGACGTCACGCGTCGTCGGGGTGAAGCCCAGTGCCGTGTAGACGCCCAGCGCGCCTGTCGGGCTCTCGGTGTCGACGTCCAGAACGGCGCGCTCGAGGCCCGCGAGGGAGTACGCCTCGAGTACCGCCCCGAGGAGTGCGCTCGCGAGGCCCCGGCGACGCCAGGGCCTCACCGTGCCGACGAGCCCGATGTAGCCCGAGCTGAAGCCCTGCCGCGCCCAATCGTCTTCGTTGACCTCGGACGTCACGAAGCCGACGACCTCGTCGTCGACGAGGGCGACGCGGCTCAGTGGAGCGCGGAAGGTCGGCAGCTCGATCATCGACTGCCACTGCTCCGAGCCCATGGGCTGACTGCCCCAGTGGTCCGCGAATGCCTGGTTCTTGGCCACACGCACGGCCTCGCTGTATTCGGCCCGAAAGGGCTCGATGCGCACGCCGCCCTCGGGAGCCGGGCCCGCGGGCAGCGCACTGGCTACCTCGCACTCGAGCGTGGTGAAGTAGCGCGCCGCCTCGAATCCCTCGCGTGCGAGGAGCGCACCGTGCTCGGGCGCGATCTCGGCGGCATGGCTCATGACCCACGCCGGCAGGGCGAGGTCGGAGGAAGCGAGCATCTGACGAGCGCGATCGTGCTGCCACGCGAGGAGCGTTCGCCCGATGCCCCGCCCGCGGTGCGTGGGGTCCACCCCTCCCGCGAGAAAGACGCGCACGAGCGACTCGGGGTCGGGAGGCATCGTGACGAGCCCGTACGCGACCGCCGCTCCCCCGGCATCCGTGCACAGCAGTCCATCGGCGGACGGGTCGACCCACGAGCGCTCGAGTGCATCGCGCATCTCCTCGAGCGACTCGCTCCACGCCGGGTGGTCGCGCACGCTCATGCGTTCGGCAAGGCTCGTCACGAGGGCGGCGTCATCGCGCCTGAGTGTGCGCCACCGGTAGTGGGCGGAGTCGGCGGGGAGCGTGAGGGAGGAGGGAGCCTGCACCCTCTCACGCAGGGGAATGCGGTCGTTCTCGGTCACAGGCACAACAGTACGGCCCCCGCACCGTCGGGTGCGGGGGCCGAGTGCTGTGGCAGCCGGTGCTACTTGGTGTCGTCGGCCTCGGCGCTCGAGGCGTCCTCGCTCGACGCCTCGTCGGTGGACTCGACGGCGTCAGCCTGAGCATCCGCGTCGTTCTCGACCGCGTCCGGAGCGTCCGTCGCCTCGGCCTCAGGCTCGGTTGCCTCAGGCGCGGCGGCCGGAGCCGATGCTGCCTCGGCGGCAGCCGACTTCTTGGCGCTCTTGGGCTTCGGGTTGACGGGCTCCAGCACGAGCTCGATGACTGCCATAGGCGCGTTGTCGCCCTTGCGGTACCCGGTCTTCGTGATCCGCGTGTAGCCGCCCTCGCGCTCGGCGACGAGGGGCGCGATCTCCGTGAAGAGCTCGTGCACGGCACTCTTGTCGCGGATGACGGTCATGACGCGACGGCGCGCGTGCAGGTCACCGCGCTTGGCGAACGTGATGAGCCGCTCCGCGAGCGGACGCAGGCGCTTCGCCTTCGTCTCGGTCGTCGTGATGCGCTTGTGGGTGAAGAGCGCGGTCGCCAGGTTGGCGAGGAGCAACCGCTCGTGAGCGGGGCCTCCTCCGAGGCGAGGACCCTTGGTGGGCTGAGGCATGATGTCTGTTCTTTCGTATCAGTGACGGTGTGGGGATCGAGGGCGGCGCGAGGCCTAGCTCGACTGCTCGTCGTCGTCGAAGCCGCCGTAGAAGTGCGCGCCGTCGAAGCCGGGAACGGCGTCCTTGAGCGAGAGGCCCATCTCGACGAGCTTGTCCTTGACCTCGTCGACCGACTTCTGCCCGAAGTTGCGGATGTTCATGAGCTGCGTCTCCGACAGGGCGACGAGCTCGCTCACGGTGTTGATGCCCTCGCGCTTGAGGCAGTTGTAGCTGCGCACCGACAGATCGAGGTCTTCGATGGGCATGCTCAGCTCGGTGGAGAGCACCGCGTCGACCGGCGCAGGGCCGATCTCGATGCCCTCGGCCTGCGTGTTGAGCTCGCGGGCCAGGCCGAACAGCTCGACGAGCGTGCGGCCGGCCGACGCGATCGCATCGCGCGGCGTGATGGCCGACTTCGTCTCGACGTCGACGACGAGACGGTCGAAGTCGGTGCGCTCCCCGGCACGGGTCGCCTCGACGCGGTAGGTCACCTTGAGGACGGGCGAGTAGATCGAGTCGATCGGGATCTGCCCCGCTTCGCTGAACTCGCTGCGGTTCTGCGTGGCGCTCACGTAGCCGCGACCGCGCTCGATCGTCAGCTCCAGCTCGAACTTGGCGCTGTCGTTGAGCGTCGCGATGACGAGCTCGGGGTTGTGGATCTCGACCCCCGCGGGTGCGGAGATGTCGGCCGCCGTCACCTCGCCAGCGCCCTGCTTGCGCAGGTACGCCGTGATGGGCTCGTCGTGCTCGCTCGAGACGACGAGGTTCTTGATGTTGAGGATGATCTCGGTGACATCCTCCTTGACACCCGCGATGGTGCTGAACTCGTGCAGCACGCCGTCGATGCGAATGCTCGTGACGGCCGCTCCGGGAATCGACGAGAGGAGGGTTCGACGCATCGAGTTTCCGAGCGTGTATCCGAAACCGGGCTCGAGCGGCTCGATCATGAACCGCGAGCGGAAGTCGGAAACGCTCTCCTCGGTGAGGGTGGGACGCTGTGCGATGAGCACTATGGATTCCTTTCGGCAAAGTGTCCGCCATATGACACTTGTGGCGCGGCGGGTGGCTGGCCCGCCGGATGTGTTGAGTTATTGAGTGCGGTGGAGCTGGAAGCGATGCATCGCATCGCCGCGACCCCAGCACCGACACGAGCTGGGCTCGGGTCGGGTCACTGAGGGCGAAAAACTAGACCCGACGACGCTTCGGCGGGCGGCACCCGTTGTGCGCCTGCGGAGTCACGTCGCTGATCGACCCGACCTCGAGGCCCGCGGCCTGAAGCGAGCGGATCGCCGTCTCGCGACCGGAGCCCGGGCCCTTGACGAAGACGTCGACCTTCTTCATGCCGTGCTCCTGCGCCTGACGCGCGGCAGACTCGGCGGCGAGCTGAGCGGCGAAGGGCGTCGACTTGCGCGAGCCCTTGAATCCGACCTGCCCGGACGATGCCCAGCTCACAACGGCGCCGCTCGGGTCCGTGATCGACACGATCGTGTTGTTGAAGGTGGACTTGATGTGGGCCTGGCCCACGGCGATGCTCTTCTTCTCTTTGCGACGCGGCTTACGAGCGGCCGACTTCGGTGCTGCCATGGTGTTCTCCTAAAACGAGGTCGAATCGATAGTCAGGGCGAACCCGGGGACTATCGGGCCTTCTTCTTGCCGGCGACGGTGCGCTTGGGTCCCTTGCGGGTGCGCGCGTTGGTCTTGGTGCGCTGACCGCGCACGGGCAGGCCGCGGCGGTGGCGGATGCCCTCGTACGACCCGATCTCCACCTTGCGGCGAATGTCGGCGGCGACCTCGCGGCGGAGGTCACCCTCGACCTTGTAGGTGCCTTCGATGTGGTCGCGGAGCGCGACGAGCTGGTCGTCGGTGAGGTCCTTGACGCGGATGTTCCGGTCGATACCGGTCTCGGCGAGCGTCTGCGTCGCGCGAGTACGGCCAACGCCGTAGATGTAGGTGAGGGCGACTTCGACGCGCTTATCGCGAGGAATGTCGACTCCGGCAAGACGGGCCATGACGGCTCCTTCAGGGGATTCGTGAGAGGTGTGGAGCAGCTCCGGTGCCAAGGCCTCTCGCCCTGGGTGTCCGCCGCTCTCGCGGGTTCTGGAACTGCCTGGTGTTCGTATTCAGTTGTTCGGCGACAAGATTCTCGGCTGTGTCGCCTCCGGGCGGTCAAGAAGACCGCCCGCGTCGGGGTTGCACAGGCCAGAAATGGCCTGTGCCGCCTTAACCCTGACGCTGCTTGTGCCGGGGGTTGTCGCAGATGACCATCACGTTGCCGTGACGACGGATCACCTTGCACTTGTCGCAGATGGGCTTGACGCTGGGGTTGACCTTCATGGTGCGTATCTCTCTTGTTCGCTGGCCTCGTGCGCCGAGTGGATTCTCGGGCCGTTCCTTACCCAGGTCGACGATTCCGATTACTTGTAGCGGTAGACGATCCGGCCGCGGGTCAGGTCGTAGGGGCTCAGCTCCACGATCACGCGGTCCTCGGGGAGGATGCGGATGTAGTGCTGGCGCATCTTGCCCGAAATGTGGGCGAGAACCTTGTGGCCGTTGCTCAACTCAACGCGGAACATCGCGTTGGGCAGCGCTTCGACCACCGAGCCTTCGATCTCGATGACACCGTCTTTTTTGGCCATAGCCTCTTCGTCGCTAAAAGTGGGGAATGTCGAACTGGTCGTGCGGATCACGGTGCTCAGCCCTGTTGACTCCCGTCTGCACGGCAGGTGAGAGGCGGCGGACACGCCAGAGGCGTGCCGAAAGCACCAAAGATTTAGCTTAGGTGATAATGCACCCCGGGGGCAAGTCGAGCGGAGCCGCTCACGCGGGAACGTGGATGCCGCGCTCGGCGAGCGCGGTGCGGATGCGCCCCGTGACCTGGTCGATCTCGCCGATGCCGTCGACCTGGCTCAGCAGGCCTCGTTGGGCGTACACGTCGATGAGGGGCGCCGTCTGCTCGCGGTAGACCGTCAGGCGGTGTCGCACGACCGACTCGTCGTCGTCAGCGCGACCCTGGTCGAGAGCGCGCTTGCGCAACCGCTCGACGACGACGTCGGGGTCTGCAACGAGCTCGATGACGGCGTCCATGGACGTGCCCTGGCCGGCGAGGAACTCGTCGAGGGCGCGCACCTGATCGGTCGTGCGGGGATAGCCGTCGAGCAGGAAGCCCCCGGCGCAGTCATCCTGTGCGAGTCGATCGCGCACGAGGTCGTTGGTGAGCGAGTCCGGCACGTTGTCGCCGGCATCCATGTACGCCTTCGCCTGACGTCCCAGCTCGGTCTCGTTGCGCACGTTGTCACGGAAGATGTCGCCCGTCGAGATGGCCGGCACGCCGAGTGCGTCGGAGAGGGCGTGCGCCTGCGTGCCCTTGCCCGCCCCGGGAGGGCCGATGAGGAGCAGTCGTGCTTCGCTCATCGCAGCAGGCCCTCGTAGTGCCGCTGCTGCAGCTGCGCATCGATCTGCTTCACCGTCTCGAGGCCGACGCCGACGATGATGAGGATGCTCGCGCCACCGAACGGGAAGTTCTGGTTCGCTCCCACCGAGGCGAAGGCCAGGAGCGGGATGAGTGCCACGAGCCCCAGGTACAGGGAGCCGGGCAGGGTCACGCGGGTCAGGACGTAGTCGAGGTACTCCGCGGTCGGGCGCCCCGCGCGGATGCCGGGGATGAAGCCACCGTACTTCTTCATGTTGTCGGCGACCTCTTCAGGGTTGAACGTGATCGCGACGTAGAAGTACGTGAAGCCGACGATGAGCAGGAAGTACACGACCATGTAGATCCAGTTGTCGCCGGAGACGAGGTTGTTCTGGATCCAGACGACCCACTCCGGCGCGGTCTCCCCGGCCGCCGGCTGGTTGAACTGCGCGACGAGCGCGGGCAGGTACAGCAGTGACGAGGCGAAGATGACGGGCACGACACCGGCCATGTTGACCTTGATGGGGATGTACGTGTTGTTGCCGCCGAAAGTGCGCCGACCCACCATGCGCTTGGCGTACTGCACGGGGATGCGGCGCTGCGACTGCTCGACGAACACGACCGCGCCCATCACGAGGATGCCGAGCGCGAGGACGAGCAGGAAGATCTCGAAGCCGGAGGTGACGGCGATGGACCAGAGCGCTGACGGGAACGTCGCCGCGATGGAGACGAAGATGAGCAGCGACATGCCGTTGCCGATGCCGCGCTCGGTGACGAGCTCGCCGAGCCACATGATGAGGCCCGTGCCGGCGGTCATCGTGATGACCATGAGCAGGATCGCGTACCAGGCGTCGTTCGTGATGAGCTGGCTGCACTCGGCGACACCGCTCGTCGTCGGGAAGAGCGCTCCGGCTCGTGCGACGGTGATGAGCGTCGTCGACTGCAGCACGGCGAGCGCGATCGTCATGTAGCGCGTGTACTGCGTGAGCTTGGCCTGACCGGCCTGGCCCTCCTTGTGGAGGGTGTCGAAGTGCGGGATGACGACGCGCAGCAGCTGCGTGATGATCGACGCGGTGATGTAGGGCATGATGCCGAGCGCGAAGATCGACAGCTGCAGGAGCGCCCCGCCGCTGAACAGGTTGACGAGCTGGTACAGGCCCGTGGCTCCCTCGTTGCCCGCCAGACACAGCTGCACGTTCTGGTAGTCCACGAACGGCGCGGGGATGAAGGAACCCAGGCGGAAGAGCGCGACGATTCCGAGTGTGAAACCGATCTTCCGGCGCAGGTCTGGCGTGCGGAAGATCCGCCCGATTGCTCTGAACACGAGACCTCCCGTAGTAACGACATGAGCATCTTCCCGCCCGGCGGCGAAAGCTGCTGTGGCCCGTTCGGGCCGGTGGCGGGTGGCCCCGAAGGGCCACCCGAGCGGCTACTTGATGGAACCGCCAGCGGCGACGATCTTCTGCTCCGCGGAGCGCGAGACCTTGTCGACTGCCACAGTGAGCTTAACCGCAATGTCGCCGGAGCCCAGAACCTTGACCTTCTCGTTCTTGCGCACAGCACCCTTGGCGACCAGGTCACCCACAGTGACCTCGCCACCCTGGGGGTACAGCTCGGCAAGCTTCTCCAGGTTCACGACCTGGTACTCGACCCGGAACGGGTTCGTGAAGCCGCGCAGCTTGGGCTGGCGCATGACGAAGTTCAGGTTTCCACCCTCGAAGCCCGGGCGCACCGAGTAGCGAGCCTTCGTGCCCTTGGTACCGCGACCGGCCGTCTTGCCCTTGGATCCCTCACCGCGACCCACGCGAGTGCGCTCCTTCTTGGAGCCCGCCGCGGGGCGGAGGTGGTGCACCTTGAGAACCTGCGCGCGTGCGAAGTCGGATGACGCCTTCTTCGCTGCGGGCTTCTTGGCGGGAGCCTTCTCGGCGGTCGAGTCCGACGCAGCCGCGCTCGAGGTCGCCGCAGACTTCTTGGCTGGTGCCTTCTTCGCAGCAGCCGGCTTGTCGGCGGCCGGCTTCTCAGCGGCGGCCTTCGCCGGCGCCTTCTTGGCCGGGGCCTTCGTCGCCGGAGCCTTGTCAGCCGCGGCCTTCGCCGGAGCCTTCTTCGCAGCGGCTGGCTTGTCAGCGCCTGCCTTCGCCGGAGCCTTCTTCGCAGCGGCGGGCTTGTCAGCCGACGCCTTGCTCGCGCTCGAGGAGGCCGGGGCCTTCTTCGCGGGAGCCTTCTTGGCCGGGGCCTTCGCGGCCTCGTCCTTCTTGTCTTCTGCCATTAGTCAATCTCCTCGACCTTGACGAGGTGAGCAACCTTGGTGACGTACCCGCGGTTCGCCGGGGTGTCCTCGCGCACGACGCTGTCGCCGATGCGCTTGAGGCCGAGGCTGCGCAGGGTGTCGCGCTGGTTCTGCTTCTCGCTGATTACGGACTTGATCTGAGTGACCTTGAGCTGCGCGGCCATCAGGCACCACCCTTTCCGGCTGCCGCCTCGGCCGCGAGGGCCTCGGCGCGCACGAGGCGCGCAGGAGCGACATCCTCGAAGTCGAGCCCACGGCGGGCGGCGACAGCACGCGGCTCTTCGAGCTGCTTGAGCGCCGCCACGGTCGCGTGGATGATGTTGATCGTGTTCGACGAACCGAGCGACTTGCTCAGCACGTCGTGGATGCCGGCGCACTCGAGCACGGCGCGCACGGGACCACCGGCGATAACACCGGTACCCGCAGCGGCGGGGCGCAGGAGCACGACACCCGCAGCGGCTTCGCCCTGCACGGGGTGCGGGATCGTCTGGGCTACGCGAGGCACGCGGAAGAAGTTCTTCTTCGCCTCCTCGACGCCCTTCGAGATCGCGGTCGGCACCTCGCGGGCCTTGCCGTAGCCGACGCCCACCATGCCGTTGCCGTCGCCGACGACGACGAGCGCGGTGAAGCTGAAGCGACGCCCGCCCTTGACGACCTTGGAGACGCGGTTGATCGTCACGACGCGCTCGAGGAAGGGGCTCTTCTCGCTATCGCGCGACCCACGGTCGCGGTTGGGGTTGCGCTCGCGACCGCCGCGACGCGCCTCACGGGGCTCGTTCGCGGTCTCCGACGACGCAGCAGTCTCCACGGGAGCCTCAGCGGCAGCCACGGTCTGGTCTTTCGCGTTCTCGGTCACAGGCTCAGCCCACCCTCTCGAGCTCCATCGGCGATCGCCGCGACGCGTCCTGCGTAGCGGTTGCCGCCCCGGTCGAAGACGACAGCCTCCACACCGGCCTTCTTCGCGCGCTCAGCGAGCAGCTCGCCCACCTTGCGCGCCTTAGCAGTCTTGTCTCCGTCGAACGTGCGGAGGTCTCCCTCCATGGTCGACGCGCTCGCGAGGGTACGACCCTGCGTGTCGTCGACGACCTGCACGAAGACGTGGCGAGCGGAGCGCGTGACGACGAGGCGGGGGCGCTCCCCCGTGCCCGTGACGCGCTTGCGCAGCCTCGCGTGACGGCGGCCCTTGGCGGCCGTCTTGCTCTTGCCTCTTGTTCCGAGACCCATGATTACTTACCAGCCTTTCCGGCCTTGCGACGGACAACCTCGCCGGCGTAGCGCACACCCTTGCCCTTGTATGGTTCGGGCTTGCGCAGCTTGCGAATGTTGGCCGCGACTTCGCCAACGGCCTGCTTGTCAATGCCGCTGACGGTGAGCTTGTTGTTGCCCTCGACCGTGAAGGTGATCCCGGCGGGCGGGTCGACCGTGATCGAGTGCGAGTAGCCGAGCGCGAACTCGACCGCGGCGCCCTTCGACTGCACGCGGTATCCGGTGCCGACCACCTCGAGACCCTTGGTGTATCCCTGGGTCACGCCGATGATCTGGTTCTGGATGAGCGTGCGCGTGAGGCCGTGCAGCGAGCGCGAGTCGCGCTCGTCATCTGGTCGGGTCACGACGACCTGGTTGTCGTCGAGGGCGACCCGGATGGGCTGCGCGACCGTGAGGCCGAGCTCGCCCTTCGGGCCCTTGACGGTGACGGCCTGGCCGTCGATCTTCACGTCGACACCACTGGGGATGTCGATGGGCATGCGTCCGATTCGTGACATGTCAGATCACCACACGTAGGCGAGGACTTCCCCACCCACGCCCTTCTTCATCGCCTCGCGGTCGGTCAAGAGACCCGAGGAGGTCGACAGGATGGCCACGCCGAGGCCGCCGAGAACGTTCGGGATCTCGGTGGACTTCGCGTACACGCGAAGGCCGGGCTTGGAGACTCGCTTGATGCCGGCGATCGACCGCTCGCGGTTCGGCCCGTACTTGAGCGAGAGCGTGAGCGTCGTGCCGACGCGCGCGTCCTCGACCGCCCAGTCCGAGATGTAGCCCTCGCGCTTGAGGATCTCGGCGATGTGCGACTTCAGCTTGCTGCCGGGCAGCGAGACCGTGTCGTGGTGCGCCGAGTTGGCGTTGCGCAGTCTGGTCAGCATGTCTGCGACCGGATCTGTCATCGTCATAGTGGTGTCTTCCGTTTCTCACCTGGTTTCGCTCACCCGTTACACGAGTGACGACCTGGGCGATCGTGGTCCGAGTCGGACCGGTGGTGGGTGCCCTACTGGGCGGGGTTCGCGAAGGGGAAGCCGAGCGCGCGCAGGAGTGCGCGACCCTCGTCGTCCGTCTTCGCGGTGGTCACGATCGTGATGTCGAAGCCGCGCACGCGGTCGATCTTGTCCTGATCGATCTCGTGGAACACGCTCTGCTCCGTGAGGCCGAAGGTGTAGTTGCCGTGGCCGTCGAACTGCTTCGGGCTCAGGCCGCGGAAGTCGCGGATGCGCGGCAGCGCGAGCGTCACGAGGCGGTCCATGAACTCCCAGGCGCGGTTGCCGCGCAGCGTCACGTGGGCGCCGATCGGCATGCCCTCGCGGAGCTTGAACTGAGCGATCGACTTGCGGGCCTTCGTGACCTGAGGCTTCTGGCCGGTGATCGCGGTGAGATCCTTGATCGCACCGTCGATGACCTTGCTGTCGCGAGCGGCCTCGCCGACACCCGTGTTCACGACGATCTTGACGAGACCGGGAACCTGGTGCGGGTTGGTGTACCCGAACTCCTCGGTCAGCGCCTTGGTGATCTCGGCACGGTACTTCTGCTTGAGGCGCGGCTGGATTGTGCCAGCCTGCGCAGGGGCAGTGGTTGACATCAGAACTTCTCACCTGACTTCTTGGCGTACCGCACGCGGACGGTCTTCTTGACGCCGTCCTTCGTCACGGTCTCCTCGCGGAAACCGACGCGGGTCGGCTTCTTGGACTTGGGGTCGACGAGCGCCACGTTCGAGATGTGGATCGAGGCCTCGGAGGTCTCGATGCCGCCCGTCTTGGTGCCGCGCTGCGTCTGACCGACGCGCACGTGCTTCGTGACGTAGTTGACGCCTTCGACGATGACGCGGTTCTTCTCCGCGAGCACCTCGATGACGCGACCCTGCTTGCCGCGGTCTCCGCCGCGGTCCTCGGTCGCGCCGCTGATCACCTGGACGATGTCGCCCTTCTTGATCTTGGCCATGGGTTACAGCACCTCCGGGGCGAGCGAGACGATCTTCATGAACTTCTTGTCGCGAAGCTCACGACCGACCGGCCCGAAGATGCGGGTACCACGAGGGTCCCCGTCGGCCTTCAGGATCACGGCGGCGTTCTCGTCGAACTTGATGTACGAGCCGTCGGAACGACGGGTCTGCTTGATGGTGCGCACGATGACCGCCTTGACGACGTCGCCCTTCTTGACGTTGCCACCGGGGATGGCGTCCTTGACGGTCGCCACGATGACGTCACCGAGGCCGGCGTACCGACGGCCGGAGCCGCCGAGCACGCGGATCGTGAGCAGCTCCTTGGCGCCGGTGTTGTCGGCGACCTTGACGCGGGATTCCTGCTGAAGCATTGTTCTCTCCTACCCAATAGGCGCGAGGGCCTACTTGGCCTTCTCGAGGATCTCGACGAGGCGCCAGCGCTTCGTAGCGGACAGGGGACGGGTCTCGGAAATGAGCACGAGGTCGCCAACACCGGCGGCGTTCTGCTCGTCGTGCGCCTTGACCTTCGAGGTGCGACGGATGACCTTGCCGTAAAGCGGGTGCTTCACGCGGTCCTCGACCTCGACGACGATGGTCTTCTCCATCTTGTCGCTCGTCACGTAGCCGCGGCGCACCTTGCGGTACCCGCGGGCGCTCTCGTCGCGAACGTCGTGCGCGGCCGACTCGTGGCCGGCAGCGGCCTTCTTCTCGGTCGTCGCCATCAGTTCTTCTCCTCAGTCTTGTCCGAAGCACCCTTGTCCGAAGCCTCGGGCTTCTCGCCAGCGTCAGCCGCGGCCTTCGCCTTGGTGGACTTCTTCGCCGGCTTCTCGGGAACCTCGATGGGGGCGGGCGTGGCACGGATGCCCAGCTCGCGCTCGCGGATCACGGTGTAGATGCGCGCGATGTCGCGCTTGACGGCACGAAGCCGGCCGTGGCTCTCGAGCTGCCCGGTCGCGGCCTGGAAGCGAAGGTTGAAGAGTTCTTCCTTCGCCTTCTTCAGCTCGTCGACGAGTCGCTCGTCTTCAAAGGTGTCGAGCTCGACAGGTGCCAGCTCTTTCGATCCGATCGCCATTACGCGTCGCCCTCCTCGCGCTTGATGATGCGTGCCTTGAGGGGCAGCTTGTGAATTGCGCGGGTCATGGCCTCACGAGCGAGCTGCTCGGGAACACCGGCGACCTCGAAGAGGACGCGACCCGGCTTGACGTTGGCGACCCACCACTCCGGCGAGCCCTTACCGGAACCCATGCGGGTCTCGGCGGGCTTCTTGGTGAGCGGACGGTCGGGGTAGATGTTGATCCACACCTTGCCGCCACGCTTGATGTGACGCGTCATCGCGATACGAGCGGACTCGATCTGACGGTTGGTCACGTAGGCAGGGGTGATGGCCTGGATGCCGTACTCGCCGAACGACACGACGGTTCCGCCGGTCGCGTGGCCACCGCGCTTGGGGTGGTGCTGCTTCCGGAACTTGACCTTACGGGGAATAAGCATGTCTCTAGCCTTCCGCTCCGGCCGCAGCGGGCGCCTTGGCGGCGGCCGGACGGCCGCCGTCGCGACGCGGGCCGCGGTCAGAGTCACGACGCTCGGGGCGCGACGACTTCTGAGACGCCTGCTCGCGAGCGAGTTCCTTGTTGGTGATGTCGCCCTTGTAGATCCAGACCTTCACGCCGATGCGACCGAAGGTCGTGCGGGCCTCGTAGAAGCCGTAGTCGATGTTCGCGCGGAGGGTGTGCAGGGGCACACGGCCTTCGCGGTAGAACTCGGAGCGGCTCATCTCGGCGCCGCCGAGGCGGCCGGAGACCTGGATGCGCACACCCTTGGCGCCGGCACGCTGGGCGCCCTGGAGGCCCTTGCGCATCGCACGGCGGAAGGCCACGCGAGCGCTGAGCTGCTCCGCGATGCCCTGCGCGACGAGCTGCGCCTCGGCCTCGGGGTTCTTGACCTCGAGGATGTTGAGCTGGATCTGCTTGGCGGTGAGCTTCTCGAGGTCGGAGCGGATGCGCTCAGCCTCGGCGCCGCGGCGACCGATCACGATGCCCGGGCGGGCGGTGTGGATGTCGACGCGAACCCGGTCACGGGTGCGCTCGATCTCGATGCGGGCGACGCCGGCGCGGTCGAGGCTCGTGGTGAGCATCCGGCGGATCTTGACGTCCTCCGCGACATAATCTGAGTAGCGCTGACCGGCCTTCGTGCTGTCGGAGAACCAGCGCGACACGTGGTCGGTGGTGATTCCGAGTCGGAAGCCGTACGGATTGACTTTCTGGCCCATGTCTACTTGCTCGCCTTCTTCTTGCTCGTGCTCGAGCCCGCGGCGGTCAGCTCATCCGGCGTCGCGAGGACGATCGTGATGTGGCTGGTGCGCTTGAGGATGCGGAACGCCCGACCCTGGGCGCGCGGCTGGAACCGCTTGAGGGTCGTGCCCTCGTCGACGAATGCGCGGGACACATAGAGGTCCTGCTCGTCGAGGAAGGAGTTCGCTGCATCCGCCTTCACCCGTGCGTTGGCCATGGCCGACGCGACGAGCTTGTAGACGGGCTCGCTCGCACCCTGGGGTGCGAACTTCAGGATGGCCAGGGCCTCGAGGGCCTGCTTGCCGCGGATCAGGTCGACGACGCGACGAGCCTTCTGAGGCGTCACGCGGATGTGTCGCACGCGGGCGATCGACTCCACCATGTGTATCTCCTCTTCAACCGTCCCCGCGTTAGCGGCGACGACCCTTCTTGTCGTCCTTCTCGTGTCCACGGAAGGTGCGGGTGGGCGCGAACTCGCCGAGCTTGTGCCCGACCATGGTCTCGGTCACGAACACGGGGATGTGCTTGCGACCGTCGTGCACGGCGATGGTGTGGCCGAGCATCGCGGGCACGATCATCGATCGGCGCGACCAGGTCTTGATGACGTTCTTGCTGTTGGCCTCGTTCTGCGTGAACACCTTGCGAAGCAGGTGGTCGTCGACGAAGGGGCCCTTCTTGAGACTGCGTGGCATCTTTTTCGACTCCTACTAGCGCTTCTTGCCAACGGTGCGGCGGCGGACGATGAGCTTGTCGCTCTCCTTGTTGGGGCGACGCGTGCGGCCCTCGGCCTGGCCCCAGGGGCTGACCGGGTGACGTCCACCGGACGTCTTGCCCTCTCCACCACCGTGCGGGTGGTCGACCGGGTTCATGGCGACACCGCGGACGGTCGGGCGCACGCCCTTCCAGCGCTTGCGACCGGCCTTGCCCCAGTTGATGTTCGACTGCTCGGCGTTGCCGACCTCGCCGATCGTGGCGCGGCAGCGCGCGTCGACGTTGCGGATCTCGCCCGAGGGCAGACGCAGCTGGGCGTAGGGGCCGTCCTTGGCGACAAGACGCACCGAGGCGCCGGCCGAGCGGGCCATCTTCGCGCCGCCACCGGGGCGGAGCTCGATGGCGTGCACGACAGTACCCACGGGGATGTTGCGCAGCGGCAGGTTGTTGCCCGGCTTGATGTCAGCCGAGGGGCCCGACTCGATGATGTCGCCCTGCGAGAGCTTGTTCGGCGCGAGGATGTAGCGCTTGGTGCCGTCCACGAAGTGCAGGAGCGCGATGCGCGCCGTGCGGTTCGGGTCGTACTCGATGTGCGCGACCTTCGCGTTGACGCCGTCCTTGTCGTTGCGACGGAAGTCGATCATGCGGTACTGGCGCTTGTGGCCACCACCGATGTGGCGCGTCGTGATGCGACCCGAGTTGTTGCGGCCACCCGTCTTGGGCAGCGGCTTGAGCAGCGACTTCTCGGGGGTCGAGCGCGTGATCTCGGCGAAGTCCGAGACCGACGAACCGCGACGACCGGGGGTCGTGGGCTTGTACTTGCGAATAGCCATGGTGTCTGTCCTTCCGGGCCTAGCCGACAGCCGTGAAGATGTCGATCGAGCCGGACTTCAGGGTCACGATCGCGCGCTTGGTGTCCTTGCGCTTTCCCGTGCCGAAGCGGGTGCGACGGGTCTTGCCCGTGCGGTTGAGCGTGTTGACCGACGCGACCTTGACGCCGAAGATCTTCTCGATTGCGAGCTTGATCTCCGACTTGTTCGCGCGGGGGTCCACGATGAAGGTGTACTTGCCGTCATCGATGAGCGCGTAGCTCTTCTCGCTCACGACGGGCGCGATGATGACATCGCGGGGGTCCTTGTTCTGGGCGACCTCGTGGACGCTCATGCGCTGACCTCTTCCTTCTTGGTCTTGGCCGTCACGAAGGCCTCGAACGCGGTCGTCGTGAAGACGATGTCGTCGCTGACCAGCACGTCGTATGCGTTGAGCTGGTCGGGGCTGATGACGTGCAGGTTGCGCAGGTTGCGCACGCTCTTGAGGTTGACGTCATCCCCGCGCTCGATGACGACGAGCACGTTGCGGCCCGAGGCGACGGCGGCGAGCGTGGATGCTGCTGCCTTCGTCGAGGGCGTGTCCGAGCCGAACGACTCGACCACGTGCAGGCGGTCGCCACGAGCGCGATCCGAGAGCGCACCGAGGAGTGCTGCTGCGATCATCTTCTTGGGGGTGCGCTGCGCGTAGTTGCGCGGCGTCGGCCCGTGGACGATGCCACCACCAGTCATCTGAGGAGCGCGGATGGAGCCCTGACGAGCGCGGCCCGTGCCCTTCTGCTTGAAGGGCTTGCGGCCGGCACCGGAGACCTCGCCACGACCCTTGGTCGAGTGCGTGCCCTGGCGCGCGGCAGCGAGCTGGGCCACGACGACCTGGTGCAGCAGCGGCACGTTGGTCTGGACGTCGAACAGCTCGGCGGGCAGGTCGACCGATCCGGTCTTCTTGCCTGCGGCGTCGACGACGTTGAGAGAAGCAGCCATGGCGATCACGCCTCCTTCACGGCGTTGCGGACGAACACGAGGCGGCCGCGAGCACCGGGAACGGCGCCCTTGACGAGCAGGAGTCCCTTCTCGAGGTCGACCGAGTGCACGGTGAGGTTGAGAACGGTCACGCGGTCGCCGCCCATGCGACCCGCCATGCGCATGCCCTTGAAGACGCGGCTGGGGGTCGAGCTGGCACCGATCGAGCCGGGCTTGCGGTGGTTGCGGTGCGAACCGTGCGAGGCCGAGACGCCCTTGAAGTTGTGGCGCTTCATGACGCCCGCGAAACCCTTGCCCTTGCTCGTGCCGACGACGTCGACGCGCTGGCCGGCCTCGAAGATGTCGACCGCGAGCTCCTGACCGGGCGTGTACTCGCCGGCGTCGGCGGTACGCACCTCGGTGAGGTGACGGCGCGGCGTGGAGCCGGCCTTCTCGAAGTGGCCGCCGAGGGGCTTCGTGACCTTGCGCGGGTCGATGGCACCGTAGGCGATCTGCACCGCCGCGTAGCCGTCGACCTCGGGGGTACGGACCTGCGTCACCACGTTGGGAGCGATCTCGACAACGGTGACGGGGATGAGTGTGTTGTTCTCATCCCACACCTGGGTCATGCCGAGCTTGGTGCCCAGCAGTCCCTTGGTCGTCTTGGTAGCAGACATTGTCGGATTCCTTAGAGCTTGATCTCGATGTTGACGTCGGCGGGCAGGTCGAGTCGCATGAGCGAGTCGACGGCCTTCGGCGTCGGGTCGATGATGTCGATGAGCCGCTTGTGCGTGCGCTTCTCGAAGTGCTCGCGGCTGTCCTTGTACTTGTGGGGCGACCGGATGACGGCGATCACGTTCTTCTCCGTCGGCAGCGGGACGGG
Source organism: Microcella indica (assembly GCF_013414345.1). Taxonomy (NCBI): domain Bacteria; kingdom Bacillati; phylum Actinomycetota; class Actinomycetes; order Micrococcales; family Microbacteriaceae; genus Microcella; species Microcella indica. Next base: position 217,907 of record NZ_CP058670.1, on the reverse strand, counting down.
GCCCACCACAGTGGCTCCCGCACGCGTCACGGTGTCGACGATCTTGCGCGCCGATGCATCGAGACCGGCGTGATCGTAAGACTTCAGCCGGATGCGGATCTTCTGTCCCGCCATGCTCAACTCTCTTCCTTCTTAGGTCGGTGCGCACCCTGTCGGGCGCGCACTCCTGCGGAGCGCTCGTGAGAGGTCGCACCACTGTTCTTCTGTCAAACGTCAACCGGACTGCCGCTGCCGCACGCGAGGTCTCCCTCTCGCGCGACATTCTCGGCGGCCGCGATCTCCGCTCAGGTCACCGACCCCCGCGCTCGGGCGTGTCGCCTTCGCCAGGCACAGAGGTATCCCTGTGCCAAGTGGTTGTCGGTTTAAGCTGTGTTCTTCTGCCCGCGGCCTAGGCTCATCGCGAGCCGCTGTCGATCACTCGATGCGGCGCTCGTCCTATGCACTGCCTGGCAGTGAGCCGCGCACTAGCACGGCGTGTGGAACTAGAAGAGTCTGCCACACCGATAGCCCCCCTGCAACTCGGGCGTGTCGCCTGAAGGCGAGGCCATTTCTGGCCTCGCCGGCGACAGCGCCCCGACCGCCGTCCCGGCGGTCGATTGTCGGCCTGAGCAGCACAGGCTCGCCGTCCCGGCGGGCGGTTGTCGGCTCTACACCTGGACCGGCGGGGCACTGCGCGGGATCGTGCGGGGCCGGAGGATGGCCAACTCCACCACCAGCACGGCGACGACCCCGCTCACGAGCAGCACTGCTCCCGCCGCGACGGCTATACCGACGAGCAGCAGCTCCCATCCGCCCCCTCCCGAGGACGCAACCGTCACGAACGCCAGCACCCCCACGTTGATGATCACGGCGACGACGAGGCTCAGGATGTGCGTGCCGATCCGCCAGCCCACGGCGCGATACCGGTGCGCGATCGAGCCGATGATGAGCATGATCGCCCAGAGCACGAGGGCGATGCCCAGCAGGCCGAAGAGGACCCTGGGCACCTGGTCGAGAAAGGTCCCCACGGGGTCCCCGGAGTCGGTCAGCGCGACGAGACCGAAGATGCTCCACGCCAGCAGGATCGTGAGCAGCAGCGTCACGCCGACTTCGAGGGTGACGCGTCCTGCCATGGTGCTCCTCCGCGCTCAGGGATGGTGTGCGGCTGAGCGTAGCGTGCCGAGCACGATCACTGGGAGGGGTTAACGACGGAGCGGGGACCGGGCCGAAGCCCGATCCCCGCTCTCGTGTGGAACTGAAGGACTACTTGAGAACCTTCGTGACCGTTCCGGCACCCACGGTGCGGCCACCCTCGCGGATGGCGAAGCCGAGGCCCTCCTCCATGGCGATGGGCTGGATCAACTCGACCGTCATGTCGGTGGTGTCGCCGGGCATGACCATCTCGGTGCCCTCGGGCAGCGTGATGACGCCGGTGACGTCGGTGGTGCGGAAGTAGAACTGCGGGCGGTAGTTCGTGTAGAAGGGGTTGTGACGCCCACCCTCGTCCTTGGAGAGGATGTACGCGGTGCCCTCGAAGTTCGTGTGAGGGGTGACCGAACCCGGCTTCACGACGACCTGACCGCGCTCGACGTCCTCGCGCTTGGTGCCGCGGAGGAGAAGACCGCAGTTCTCGCCGGCCCACGCCTCATCGAGCTGCTTGTGGAACATCTCGATACCCGTGACGATCGTCTTCTGCGTCGGGCGGATGCCGACGATCTCGACCTCGGCGTTGATCGCGAGAGTTCCACGCTCGGCGCGGCCCGTGACGACGGTGCCACGACCGGTGATCGTGAAGACGTCCTCGATCGGCATGAGGAACGGCTTGTCCTTGTCACGCACGGGGTCGGGGATCGACTCGTCCACGGCGTCCATGAGGTCGAGAACGGACTGAACCCACTTCTCGTCGCCCTCGAGCGCCTTGAGGCCCGAGACCTGGATCACGGGAGCGTTGTCGCCGTCGAAGCCCTGGCTGGCGAGGAGCTCGCGAACCTCAAGCTCGACGAGCTCGATGATCTCGGCGTCGTCCACCATGTCAGACTTGTTGAGCGCGACGAGCAGGTAGGGCACGCCGACCTGCTTGGCGAGGAGCACGTGCTCACGCGTCTGCGCCATCGGGCCGTCGGTCGCCGCAACCACGAGGATCGCGCCGTCCATCTGCGCGGCACCCGTGATCATGTTCTTGATGTAGTCGGCGTGACCCGGGGCGTCAACGTGCGCGTAGTGACGCTTGGGGGTCTCGTACTCGACGTGCGAGATGTTGATCGTGATGCCGCGCTGACGCTCCTCCGGAGCCGAGTCAATCGAGGCAAAGTCACGCTGCACGTTGGTGGCCGAAGGGTACTTGTCAGCAAGCACCTTCGAGATCGCCGCGGTGAGCGTGGTCTTGCCGTGGTCGACGTGACCGATGGTTCCGATGTTGACGTGCGGCTTGGTCCGCTCGAACTTGGCCTTAGCCACTGTGGGTCCTCCTCAGGACTTGGTCGCAGGTTTCCTCTTGCAGTTGGATTCCCGCAGTTGGTTGATATCTATCGTACTGAAGGCTCTCAGCGAGCCCTCACGGGCAGGGCGATTACTCGCCCTTGTTCTTCTGGACGATCTCCTCGGCCACAGCCTTCGGGACCTCCGCGTAGCTGTCGAACGTCATCGAGTAGACGGCACGACCCGAGGTCTTCGACCGAAGGTCACCGACGTACCCGAACATCTCCGACAGCGGCACGAGGGCGCGAACGACCTTGACACCCGTAGCGTCCTCCATCGACTGGATCTGGCCGCGACGAGAGTTGAGGTCGCCGATGACGTCGCCCATGTACTCCTCAGGGGTGCGCACCTCGACCGCCATGAGCGGCTCCAGCAGCACGGGGCTCGCCTTGCGAGCGGCCTCCTTGTAGGCCATCGAACCGGCGATCTTGAACGCCATCTCCGAGGAGTCGACGTCGTGCGACGCGCCGTCGAGCAGCGTCGCCTTGACGCCCACCGTCGGGAATCCGGCGAGGACGCCGACCTGCATGGCGTCCTGGATGCCCGCGTCCACCGAAGGGATGTACTCGCGCGGAACGCGGCCACCGGTGACCGAGTTGACGAACTCGTAGCTCGTCTCCGGCGTCACCTCGAGAGGCTCGAGCATGATCTGGATCTTGGCGAACTGGCCCGACCCACCCGTCTGCTTCTTGTGGGTGAAGTCGAACTTCTCGATCGTCTTGCGGATCGTCTCGCGGTAGGCCACCTGCGGCTTGCCGACGTTCGCCTCGACGTTGAACTCGCGCTTCATGCGGTCGACGAGGATGTCGAGGTGCAGCTCGCCCATGCCCTTGATGACCGTCTGACCGGTCTCGGTGTTCTGCTCAGTGCGGAACGTCGGGTCTTCTTCAGCGAGCTTCTGGATGGCCGTGCCGAGCTTCTCCTGGTCGGCCTTGGTCTTCGGCTCGATGGCGACCTCGATGACCGGCTCGGGGAACGTCATGGACTCGAGGATGACCTGCTCGCTCGGGTCGCACAGAGTGTCGCCCGTCGTGGTGTCCTTGAGGCCGATGACCGCGTAGATGTGACCGGCGGTCACGCTCTCGACAGGGTTCTCCTTGTTGGCGTGCATCTGGAAGATCTTCCCGATGCGCTCCTTCTTGCCCTTGGTCGAGTTGATGACCTGCGACCCCGACTCGATGGTGCCCGAGTACACGCGAATGTAGGTGAGGCGACCGAAGAACGGGTGCACGGCGACCTTGAACGCGAGAGCGGCGAAGGGGTCGGTCGAGTCGGGGTGCCGCTCGACGATCTTCTCGGCATCGCGCACGTCGTGACCCTCGACCGCGGGAACATCCAGCGGCGACGGCAGGTAGTCGATGACGGCGTCGAGCATGGGCTGCACGCCGCGGTTCTTGAAGGCCGAACCGCAGAAGACCGGGTAGATCTCGCTGTTCACGGTCATCTTGCGGATCGCGCCCTTGATCTCCTCAGGCGTGAGCTCCTCACCGCCGAAGAACTTCTCGAGCAGCGCGTCGTCGGACTCGGCGACAGTCTCGAGCAGCGCCTGGCGGTACTCGTTGGCCTTGTCGACGAGGTCGGCCGGGATCTCCTCGATGGCGTACTCGGCTCCCAGCTTGACGTCGCCCTTGGAGTCTCCGCGCCACGTGAGGGCCCGCATGTAGACGAGGTCGACGACACCTTCGAAGGTGTTCTCGAACCCGATGGGGATCTGCATGACGAGCGGCTTCGCGCCGAGGCGCTTGATGATCGTGTCGACCGTGAAGTAGAAGTCGGCGCCGAGCTTGTCCATCTTGTTGACGAAGCAGATGCGCGGCACGTCGTACTTGTCGGCCTGACGCCACACGGTCTCCGACTGGGGCTCCACGCCCTCCTTGCCGTCGAAGACCGCGACCGCACCATCGAGCACGCGGAGCGAGCGCTCCACCTCGACGGTGAAGTCGACGTGACCGGGCGTGTCGATGATGTTGATCTGGTGGTCGGCCCAGAAGCACGTCGTCGCGGCGGACGTGATCGTGATGCCGCGCTCCTGCTCCTGCGCCATCCAGTCCATCGTCGCGGCGCCGTCGTGCACCTCACCGATCTTGTGGGTGATTCCCGTGTAGAACAGGATGCGCTCGGTGGTCGTCGTCTTGCCGGCATCGATGTGCGCCATGATGCCGATGTTGCGGACCTTGTTCAGGTCGGTGAGCACGTCAAGTGCCACGGGGTTCCTCCGGTCAGGTTGAGGGGATTCGTGAGCGGGGCGGGCTGGCCGCCCCGCTCACGCGAAGAGTGCTACCAGCGGTAGTGAGCGAACGCCTTGTTCGACTCGGCCATCTTGTGGGTGTCTTCGCGGCGCTTGACCGCGGCGCCCAGGCCGTTGGAGGCATCCAGGATCTCGTTCATGAGACGCTCGGTCATCGTCTTCTCGCGACGAGCCTTCGCGTAGCTGGTCAGCCAGCGCAGCGCGAGAGTGTTCGCGCGGTGCGGCTTGACCTCGACGGGCACCTGGTAGGTCGAGCCACCGACGCGGCGACTGCGCACCTCGAGGGTGGGGCGCACGTTGTCGAGAGCCTTCTTGAGCACGACGACGGCGTCCTGGCCGCTCTTCGTGCCGACGCCCTCGAGCGCGCCGTAGACGATGCGCTCGGCGAGGCCCTTCTTGCCGTCGAGGAGGATCTTGTTGACGAGCTGGCTGACGATCGGGGCGCCGTAGACGGGGTCTGCGACGACGGGGCGCTTGGGCGCGGGTCCTTTACGAGGCATTACTTCTTGTCCTTCTTCGCGCCGTAGCGGCTGCGGGCCTGCTGACGGTTCTTGACGGCCTGGGTGTCGAGGGCGCCGCGCACGATCTTGTAGCGCACGCCGGGGAGGTCCTTCACGCGACCGCCGCGCACGAGCACCATCGAGTGCTCCTGCAGGTTGTGGCCCTCACCGGGAATGTAGGCGGTGACCTCGGTGCCGTTCGAAAGCTTGACGCGGGCGACCTTGCGCAGAGCCGAGTTCGGCTTCTTGGGGGTCGTCGTGTAGACGCGCGTGCAGACGCCGCGCTGCTGGGGGTTGGCCTTGAGGGCGGGCGCCTTGGTCTTGACGACCTTCGGGCTGCGACCCTTGCGGACCAGTTGCTGAATTGTGGGCAAGATTGCTCCTCGTAAAGCTGCACGGTGACAGCGGTTGCGGTGGTGTTATGCCCCGACCGTGCTGTGCACGATGCGGGCTCACGCGAATCCGCCGGACTCCGCGATCGGTTCGCGGTGACGGATATGCCGTGGGGGTGTCGTGGACGGCCGCCGAAGCGGACTCCCGCGAGGGACCCGATTGTGGATGCTCGTCACTCGCGTTGCCCCGGCCACTTCCGTGGCACAGCGCAAGCGCGCGCCGAAGCACACACCTGCCCAAGAATAGCCGCAGTGCTCCTGCCGGTCAAACGGCAGTCTGCCCCCCGACCGACGCCCGGTGCGCCTCGAGGTCGCGCTGGTACGCCGCCCGGGCTTCCGCGTTGCGCGCGGTGACCGTGCGCCCGCGCTTGGCGACGAGCCCGCCGACCCAGATCGGGACCTCGCGCGCGGCGATGGCCGCGGCGAACCCGAGGGGGCTCGTGAGCTGCGCGAGCACGATCGAGCCCACGACGCTCGCCTCGGCACCGACGGCTCCCGCCATGATGAGCGCGGCGCCGATGAACGACACGTAGACGAGCACGGCGACGATGAAGCCGCCCAGCACGTGAGCCCACCATCCCGCTCGATTGACGATGATGACGAGCAGCAGGTAGCTCAGGGCGAAGACGATGACGGGCACCCAGTAGATGGGGGCCGCGAAGTACTGCAGCATCGCCCCAGCGGAGACGGGCGGCGCGATGATGCTCACGAGAAGCACCAGAGCGGCGTACACGGCGGCGAAGATGACGGCGCCGAGTAGGACGACGAGCGTGCCGACACCGCGGGCGCCCTTCTTCTTGGGCTCGGGCGGGGCGCTCACGTAGACGACCTTGGAGTCTGCCGCCGTCGCCGTGGGCTGCTCGGCCGTCGTCGACTGCTCAGCAGTGGCCGACTGCGCCGTGGTCGCGCTCGTGGTCGGCGCCTCCTCGACGGGGGCCTCCGGAGTCGCCGCCGGCCGCTCCTCGGCCGGAGTCGCGGGCTCAGCAGCGGCAGCGAGTGTCGAGTCATCACCCGCGGGCGCCGAGGACTGCGGGGCCGAACCCTGCTCCTCCTGCGAGACGTCCGCCGTGGCCGGCTTCTGCGAATCGGGGGTCGGATCCTGCTTGTCGGATGACGGTGTGCTGGTCATGACACGCTCCTGAGACGTCGACGGTGCTGGCGGCTCACCCTAGCAAGGCGAGGTGACGCGATGCGAGGGTTCCGCACGTGAGAGCTCTCAGGACGCCGTCAGGACTCGCCCTCGGTCTCGCCCTCGGCGGGCTCTCCGTCCACCTCGTCGCCCGTCGACTCCTCGGGCGTCGTGCCATCGAGAGGCAGGACTCCCGGAGCAGGGTCGCCCGCGATCATGTAGAGCGCGATCGTGATCGTGGTGGAGCGCACCTCGGAATTCGTTCCCGCGCTGAAGACGAAGCTGGGAACGATGGTGAACCGGTCCGACCCCTGGAGCGCATCGATGTACGCGAGCGCGCGTGAGAGCTCCCCCTTTACATCCGCCACGACATCCAGCCGGAGGAGTGTGCCGGGAGGAACCTGACCGAACTGGTCAGGCACGACGGTGGGGTCGGCAGGCACGGGCTCGTCGACCACGAGGCTCTCGAGCGTGAGACCCTCGCTCACGAGTCCTCTCAGAAAAGTCTCGACCGAGTCGGCATACTTCGGCAGCTCGGGGAACTCCGCCTGCAGCTCGGCGAGCTCCTGCTCGAACTCGTCGAGCCGCTCGAAGTCGGCCTCGAGTTGCGCGAGCGTCGTGCGACTGAGCTGGTTCTGCACGAGCACGGCGGCGCGCTCGGTGTCATAGCGCGCCATCTCGGCGAGCTTGGGGGCGGCGCCGAGGAACCACCCCAGGGCGATGACGGCGATGATTATGAAGACCGTCGCGAATGTCCAGATTCGCGTAGACGCGGAGTTCACTCGGAGACCTCCTGCTCGGTGAGCACGGCGCTCGACAGATTGAGCGTCACGACCGTCAGGTAGCCCAACTCCTCGTCGAGAGAGATCGAGTCGATGCTCGCGTCAGCGTACCCCTCGAGTTGCTCCCATGCCCTCAGCCATCGCGAGGGATCGGGCAGCTCCACCGTGGCGACCGTGAGAAGCACTGTCGCGGATCGCGCCGAACGCAGTGGTCCCTGCTGGGCGAGGGGAGGCTCGAAGGGCGTGTTCCCCTCGGCATTGACTGCCTCGACGACCTCGTTCGAGTCGAGAACAGCAAGGTACGGCTGCAGCTCGTCCCGCCAGAGCACCTCGACGCCTGCGAGCGCGTCGCGTTGCGCGACCACCGCCTCGAGTCGCTCCTGGATGCCGAGAACCTCCACATACTCGAGCTGCTCGGCGAGCAGCTTCTGCGTGACGACGCGCTCAGCCTCGAGCCGCTGCTGCGCTGCCGCCGCGAGCCAGTACGTGGCGACGATGCCCCCGACGACGAGGACGAGCACGACCGCGACGAGAGCGATGAGCCCTCGTCGCCGCGAGCTCTCCCGGCGACGCAGCGCCACCTCGGGCGGCATGAGCTGCGCGCGGGGAATGGCACCGTAGACGAGGGCCGACGACGCGTCGCGCGACTGCTGCCGACTCATGAGCCTCCCCCGATCGCGAGACCGATCGCCGTCGACCACGACTGCAGCCGCTCCTCGCTGACCTTGCCGCGCAGCGACCTCGACAGCGTGACGGCGCCGAGCGGGTTGACGGGCACGACCGCGATGCGGGTCGACTCGGCGAGCGCGACGCTGAACCCGCGCATCTGCATCGCGCCGCCGCCCGCGGAGAGGTGGTCGTACAGGACGCCAGGGCGCACGCTCGCGAAGTACGCGAGCGTGTTGCGCACGGCGGTGAGCAGCTCGCTCGTCGACTCGTGGATGATCTCGGCGGCCCGCCGCTGCTCGTCGGTGTGCGCGAGCGGTGAGAGGCCCAACTCGCGCTTGAGCCCCTCGGCGTGCTCGCGCGAGACGCTCAGGCGGCTCATGAGCGCCCGCGTCGTGTCGTCGCCCCCCGCGGGGACGATGCGGATGAACTGGGGAACGCCAGCCTGCACGATGACGATCGTCATCGCGTTGGCGCCGATGTTCATGTGCACGGCGTAGCCCTCCGTCGGCGAGGAGAGCGCGTGGACGCGCGTCGTGGCGAAGGGCAGGAGGTCCATGCTCACCGCAGTGAGACCCGCCATCGTCACGGCCGTGATGTTGGTCGTGACCGCCTGCTTGAATGCGGCGATGAGGAGCCCGTTGACCGCGGGTCCCGACTCGCTCTGGGTCTCGCTGATCGGGTAGTAGTCGAGCACGGCGTCGCTCACGGGCACGGGAAGGAGATCCTGCACCTGGAAGGGGAGCGACTCCTTGATCTGCGCGAGCGGCATGCGGGGCACGGTGAGGTCGCGCACGATCACGCTCTGCCCTCCGATGCCGAGGGCGACGTCCTTCGTGCGGAACCCTCCAGCCGCCCACAGCCGCTTGAAGGCGGAGGCGAGGGTATGCACCTCGATCACGTCGCCGCGCTTCACGGAGCCCTCGGGGAGGGGTACTTCGTGCGCGCGCACGATCGTGGGCTTCGCCTTAGCGGCGTCATCGAGCTCGACCGCGCGCAGCGTCGTGCTGCCGATGTCGACTCCGACTACTGGCCCCGTCATAGTTCGCCTCTCACTCCAGCCCGAACGCGGCCAGGTAGCCGCGTGCGATCGGTTCACCGAACAGGATGCCCACCCACGCTCCTGCCAGCATCCACGGCCCGAAGGGGATTCCGGTGGTGCGACGCGCCCGACGGACGAGGATGAGGATCACTCCGTACAGTCCGCCGAGCAGGAAAGCGGCAAGCGCACCCACCGCCAGAGCATCCCACCCGAACCAGCCGAGGAAGAGCCCGAGCACTCCCGCGAGCTTCACATCGCCCATGCCCATGCCGCGCGGAGCGATGAAGGCGAGCACGAGGTAGAAGGCGAAGAGGATGCCCGCCCCCGCTGCCGCGCGGGCGAGGCTCACGAGGTCTCCGGTCGAGATCGCCGCCACGGTGAGCGCCACCCCGCCCACGAGGTACGCCGGCAGCACGATGCTGTTGGGCAACCGGTGAACGTCGAGATCGATCGCGGCGAGGGCGATGGAAATCGCGGCAAGGTACAGGAGCGCCACGAGCACGACGAGCTCGGCGACGAGCGGCATCACCGCAGCGCCGAGGACAAGCTGCGGGCCGAGCAGCGAGGCGACGACGACGAAGGCGACGGCCGTTCCCAGCTCGACGAGCGGGTACCGCGCAGAGATCGGCGCGCCGCAGTCGCGGCACTTCGCCCGCAGCACGAGCCAGGAGAGCACAGGAACGTTGTCGTAGGCACGCACCGGGGAGGAGCATGCCGGGCACGCACTGGGCGGGCGCACGACCGAGAGCCCCGCGGGCACGCGGTGGATCACGACGTTGAGGAAGGAGCCGACGACAGCGCCGAGCACCCCGGCGAGCACCGGCAGGAGAACTGCCATGGTGCCCTAGGAGCCCGCCGCGGCGACGTCGCGGTACTCGAGCAGTTCGCCGAGGCCGCCCGCCCCGCCGCCGCCCCCTGCGCCCCCGCCCGAGGGTTCGCCGCCGTCGAAGTTGTAGCCAGGGATGCCGATCGGCACGAAGGTCAGCTCGCTGTTGTTGCTGAAATTCACGATGCCGCCGTAGTAGTGGCCGCGCCAGGTGAGGCGGTTGCTGTTGCGGATCGTGCAGGGAGAGTAGATGAGCACGGCGACGGGCTCCGCGATGGTGTTGGTGTTGTTGACGTCGAACTGGCCGCAGCCCGAGGTCGTCGGCCGAGCATCCGGAACCGTGTCGGGAGTAATGAAGCGAAGCCGACGCTCCTCGTTGGGGTCATCGGAGCTCACTTCGAATTGACCGATGTTGACGGTCTTGGGCGTGATGAAGGTCAGATCGGTCTTGAGCTCGAGCTCATAGGTGCTGTACCAGATCGTGAACCCGCCCGTACAGCCGCGCACGTCGATCACCGTCGGCGTCGTGTACTGGCTGAAGGCCTGCACCGCGGCTGTCTGCGAGCCGTTCTTGTCGATGTTGCACGGCCCCGAGTAGGTGACGACGTTCCACCCCTCGTCGGTCCAGTCGGAGGCCCGGAAGTCGACGTCCACCCAGTCGGGCACGACGGGCAGCGGCAGGCCGGGCTGGTTGTAGAGCACGGGGTCAGCACCCGAGCTGCGGGCGAGGGCGCACGCGTTGCCGGCCGGGTTCCAGCCGGTGTCGCCCGAAGAGCAGCGCTGGCCCCACGTGTCGATCAGGCCTCCGACGTAGACGCCTCCGCCGATCGACACGCTCGGGCTGAACCTCGATGTGCCGGAGCCGACCGCGATGACGTCGCCGCCGATGACCTGGTTGTTGTTGAGCGCGACCGCGCCTGAAGCCCACACATCGCCCTCGGCGCTGCACGTGTTGCTCAGCGTGATGTCACCATTCGCGGCGATGATGTCACCCTCGATCGTGACCGAGTTGCTGCATTGGATGCTGCCCTCGCGCACCATGACGTTCGCGGAGTTGCCGTTGAGCTGGACGAGCTCGAGGTTGTTGCTGAGCCCCGGGCTGCCGTAGCTGAACACGGCTGCACCGCTCGCCGCAGCGGAAGGCGCTCCCGGCAGCCAGTCGTAGACGACCTCAACGGCGGCCGAATCGAGCGCGGAGGAGCTCTCGGCGACACCCTCGGTGAGAGCGAACCCAGTGGACTGGATGCGCACGTGGGTCGAGGAGCCCGTCGGGCAGCCCGAAGTCCAGGAGCCGGTCGCTCCCGCGCGCTGCTCGACTTCCACGGCGTAGAAGGGCTGCGCGGCGGCAGCCCCCGTGATGGTCTCGTCGACGTCTCCGTACGTCGCGCCGAGATTGCCGTCGGAGGGGCAGGCGTCGGTCTCGAGAGCCGCGCGCATGGCCTCGGCACCGGCCTCCGCGGCGGCCTGCGACTGCACGCCCGCGCGCGTGAGGGAGGTGTAGCCGACCGCCTGTACGGTCGCCGACGAGATCGTGAGCGTGATGATCGAGGTGACGGCGATGAGCCCGATGACCGCGATCATGACGTTGCCGGTCTCGTCATCGCGGAGACGGCTCTGGCGCTGGCTGCGCATCATGGGAAGCATTGCGGGCTCGCATTCGTCGAGGGCGCTCGGCCCGTGATCGTGGTGATGAAGAGTGAGTTGGGCCCGCTGGCGGCCTCGACGGCGTACCGCAGCGCAAGACCGCGGGCACCCTCGGCCGCGAACACAGGGTACTCCGTGCCAGCGCCGTCGACATCGGGCACGATACCGTCGCTCAGGGGAACCCAGTCTGCACCGACGGAGCCGGGCTCCGGTGCCGCAATCGCCGAGAGGGACGTGCGGCGGAAGATCGTGTCGACCTCGGCGTCGTAGAACCAGGCGACGCACTCGGCTCCACTCGCGCCGGCGACGCGGGCGACGGCGAAGGTCGAGATGCCGTCGGCCGCTGTGGAGACGGCGACGGCCGTCGAGTTGCGCATGCCGCCGTCGATGACGTTCGCGACGAGCTGGCCATCGGTCGTCGACGTCGTGACGGTGCGCACGGTCTCGTCCGCCCGCATCGAGCTCACGAGCACTCCGCCCACGACGACGATGACGACGGAGGCGAGGGCGGAGCTGATGAGCAGCTCGACGAGAGTGAAGCCGGAGTCAGACCGACGGGGCGCGCTCACGGCGAGGTCCCCGGCAAGAAGAGCAGGGTGCGCGACTCGGCGAGCACGCTGTCGTCCGCGGCGTCGCGGGCGATCACGCGCACGAGGCTCGTGGAGCGCTCCACGCAGGTCGCGAGGTCGGGCACCGTCGTGACGACCTCGATCGTGACGCCCTGGGCGTCGACCTCGGAGGTCGTGCCGCCGAGGATCTGCAGGGCGGCGCAGGTATCCGGAGCCTGGGCGAGAGCGCGGTCGGTGACCTGCGCGACGAGCCGTGTGGCCGTGGCGATCGTCGAGTTCGCCGCGGAGGCCCGCAGACCCGAAACGAGGACAGGGATGAACGAGATCGCGATGAGCGCGATGAGGAACATCGAGATGACGATCTCGAGCAGGCCGAGGCCGCGCTCGTTATCGACGCGCGACAGTGCACTCTCTGTGCTCAAGAGACCCCCCTCTCTGCGGTGCTGCAGGACCGGTGCTGACTCCGACTCTTCGGAGCGGCCCGGATACCCGTATGGGTGGGACCCCCGAACTGGGGGACCCACCCGACGGATGGTGCTGCTCGCCTCTAGGGGCGAGCGGCGCAGGTGACGTTCGAGGGGCCGGCAGACGCCTCGGTGACGCTCCAGTCGGCGTCGTCGTGGTCGAGGCAGAACGTGCCCGCCGCGGTGTCCTCGGACGTCACGGTGACGTTGTCCGGGAACCCGAAGTCCTCGATCGGAGTGGTCGTGTCGACGAGCGAGCTGACGTACGCAACCTTGGCGGTCGCGAGGTCGGACTCGTATGCGGCATTCTGCGCTGCCGTCTGCTGACCCAGGAACACCGGGATAGCGATGGCGGCGAGGATGCCGATGATGATGACCACGACGAGGAGCTCGATGAGGGTGAAGCCCTCGTCCTTGCCCTCGGCGAGGCGCTTGCGCTGTGCAGCAAGTGCGGTGTTGATGGACATGTGTCCGTTTCCTTTCCTATCAAACGATGATTGACAGGTGGGCCCCCCACGGAACATGAAACTGGCCCCCCGCAAGCAATGGTGGTTCATGGTGCTCACCGTGCATATCCCCTCTACGGGGGTGATCAAGCATCCCGGCGCCCCCAGTGCGGGGGCCACCCTGCTACTGGACCTGGTTGAAGATGTCGAAGATGGGCAGGTAGAGCGCGACGATCATGCCGCCGAGCACCACCCCGAGGAAGGCGATCATGAGCGGCTCGATGAGAGAGGTGAGCGACTCGGTCGTCGTCTGCACCTCGGCATCGTAGAAGTCGGCGATCTTCTCGAGCATCGTCTCGAGCGCCCCCGAGTCCTCCCCGACTGCGATCATCTGCGTCACCATGGGCGGGAAGATGGGCTCGCTCGCGAGGGGACCCGCGATTGAGCGCCCCTGGCGCACCGAGTCCTGCACGGAATTCACCGCCTGCTCGACCTGCCAGTTGCCCGATGTCGAACCGATGATGGAGAGCGCCTGCAAGATGGGCACGCCCGCGCCGATCATCATTCCGAAATTGCGGGTGAAGCGCGCGATCGCGATCTTCTTGAAGAGATCGCCGAAGACGGGCATCTTGAGCAGAAGCGGCTCGTAGATCGACCGGAACTTGGGGGTGCGCCTATTCGCCCGCCACCAGATCGACCCGGCGATGCCGAGCACGAGGGCGACCGGACCGATCCAGATCATGTTCTCGGAGATCACGACGAGGATCTGGGTCGGCAGCGGCAGCGTGCCCCCGAGGTCGCTGAAGAGGTCGTCGAAGACGGGCACGATGAAGACGATCATGCCGACGACCGCGAGCACCGCCATGATGAGAACGACCACGGGGTAGGTCAGAGCCGATTTGATCGTGGCCTTGAGCTCGACCTCTTTCTCAAAGTTCTTCGCGACGGATTCGAGGGATGTCTCGAGGAAGCCGCCCACCTCGCCCGCGCGCACGAGGTTGACGAAGATCGGCGGGAAGGCCTTCGGGTGCTTGGCGAGGCTGTCGGAGAAGGTGCTGCCCTCCTCGACCGCCGAGCGCACCTCGTCGAGGGTCTCCGCGAGCTTCGGGTTCTCCGACTGCCCGGCGAGAATGTTCAGCGCCTTGAGCAACGGCAGACCCGCGCTGATCATCGTCGCCATCTGGCGGCTCATGACGGCGAGATCCTTGAGCGTGACCTTCTTGTCGAAGAGTCCCCCCAGCGAGATGTCGCGGTTGAGGCCGGCGCCGGCCGCGACCTGCTGGATGGAGACGGGGGCGATACCCATGGTGCGCAGACGTGCCACGACCGAGGTCTCGCTCGGAGCATCCACACGGCCCTTGACGGTCTTGCCGCTCGCATCGCGGCCGGTGTACGCGTAGGTGAGCGCGCTCGCCATCAGTAGCTCCTGGGGGTCGAGGCGGCCATGGCGTTCGACCCGCCACCACCCATGGGTGTGGCCTGACGGTGGACGAGGCGGTTGAAGTTCTCCGGATCCTGCATCTTGGCGTGCGCGGCCTCATGGGTGACCATGTGGCTGTTGACGAGGTCGGCGAGGTGCTGATCCATCGTGTGCATGCCAGCCTCACGGCCCGCCTGCAGCGCCGAGGTGATCTGGTAGGTCTTGCCCTCGCGGATGAGGTTGGCGATCGCGCCCGTCGTCATCATGATCTCGGTCGCGATGATGCGGCCCTTGCCGGTCGCGCGGGGCAGCAGCGTTTGGCAGACCACTCCCTGCAGTGTGAGCGCCAGCTGCGAGCGCACCTGGCCCTGCTGGTGCGGAGGGAAGACGTCGATGATGCGGTCGATGGTCTGCGCCGCGGACTGCGTGTGCAGCGTCGCGAAGACGAGGTGGCCGGTCTCCGCCGCCGTGAGCGCCGTCGACACGGTCTCCAGGTCGCGCAGCTCGCCGATGAGGATGACGTCGGGGTCCTGCCGCAGCACGCGCTTGAGGGCGTCGGCGAAGGAGTGCGTGTCGGCGCCGACCTCGCGCTGGTTGACGAGGGCGCGCTGGTTGGCATGCACGAACTCGATCGGGTCCTCGATCGTCACGATGTGCTCGGCGCGCGTCTTGTTGACGAGATCGATGAGGGCGGCGAGCGTCGTCGACTTTCCCGACCCGGTCGGGCCCGTGACGAGCACGAGGCCGCGCGGCAGGGTCGCGAAGCGCCCCACGACCGACGGGACGCCGAGCTGCTTGAGCGACTTGATCTCGGTGGGGATGAGGCGGAAGGCGCCGGCCAGGGAGTCGCGCTCGCGGTAGAAGTTCGTGCGGAAGCGGTCCTCGCCGCGCGGGCTGATCGCGAAGTCGAGCTCCCACTGCTCGTCGAAGGCCTCGCGCTGGCGATCGCTCATGACGCTGCCGAGAACGGCGTCGACCGTCGCCTTGTCCCAGATCTCCGCGCCCGTGACGGGAGTGAGCTCGCCGTCGATGCGCGCCATGGGGCGCGCATTGGTGGCGATGTGCAGGTCGGAGCCGCCGCGCGCGATGAGATCGTCGAGCGCGTGGAGAAGAAGAGGGTGGATGCCCGGCATCGCCGTGCCGAGCCCCGCGACGGGCGGCGGCGCATCGTAGGCGGGCTGCGCGGGGGGCGCGGCGTCGATTCCTGGGCCGCGCAGCGGTGGCGCGGCCGCCGAGGTCGTCGGAGGCGCAGCGGACGGAGCCATCGGCGTGCCGACGGGAGGCGGCGCGGCGACCGGCTGCTGCCCGACCGGCGGGGGCGGAGGAAGGTGCGGGGTACCCGTCGCGACGTCAGGGATAGCGTGCACGGAGGCCGCGGTGGGTGGCGCGAATGGTGCGCTGAGGCCCGAGACCGGCGTACCGCTCGGCGCAGTGGTGTGGTCGGCGATCGGCCCTGCGGACTCGTCGGTCACCGACCACACCCTGCGCGGCGCCGCGGCGCCCTCCCCCGTACCCCCGAAGCCGTTGGCCTCCGTCATGCTGTCTCCCCCGTCGTGATCCGGTGCATACCGGCTGTGTGTGGTGTCGCCGCGCCCGCTCAGGCGACGACGCGCAGAATCTCCTCGATCGAGGTGAGCCCCGCGCGCACCTTCGCCCAGCCGTCCTGACGGAGGGTGAGCATGCCCTGCGAGACCGCGAGCCTCATGATCTCGGCGCTTGAGGCGCGAGAAACGGCGAGCCGTTCGATATCCTCCGTCACGGTCATCACCTCGTGGATCGCCATGCGACCCCGATACCCGGTGCCTGAGCAGGCCGAGCAGCCGACGGCGTGGTAGAACCGCGGGCTCGTCTCCTCCTCGCGGCGGCCGAAGCCGAGGTGGTCGAGGTGCGCGAGGTCGTACTCCTGCAGCTGCTTGCAGCGGTCGCACAACCGGCGCGCGAGGCGCTGGGCGACGACGCAGTCGAGCGCCGAGCCGACGAGGAAGGGCTCGATGTCCATCTCGATGAGGCGCGTGATCGCGCTGGGGGCGTCGTTGGTGTGCAGGGTCGACAGCACGAGGTGACCCGTGAGCGAGGCCTCGATGGCGATCTGCGCCGTCTCCTGGTCGCGGATCTCACCCAGGAGCACGACGTCGGGGTCGGAGCGCAGGATGCTGCGCAGCGCGCTCGCGAACGTGAGACCCGCCTTGGGGTTCACCTGCACCTGGTTGATGCCCGCCATGCGGTACTCGACCGGGTCCTCGACCGTGATCACGTTGATCTCCGGACGGGAGACGGCGTGCAGGGTCGTGTAGAGCGTCGTCGACTTTCCCGAGCCGGTCGGCCCGGTGACGAGGATCATGCCGTACGGCTTGGTGTACGAGTTGCGGAAGGCGCTCAAGTTGCCCTCGAGCATCCCGAGATCGCCGATATCGCGCGTCGTCGCATTGTTGTCCAGGATGCGCATGACGACCTTCTCGCCGTACACGGTCGGCAGAGTCGCGACGCGGAGGTCCATGACCTGGCCGCCGTGCTGCACCGACATGCGACCGTCCTGCGGCCGGCGGCGCTCGGCGATGTTGATGTCGCTCATGATCTTGAGCCGGGAGATGACACCGTTCTGGATGTTCTTCGGCGCCTGCTGCACATCGTGCAGCACGCCGTCGATGCGGTAGCGAACGCGCATCTCGAACTCGCCGGGCTCGATGTGGATGTCGGAGGCGAGATCTTGGATCGCCTGTCCGATGATGAGGTTGACGAAGCGCACGATGGGAGCGTCGTCGGGGTCGGCCTCGCGCACCGCCACCTGGTCAGAGGGCGTCGGCGCGATCTCCTCCTCGATCGCCGTCGTGAGATCGCTGAGCTCGCCGTCGGCGCGGTGGAAGCGATTGATCGCCGCCTCGAGGTCGCCCTTCTCGGCGACGACGGGCGCGACCTGCATGCGCGTCAGGGCTCGCACGTCGTCCATGGCGAGCACGTCGCGCGGGTCGACCATCGCGAGCGTGATCGTCGTCGCGGTCGCGTGGACAGGCAGTACGTGGTGGCGGCGGCACAGCTGCGCCGGGACCATCGCGACCGCCGTGCGGTCGACCGGGTACTCGGAGAGCTCGACGAAGGACAGCCCGGCGACCTCGGCTCGCGCGGACGCGACCTGGGCCGCGCTCACGAAACCGCGCTCGACGAACTCGCCGACGAGCACCTCGTCGTCGCCTGGGTCGTGCACCTGGTCGAGCGACTCGATCGGGACGAGTCCGCGAATGATCAGCACTTCGGTGACGGAAACCACAGCAGAACCTCCCCCCTGGACGCGCCCGGCCACCGGCCGAATGCATGGACTGCTTCTCGGTCACGGTACGACACGCCGTGCGCTCGACAATAGTCCCGCGTTCGGGGGTAGTCCACACTCGCCACAGGAATAACATTCGCCCCACGAACACCGCGGGGCCCGCACCGTATTCGGTGCGGGCCCCGCGAGCGCTTGGCTGGGGCCTGGCCCCGCCTAGCTGGACGTGCCGGCTAGCTGTACGTGCCGGGCGTCGGCTCGTCGCTCGAGAACGAGTCGAAGTCGACGAACGAGAGGTCAGCCTCGGTGAAGCTCGAGTCGTCGGCGAAGATGCGGTTCGGGTAGCGCTCCGACTTCGCCTCCTCCGTCGCCTCGACCGACACGTTGCGGTACGCGGGCAGGCCGGTACCGGCCGGGATGAGCTTTCCGATGATGACGTTCTCCTTGAGGCCCAGCAGAGGGTCGCGCTTTCCCTGCATGGCGGCCTCGGTGAGCACGCGCGTCGTCTCCTGGAAGGACGCGGCCGAGAGCCACGACTCGGTGGCCAGCGAGGCCTTCGTGATGCCCATGACCTCCTGACGCGCGGACGCCGTCTTCTTGGACTCGGAGAGCGCAGCCCGGTTGAGGGAGTTGTACTTCGAGCGGTCGACGAGCTCACCGGGCAGCAGCTCGGTCTCGCCGTGGTCGACCACGGTGACCTTGCGCAGCATCTGGCGCACGATGACCTCGATGTGCTTGTCGTGGATCGGGACACCCTGCGAGCGGTACGCACCCTGCACGCCCTCGACGAGGTGCTGCTGAACGGCACGCACGCCCTTGACCCTCAGGACCTCCTTCGGGTCCACCGGACCCTCGAAGAACTGGTGGCCGAGCTCGACGTGCTGGCCGTCCTCGACCAGGAGCGAGACGCGCTTCGACACGACGACCGCGACAGGCTCGTCGCCGTTGTCGGGCGTCAGCACGATGCGGCGCTGCTTCTCGGTCTCCTCGATCGTGATGCGACCGGCGCTCTCCGCGATCGGGCTCGCGCCCTTCGGGGTGCGAGCCTCGAAGAGCTCCGTCACGCGGGGCAGACCCTGCGTGATGTCGTCCGCTCCCGCCGAACCACCCGTGTGGAAGGTGCGCATCGTGAGCTGCGTGCCGGGCTCGCCGATCGACTGGGCCGCAATGATGCCCACGGCCTCACCCAGGTCGACGCGCGTGCCCGTGGCCATGGAGCGGCCGTAGCAGGATGCGCACACCCCGACCGCGGACTCGCAGGTCAGGACCGAGCGCACCTTGATCTCAGCGACGCCCGCATCGACGAGCGCCGTGATCTGCACGTCGCCGACATCGGATCCCGCCTCGAGCACGACCGTGCCCTTGGCGTCGACAGCGTCGGCCGCGAGGGTGCGGGCGAACACGAGGTTCTCGACGTTGTCGTCGCGCACCCAGGCGCCATCCACCTCGTGGGCGATCGGGAAGTCGAGACCCTTGGACGTGCCGCAGTCCTCCTCGCGGATGATGACGTCCTGCGCGACATCGACGAGTCGACGCGTCAGGTACCCCGAGTCCGCCGTGCGCAGCGCCGTGTCGGCGAGACCCTTGCGCGCACCGTGCGTGGCGATGAAGTACTCCGCCACCGAGAGGCCCTCGCGGTACGAGTTGATGATCGGACGGGCGATGATCTCACCACGAGGGTTCGACACGAGCCCGCGCATCCCGGCGATGTTTCCGACCTGCAGCCAGTTACCGCGGGCACCGGAGGTGACCATGCGGTTGATGGTGTTGTCGAGCGGGATGTTCGCGCGCATCTCGGTGTTGACCTCCTTGGTCGCCTCCGTCCACAGCGCGACCAGCTCGGCGCGACGCTCGTCATCGGTCGTCAGACCCTTGTCGAACTGACCCTGGATCTTCGCGGCGCGAGCCTCGTAGGTCGCCACGATCTCCTTCTTGCGCGGCGGCGTGAGCACGTCGCTCAGCGCGACCGTGACTCCCGAGCGCGTCGCCCAGTAGAAGCCGGCGTCCTTCATCTTGTCGAGCGTCGCCGCGACGACCGTCTTCGGGTAGCGCTCAGCCAGGTTGTTGACGATCTGGCTGATCGTGCCCTTGTCGGCGACATCGGCGATGAACGGGTAGTCCTCCGGCATGAGCTCGTTGAAGAGGGCGCGACCGAGCGTCGTCTCCTTGAGCTGGCGCCCGCCGTACTTCTGGCCCTCGAGGCGGATGCGGATCTTCGCGTTGAGGTGCAGCGAGCCCTGATCCATGGCCATGATCGCCTCGGGGATCGTCGAGAAGGCACGACCCTCGCCCTCGGCGCCTTCGCGCTCGGTCGTGAGGTGGTGCAGACCGATGATCATGTCCTGCGTCGGCACCGTCACGGGGCGGCCGTCGGAGGGCTTGAGGATGTTGTTCGAGGCGAGCATGAGAATGCGCGCCTCGGCCTGGGCCTCGACCGACAGCGGAAGGTGCACGGCCATCTGGTCACCGTCGAAGTCGGCGTTGAACGCCGCGCACACGAGCGGGTGCAGCTGGATAGCCTTGCCCTCGATGAGCTGAGGCTCGAACGCCTGGATGCCCAGACGGTGCAGCGTGGGCGCGCGGTTGAGGAGCACGGGGCGCTCGCGGATGATCTCCTCGAGCACCTCCCACACCTGCGGCCGCGAGCGCTCGACCATGCGCTTGGCGCTCTTGATGTTCTGAGCGTGGCCCAGATCGATGAGGCGCTTGATGACGAACGGCTTGAAGAGCTCGAGCGCCATGATCTTCGGCAGGCCGCACTGGTGCAGCTTCAGCTGCGGGCCGACGACGATGACCGAACGGCCCGAGTAGTCGACGCGCTTGCCGAGCAGGTTCTGGCGGAACCGACCCTGCTTGCCCTTGAGCATGTCGCTGAGCGACTTGAGCGCGCGGTTGCCGGTGCCCGTGACGGGCCGGCCGCGACGACCGTTGTCGAACAGCGCGTCCACGGCCTCCTGCAGCATGCGCTTCTCGTTGTTCACGATGATCTCGGGTGCTCCGAGGTCGAGAAGGCGGCGCAGGCGGTTGTTGCGGTTGATCACGCGCCGGTACAGGTCGTTGAGGTCGCTCGTCGCGAAGCGTCCACCGTCGAGCTGGACCATCGGGCGCAGCTCCGGCGGGATGACCGGGACGACGTCGAGCACCATCGCGGCGGGCGAGTTGCCCGTCTGCAGGAACGAGTTGACGACCTTGAGGCGCTTGATCGCACGAATCTTCTTCTGACCCTTGCCAGCCGCGATCTGCTCGTGGAGCTGCTCGCTCTCGGTCGCCAGGTCGAAGGCCTCGAGGCGCTTCTGGATCGCCTCGGCGCCCATGTAGGCCTCGAAGTACAGACCGAAGCGGTCCTGCAGCTCCTGGAAGACGGCGTCTTCCGGCTTGAGGTCGCCGACCTTGAGGGTGCGGAAGTCCTCCCACACTCGCTCGAGCTGACCGATCTGCTCGTCGAAGGACTTGCGCAGCTGCGCCATCTCCTTCTCACCGGCGTCCTTGGTCTTGCGCTTCTGATCGGCCTTGGCGCCCTCGGCCTCGAGCTCGGCGAGCTCGGTCTCGAGCTTCTGCATGCGCGAGGCGATGCCGCTGTCGCGCTGGTCCTCGAGGGTCTTGATCTCGAGGCGCAGCTCGTTCTCGAGCCCGGGGAGGTCGGCGTGGCGACCTTCCTCGTCGACCGAGATGACCATGTAGGCGGCGAAGTAGATGACCTTCTCGAGGTCCTTCGGCGCCATGTCGAGCAGGTAGCCGAGCCGGCTCGGCACACCCTTGAAGTACCAGATGTGCGTGACCGGAGCGGCGAGCTCGATGTGGCCCATGCGCTCGCGGCGCACCGAGGACTTCGTGACCTCGACGCCGCAGCGCTCGCACACGATGCCCTTGAATCGCACCCGCTTGTACTTGCCGCACGAGCACTCCCAGTCGCGCGAGGGGCCGAAGATCTGCTCGCCGAACAGGCCGTCCTTCTCAGGCTTGAGCGTGCGGTAGTTGATGGTCTCCGGCTTCTTGACCTCGCCGTGCGACCACTTGCGGATGTTCTCGGCGGTAGCCAGGCCGATCTGGAGGTAGTCGAAAGTTGTTGCGTCGAGCACGTTTCTTCTCTTCTCTAAACGTCGTCAGATACTCGTGGGGCGAGAGCGGCTTAGATCTCGTCGATCGTCGACGACTCGAAGCGGCTGGAGATGTTGATGCCGAGCTCTTCCGCGGCGCGGTAGACCTCGTCATCGGTGTCCTTGAGGCTCACCGCGGTGCCGTCGGCCGAGAGGACCTCGACGTTCAAGCACAGCGACTGCATCTCCTTGATGAGCACCTTGAAGCTCTCGGGAATGCCCGGCTCCTGGATGTTCTCGCCCTTGACGATGGACTCGTACACCTTCACGCGGCCCAGGATGTCGTCGGACTTGATGGTGAGGATCTCCTGCAGCGCGTACGCCGCGCCGTAGGCCTCGAGAGCCCAGACCTCCATCTCGCCGAAGCGCTGGCCACCGAACTGCGCCTTACCACCCAGCGGCTGCTGCGTGATCATCGAGTACGGGCCCGTCGAGCGCGCGTGGATCTTGTCGTCGATGAGGTGGTGCAGCTTGAGGATGTACATGTAGCCGACCGAGATCGGGTCAGGGAACGGCTCTCCGGAGCGGCCGTCGAACAGCCGCGCCTTGCCCGAGGAGTCGATCATGCGCACGCCGTCGCGGTTCGGGAGCGTCGAGTCGAGAAGACCCGCGATCTCGTCCTCGCGCGCACCGTCGAACACCGGTGTGGCGATCTTGGTGCCGGGGGCCGCCTCGCGCGCGTTGGCGGGCACTCCCTCGGCCCAGTTCGGGCTTCCTTCGATCTTCCAGCCGCGCGATGCCGCCCAGCCCATGTGGATCTCGAGCACCTGGCCGAAGTTCATGCGGCCGGGGACGCCGAGCGGGTTGAGCACGATGTCGACTGGCGTGCCGTCCTCGAGGAACGGCATGTCCTCGACGGGGAGGATCTTCGAGATGACGCCCTTGTTGCCGTGGCGGCCGGAGAGCTTGTCGCCCTCGGAGATCTTGCGCTTCTGAGCGATGAACACGACGACGCGCTGGTTGACGCCGGAGCCGAGCTCGTCGTCGCCCTCCTCGGCGTCGAACACCTTGACGCCGATGACCGTGCCCTGCTCGCCGTGAGGAACCTTGAGCGAGGTGTCGCGCACCTCGCGCGACTTCTCGTTGAAGATCGCGCGCAGCAGGCGCTCCTCGGCACTGAGCTCGGTCTCGCCCTTCGGCGTGACCTTGCCGACGAGGATGTCGCCGGGCGCCACCTCGGCACCGATGCGGATGATGCCGCGCTCGTCGAGGTCGGCGAGCAGCTCGGGGCTCACGTTCGGCAGGTCGCGCGTGATCTCCTCCTTGCCGAGCTTCGTGTCGCGAGCGTCGACCTCGTACTCCTCGATGTGGATCGAGGAGAGGGTGTCGTCCTTCACGAGGTTCTGGCTGAGGATGATGGCGTCCTCGAAGTTGTAGCCCTCCCACGACATGAACGCCACGAGGAGGTTCTTGCCGAGCGCGAGCTCGCCGTTCTCAGTCGCGGGCCCGTCGGCGATGACCTCGCCGACCTCGACCCGGTCGCCGGCGTTGACGACGACGCGGTGGTTGTAGTTCGTGCCCTGGTTGGAGCGGTCGAACTTGCGCAGGTAGTACTCCTGCGTTCCGCCCTCGTCGAGCTGCACGGTCACGGCGTCGGCCGAGACCTCGCTGACGACTCCCGCACCGGTCGCCGTGATGACGTCACCGGCGTCGACCGCGGCGTAGCTCTCCATGCCGGTGCCGACGAGCGGCGACTCGGAGCGCAGCAGCGGCACGGCCTGACGCTGCATGTTGGCACCCATGAGGGCGCGGTTCGCGTCGTCGTGCTCGAGGAAGGGGATGAGCGAGGTCGCGACCGACACCATCTGGCGGGGCGACACGTCCATGTAGTCGACGGTGCTCGCGGGCACGAGCTCGACCTCGCCGCCCTTCTTGCGCACGAGGACGCGGTCGTCGGCGAAGGAGCCGTCGCTGTTGAGAGGGGCACCGGCCTGGGCGACGACGAAGTCGTCCTCGTCGCTCGCGGTCAGGTAGTCGATCGTCGCGGTGACCTTGCCCTTGGCCTTGTCGACCCGGCGGTAGGGCGTCTCGATGAAGCCGAACGCGTTGATGCGGGCGAACGAGGCGAGGGAGCCGATGAGGCCGATGTTCGGGCCTTCCGGCGTCTCGATGGGGCACATGCGGCCGTAGTGGCTGGGGTGCACGTCGCGCACCTCGACACCGGCGCGCTCACGCGAGAGACCTCCCGGGCCGAGCGCCGACAGCCGGCGCTTGTGGGTGAGGCCCGCCAGCGGGTTGTTCTGGTCCATGAACTGGCTGAGCTGCGAGGTGCCGAAGAACTCCTTGATCGCGGCCACGACGGGGCGCACGTTGATGAGCGTCTGCGGCGTGATCGCCTCGATGTCCTGCGTCGTCATGCGCTCGCGCACGACGCGCTCCATGCGGCTCAGGCCCGTGCGCACCTGGTTCTGGATGAGCTCGCCGACAGCGCGGATGCGACGGTTGCCGAAGTGGTCGATGTCGTCCACGTCGAGCCGGAGGTCGACGGGCTTGCCGCTGCGGCGGCCCGCGATCGTCTCACGGCCCTCGTGCAGCGACACCATGTACTTGATGGTCGCGACGATGTCGTCGACGCTCAGCACCGAGTCGGCGAGAGGAGCCTCGACACCGAGCTTGCGGTTGATCTTGTAGCGACCGACCTTCGCGAGGTCGTAGCGCTTGGGGTTGAAGTAGAAGTTGTCGAGGAGCGCGCGCGCGGCCTCGGCGGCGACCTGCTCGCCCGGGCGCAGCTTGCGGTAGATGTCCTTGAGCGCCTCTTCCTTCGTGAGGACGGCATCCTTCTCGAGGGTCTGCTCGATCGAGTCGAAGCCGGCGAAGTGCTCGCGGATCTCCTCGGTCGTGAGGCCGAGGGCCTTGAGGAAGACCGTGACCGACTGCTTGCGCTTGCGGTCGATGCGCACGCCGACCTGGTCGCGCTTGTCGACCTCGAACTCGAGCCACGCACCGCGCGAGGGGATGATGCGCGCCGTGTAGACGTCCTTGTCGGTGACCTTGTCGAGCGCGCGCTCGAAGTAGACACCGGGGCTGCGCACGAGCTGCGACACGACGACGCGCTCGGTGCCGTTGATGATGAACGTGCCCTTCTCGGTCATGAGCGGGAAATCGCCCATGAACACGGTCTGGGTCTTGATCTCACCGGTCATGTGGTTCATGAACTCGGCTTCGACATAGAGCGGGGCCGCGTAGGTCTTGCCGCGCTCCTTGCACTCGTCGATCGAGTACTTCTGCTCTTCGAGGTAGGGGTTCGTGAACGAGAGCTGCATGGTCTCGCCGAGGTCCTCGATGGGGGAGATCTCCTCGAAGATCTCCTCGAGTCCGCTGCGGGCGGGCACATCGGTGCGACCGGCGGCCTCGGCCTCGGCGAGGCGGGTCTTCCAGGCATCGGAGCCGACGAGCCAGTCGAAGCTCTCGGTCTGCAGTGCCAGCAGATCGGGAACGGTCAGCGTGTCGCTGACCTTGGCGAATGACAGCCGCGAGGCGGTGCGGCCGTTCTTGGGAGAGTTGTTCGAGCGTGCAGTGCGCGCAGCAGCCAAGGATCTAACCTCCGTGGGCCCCTAGAAGAGGCCCCAAGTCCTGTCGGGCGATGACAGATGATTTTCGGTCGAGTGAACGCGCCACGATTCGTGGGGATCTGCGAAGAATGAGATCCGCCCCGCCGCTATACTCGGGGCACCTCAGCCATCCGCCATATGACGGCTGAAAGACACGGTGAGCGCAAACCTCAATACTAGGTGCCCCCTGCCCGCTGTGTCCAGTCCCCTTCCTTGACCAGATGCGAACCCTGCGCTATAAGCGCCAGAAAATTCCTCGGCTTGCCGCGCAGGGCGCGCGGAACGGGGATGTGCCACGCTTGCGAGCATGACGAGCGCACGCGACACGGGAGCAGTCGAGACGCGCCTGCCGAGCGGCCTTCTCGCGCGCATCGAGCCGGACCGGTGGGACGCCGGAAGTTACCAGCTCGTCGTGGACGGCACACCGCAGTCGCACGTCGACCTCGACGACCCGAGCCGCCTGTTCTTCGAGTACGTGCAGCGCATCGGCCACGTCATCGACGAGTGGGGCGACCCCGGCGAGCCGCTCACCGCCGTGCACCTCGGGGCGGGCGCTCTCACCCTGCCCCGCTACATCCACGCCACGCGCCCTGGCTCCCGCCAGCAGGTCATCGAGCTCGACGAGGAGCTCGTGGGCTTCGTGCGCGAGCACCTTCCTCTTCCCCGGCAGTCCGGCATCCGGCTGCGCTACGGGGATGCCCGAGCCACGCTCGCGCGCCTGCCGGCGGCCCTGCGCGGTTCGGTCGACATCGTCGCGGTCGACGTGTTCAGCGGGGCGCGCATTCCGGCCCACGTCACGAGCGTGGAGTTCTACGAAGAACTGCGCGCCTTCCTGGCCCCCGGCGGCATCATCGCGGTCAACATCGCCGACGGCCCGGGCCTCGCCTTCGCCCGCAGCCAGGCCGCCACGTTGCAGTACGTCTTCGCCGAGGTCGCAATCCTCGCGGAGACGGGCGTGCTCAAGAGTCGCCGGTTCGGCAACGTCGTCATGGCGGCGGGAGCCGACTCGCTGCCGCTCGACTGGATGCCCCGCCTCATGGCTCGCGGCCCGCATCCGGCCACGGTCACGAGCGGGAAGGACCTGACCGCCTGGGTCGCGGGAGCACCGATCACGACCGACGCCACCGCCGTCGCCTCCCCCGCGCCCTCGAGCGGTCTCTTCAGCACACGGCGATGAATGCGCCTCGCCGCGCGCGGAACCGTGGCGAGGAACTGAGCGGTCAGGGACGCGGTGGGTCGGCCGCGACGATCGCGGGCCGCAGTCGCTCGATCGCGCGCACGACCGCGCTCGCATCTGGACTGTCGACGGCCGCATCGTCGAGCACGCCGCGCAGGACGACGAGGAAGGCATCCATGTCGCCAGCGGTCAGGCCGAGGGGCTGGTGCGCCTCGCGCATGCTGCGGCCCTCGTACTCCTCGGGGCCGTCGAGGATGACCGTGAGGTAGGCCGCGCGGTGCTGCTGGAGGATGTCGAGGTTGAGCTCGGCGAAGGCCGGCCCGAGCCGAGGGTCGTCGAGCAGGCGCCGGGAGAGCTCGTCGACGAGCTGCTCGACGGTGGCAGCACCGCCCAACCGTTCGTACAGGGTCATCGTGACCTCCCCTCAGGTGTCGTGGTGAGCGTACATGGCCGCGCAGACGTCACACACCGAGCGCCCAGCCGCACCGTCCAGTGTGGGAATACCGGAGCCTGGGGAGGACGCGCATGGGACGGCGCTCGACACCGACTGCCCTCGCGGCGGCGACACTTCTCCTTCTCGCGGGCTGCTCCCCTGCCGGGCCCGAGTTCCTTCCCCTGCCGAGCGGCGAGCCGGTGCCGACCCCGACCGGTGAGTTCGGCGGCACCGGGAGCAGCGGCACCGACGAGCGCGGTCCCCTGCGCCCCGCGGCAGAGCCCGACACGGTGATCTCCGGCCTCTCCGCGCCGTGGTCGGTCGTACCGCTGCCCGTGGGGTCGACGCTCGTGAGCGAGCGCGACACGGCGCGGGTGCTCGAGCACACCCCGAGCGGCGACGTACGCGTCGTCGGCACGGTGCCGGGAGTCGTCCCCGGCGGAGAGGGCGGGCTGCTCGGCCTCGCCGCCCACGACGCGGGCACGCCGTACCTCTACACCTATTTCACGAGCGGCTCCGACAATCGCATCGTCCGGTTCGAGCTGCTCGGCGAGCCCGGCGGGTACGAACTCGGAGCGAGCGAGGACGTGCTCACGGGCATCCCGAGATCACGCACCCACAATGGCGGCCGCCTCGCCGTCGGTCCAGACGGGATGCTCTACGCGACGACCGGGGATGCGAGCCAGCCCGGTCTCGCGCAAGACGCCGACTCCCTCGCCGGCAAGATTCTGCGCCTCACCCCCGACGGGGCCGTGCCCGACGACAACCCGACGCCGGGCTCGTACGTCTACTCGCTCGGGCACCGCAACCCGCAGGGCCTCGCCTTCGACGCGAGCGGTCAGCTGTGGGCCGCCGAGTTCGGGCAGAACACCTGGGACGAGCTCAACCGCATCGAGCCGGGAGCCAACTACGGCTGGCCCGAGGTCGAGGGCGAGGGCGGCGGAGCGGGCTTCGTCGACCCCGTGCAGCAGTGGTCGACGAGCGAGGCGAGCCCGAGCGGCCTCGGCATCGTGGGCGAGACCCTCGTGCTCGCCTCCCTGCGGGGGCAGCGACTGTGGCTTGTCGACCTCGATCGCCCGAGCGAGAGCACGGCCGTCTACGCGGGCGAGTACGGACGACTGAGGGATGCTCTGGCCGGGCCCGACGGATCCCTCTGGTTCCTCACCAACAACACCGACGGTCGCGGCTCGCCCCGCACGGGTGACGACCACCTCTTCTCGGTGCCGCTCCTCCCCCGCGACGATTGAGTCCACAGCGCCCGTGCCGCGGGCGCCGCGGGCGCCGACCGTCGGGCGGGCCGCCTACCATCGAGGGCGTGAGCGAGTTGGAGCGAGTGCGCGTGTGGGCGGAGGCCCTGATTCGACTGCACCTCGACGGCTCCTGGAGCTTCGCCTTCGACCGGGCGGCACGGCGTGCCGGGCTCTGCGACTTCGCGAAGAAGCGCATCACCGTCTCACGCCACCTCGCCGAGCGGGCCGAGGACGACGTCGTGCATCAGACCCTCCTGCACGAGGTGGCGCACGCCCTCGCCGGGCCGAAGGCAGGGCACGGACCGGAGTGGAAGCGCATCGCCGCCGAGCTCGGCTACGTCGGCGGCCGCACCCACGACCAGCCCATCGCCGAGGATCGCGCTCGCTGGCGCGGGCACTGCCCGGCCGGCCACGAGTTCGTGCGCTTCCGCCGACCCACTCGCGATCTGGCGTGCGGGCGCTGCGGGCGCGGGTTCGACCGCGCCCACCTCATTAAGTGGCGCGCGATCACTCGCTGACCTGCACGTCCTTCCAGAAGGCGACGTAGCCACTGAAGTCGGCACCCACGCGCTCGAACGCCGTCGGCATGGGCGTGGGGTAGCTCCACGCGCGGTCCTGGAACTTCTCACCGTCGACGACGACCGTGAAGTACTGGGTGTCGCCCTTCCACGGGCAGTGGTACGGCGTGGGGCTCTTCTCGAGGAACTCGCTCTTGACGCTCGACGGCGGGAAGTACCAGTTGCCCTCGATCTTGAGAAGCTCGTCCTGCGGCGCTTCGGCGATCACGGTGCCGTTGATGTGTGCCTTCATGGTGTCCTCCCTCAGTGTCGGATCACGCGCCGGGAAGCGGCACGCTCCATGGGCAGGAACGCTAGGCGGGCAGGCTGAATTCCCGCAGGATACGCAGCTCGCCGCTCTCGAGGCGCTCCCGAGCGGCCGCGACCGCCTCAGGCCCGGCCTCGCTCGCAAGCGCTCGACCGCCCACCGAGGCGCTCAGCATGTGGCCGACGGCACCGCGCAACCCCGCGTAGGCGGCGGAGGCGGCAGCCGCCTCGGGGCTCGTCGCGTCGATGCCGACGGCGCCGAGCGCCTCGACGACGGCGCCGGCGAGGAGGAGGTCTTCGACCGCGAGACCGTCCGGCGCCTCGACGGGCGAGCCTGCCGCGACGACGGCGACCATCGTGCGCTCGCCGCGCTCTGCCTGCAGCGCGAGCAGTCGCCGAGCGATGTCTCCGACGGAGCCCAGAGTGGCGTCGATGATCTCGAGGCGGGGAGGCAGAGCATCCACCGGGCACACCTCGCCCACGAGCGCGTCGCACCAGACGAGCAGGTGCGCCGACTCGCCGATGCGGCGAGCGCCGTCGAGACCGACATCGAGGCGGACCTGGTAGCGCTCCTGAGCCTCAGGGGCGGCGTCGAATGCTGTGGTCACAGGTCGATCGTAGCGAGGTGCCGCACACTGGGCTCATGCGTGTGCGACTGAACCTGCTGCTTGACTGCCCGCCCGACGCGGCGTGGGAGGCCGTGCACTCGCCCGCGGTCTTCCAGGCGGTCTCGGGACCGATCACGGTGGCGCAGTCCCTCGAGCCTGGCGGTTTTCCGCAGCGCTGGCCCGGGGGCGACCACCGGGTGCGGTTGAGGATGCTCGGCATGCTGCCGATGGGCACTCAACTCATCCGGCTCTCGGACGAGATGCTGCCCGGCGAACGCGTCGTGCACGACGAGGGTCGCCCGCTCACGGGCGCGATGCGCATCGTGCGTCGGTGGCACCATCGCATGGCCGTGAGCGATGCCGGCGACGGCCGCACCCGCTTTCGCGACACCCTCGACGTGGGCGCGGGGCTGCTGACGCCGTTCGCGTGGCTCGGGTTCTGGGTCTTCTGGCAGCTGCGGGCGCGCCAGCTGCGGCGGCTCGCGCCGGGCTGGGCGGCGCAGTTCGGGGCGACGACCTCGCCGGAGGGGTCGGCGTGAGCGCGGCATCCGGCGCTCCCGAGCGCGCGGTGAGCGCGCTGGCCGTAGCCGACTGGCGCCGACGCATCACGGCGCTCTACGCCGAGGTGCGGGAGGCGACCGACCTGCCCGCGGCGCACGACCACTGGCGGCGCGCGCGGGACGAGCTCTTCGCCCATCACCCCGCTTCGCCGCTGCTGCCTGCCGACCGCGAGGCGTTCACCGGCCTGCGCGTCACACCGTACGACCCGGCGTGGCGGTTCGAGTGCGTGATTCAGGATGCTGAGCCACGGCGCCTCGACGTCGAGACCGGCACCGACGGGGTCGTGCCGTTCGAGCGGCTCGGGCTCGTCGAGGTGCCCGGGGTCGGCGCTCTCGACGTCTGGCGACTCGCGTCGTACGGCGGCGGCCTCTTCGTACCGGTGCGCGACGACCTCTCGCGCGAGCCCGGCGGCACCTACGGGGGCGGCCGTTACGTGCTCGACACCGTCAAGGGCGCCGATCTCGGGGGAGGCCGGGCGCCGTGGTCGCTCGTGCTCGACCTCAACTTCGCCTACAACCCGTCGTGCGCCTACGACGAGGCATGGGCCTGCCCGCTCGCTCCAGCCGGCAATGTCGTCGACATCGAGATCCCCGTCGGCGAGCGCTACGGCAACGGCAGCCTCACGCTCTGACACACTCCTGGACTCATCCTGAAGGCGACCTGCTACGGTTGACGTATTGGACAGCCCATCGATGGGCTCCCAGCGTCGTAGAACGCTTCCTCTTCTCGTACATCGCGCACTGACTCGCGCGCAGCGAATCGATACTTTCTCACGGCGAACTGATTGCGGCCATCGCCGCCGTCGCCAACCATCACCCTCGTGCTCTGCACGGACATCAACGCTGCGCGCAGTGTGACGGAAACCCCGTCAGATTCGCCGCGAAGTGTGACTGTCACCCCAGGCAAGCGCCCTTGTGCGCCAGATCTGGTGGGGGTGGAACACTGAAAGGCACCATCCCATGACCACCACCTTCCGCACGCTCGGCGTGCCATACCCCCTCGTCGAGGTGCTCGAAGCACAGGGCAAGACCGAGGCATTCCCCATTCAGGTCGACACCCTGCCCGACACCCTCGCCGGGCGCGACGTGCTCGGCCGCGGCAAGACCGGCTCGGGCAAGACGCTCGCCTTCTCGATCCCCATGGTCGCGCGCCTCGGCACGCGGCTCGCGGGCGGCCCGCGCCGCAAGGGCGCACCGCTCGGCATGGTGCTCGCGCCGACGCGCGAGCTCGCCACGCAGATCAACGCCGTGCTCGAGCCGCTCGCGAAGGCCTACGGCCTCACGACGACGACGATCTTCGGCGGCGTCTCGCAGCACCGCCAGGTGCAGGCGCTGAACGCAGGCGTCGACATCATCGTCGCGTGCCCCGGCCGCCTCGAGGACCTCATGAAGCAGCGCCTCGTGACCCTCGACGCCGTCGAGATCACCGTGCTCGACGAGGCCGATCACATGGCCGACCTCGGGTTCCTGCCCGGCGTCACGCGCATCATGAAGTCGACCCCGACCGACGGCCAGCGCCTGCTCTTCAGCGCGACTCTCGACAACGGCGTGGACAAGCTCGTGAAGCAGTTCCTCCACAACCCCACGACCCACTCGGTCGACGAGGCCAACTCGCCCGTCGCGGCGATGACCCACCACGTCTTCGAGGTCTCCGGCGTCGACGAGAAGAAGCGCCTCGTCTCCACGCTCGCCTCGGGCTCCGGTCGACGCATCCTCTTCATGCGCACCAAGCACCAGGCCAAGAAGCTCGCCAAGCAGCTCACGGCCGACGGGATCCCCGCCGTCGACCTGCACGGCAACCTCTCGCAGCCCGCGCGCGACCGCAACCTCGCCGCCTTCGGCGACGGCAGCGTGCGCGTGCTCGTCGCCACCGACGTCGCCGCGCGCGGCGTGCACGTCGACGACATCGAGCTCGTCATCCACGTCGACCCGCCCATGGAGCACAAGGCGTACCTGCACCGCTCAGGCCGCACCGCTCGCGCGGGCGCCGCGGGCGACGTCGTCACCCTCGTGCTGCCCGAGCAGCGCCGCGACACCGCGATGCTGCTGCGCAAGGCCGCCATCCAGGTGCAGCCGCAGCAGGTCACCGCGAGCTCGGAGGCCGTCACGCGCCTCACCGGCGAGGTCGCGGCTCCCGTCGCCTTCGCCGACCTCCCCTCCGTGCTGCGCCCGCCCGTGCAGGGTGGGGGCCGCTCGCAGGGCGCCAACGCTCAGCGCAAGCGCGCCGGTCGCGACGGTGACGGCGGCGGCGCAGGCCGCGGCGGCCAGCGCGGCGGATCGCGTCGCGGCGGCTCCGGCCGAAGCGCCTCCGGTCGTGACGGCGCGGCTCGCGCCGACGGCGGACGGTCGACGGACGCCGGACGCACGCGCGGCGACGCCGCCCCGGCTCGCGCCGCGGCACCGCGCCACAGCGATGCGCCGGCAGCACCTCGTGCGCGCCAGGGCTCGCGCCGGGCATCCTCTCCCGGCAGCACCGGCGGCGGAATCCGCGTCGGCCAGGTCGTCCGCTCCAACAGCACCGGCGGCCAGCGCCGCGGGCGCTGACCCGGCAGCCCTGATCCGGTTCTTCTGACCCGGCAGCTCCTTCACGGCGGCGCCGCTCCCCCTCGTGGGGAGCGGCGCCGTTTCGCTAGGAGGCGTGAGCGCGGCGCCGACTGATCACGACGAGGGTTGCTCCCGCGAGCAGCAGCGCGATGACCAGCGCGATCCACGCGGCGAGTTCGACACCCGTGAGGGCGAGCGTCGTGAGGAAGACGTTGGAGAGCGTCGAGTCGTTGAGCCCGTCGGCGAGAGTGAGATCACCGAGCTGCATGACGCCATCGAGCCACACGACCTGGGCGGTGGCTCCGCCGCTGTCCACCTCCGAGATCGAGCAGACGGCATTCGCCGGCAGGTTCTCGAACATCACGGTCGTGCCGTCGCGGATCTGCGACACCATGCTCGTCGGACGCTCCGGCTCCGGCTCGCTCTCCTCCGACTCCCCGCCTTCGTCGGTCGCGCCCTCCTGGGTGCCCTCGTCTGGGAGCCTCTCCTCGTCCATCCAGTCGCCCGGCAACAGGGGCACAAGCTCACCGTCGCGGTCCCACAGGCACGAGGTCTCGATGACGAACGTGGCGTCAGTGGCCTCGCTCGCGAAGGGGCCCGTGACGTCCTTCGTGACCGAGAAGGCCGCGAGCAGGAAGGTGTTCTCGAGTCCCACGGTGTGATCCTCGTCGGCGACCACGACGAACTCGCTCGCCGTCGCGTCGGTGCGCGTGGCACCGCCCGTGCGGGTCTCCGTCACCGTGCAGTCGGCACCCGCCGGGATCTGCTCCCAGCTGTTGCGGTAACCGTTGAGCTCGGTGAGCTCGCGCGCCGCACCTCCCGGGATCTCCAGGGCGGTGACGACGCCATCGATCGGCAGCGTGCAGGCAAGGCTCGCCTCGAAGGATCCCCGCACGAACGTGCCGGTGCCGTCGCCCGCGAAAGTCTTCTCCACGACGACGCCCCCCACGTCGAAGGTGTTGGTCACCGTGAAGCCGACCGGCTCGGCGGAGACGGTGACCTCATCGACATCGATGCTCGTGCTCGTCGCGCCCGCCGCGCGCGTCTCGACGAGAGAGCAGTCGGCGTCGAGGGGAAGACCCTCGTAGGTCGCACGGTAGAAGCCGTCGGAGGTGAGTTCGCGCAGTGCTCCGCCAGGGATTTCGAGCTGCTGCTCGATCCCGTTGACGTCACGAAGGCACGTGAGCTCGACCTCGAACGGCCCAGCGCCCCACGTCGCAGCACCCTCCCCCACGCGCTCCTTCTCGACCTCGACCTCGCCGAGGGCGAAGGTGTTGGTAACCGTGACGTCGATGGGCTCGTTCCCGATCGTGACGTCCGCCGTGACGCCGTCGACGATCGAGCCGTCGATCGAGGCACCCGCGAGGGTCACGGTCGTGGAGGAGGCTCCGCCCGTGGCAGTCTCCGTCACGGTGCACACGGCTCCCGTGGCGAGGTTCTCGATCGTCACGGGCTCGTCGCCGCGCGCGAACGTGAACGTATCGGTGAAGACCGTGCGCAGACCGGTGCTGTCGTCGAGCTCGCAGGTCACGTCGATCTCGACAGGAGCGTCCGCCCATGCGTCGGCGCCCGCGCCGACCACCGACTTGGCGAGCTCGATCGAGCCGACGGTGTAGTCGTTCTCGATCTCGGCGGTCGTGCTCGTGCCGAGGGTGACGACCGCGGCATCGGCGACGATCGTCGAGGACCCCCCGCCGTCCACGACGGTCACGACGCGCGTCTGCGCCGCGTCCATCGTGTCGGTCTCGGTGATTGTGCACCGGGCCCCGTCGGGCAGGCCGCTCAGCGACCATGTCTCACCGTCGGCGAGGCTGCGCTGCATCGGCGTCTCCGCGTCGTAGCCCGTGCCGTAGACGGCGTCGCCCTCGAAGGTGCACGCGACGGCGATGGGGAAGGGCCCGTAGTCGATGGCTGCGCCCGCAGCGTCGACAGCGTCGCTCGAGACGGTCTTGGTGACGGCGAGGCTCGCGAGCTCGAACGTGTTCTCGACCTCGAGAGCCGGCTGCACCTGGTCGTCGACGAGCTCGGAGTCGTCGACCACGACGGTGAACGTGTGGCCGGTGGCCACGTCCGTGGTCAGCTCACCGCCCTCCGCATCGAGGATGCGACTCGAGGTCGCGCCGGCCGGGTCGCTCTCGGTGAGGGTGCACGCGGCACCAGACGGCAGAAGCGTGTAGCTCGCGGTACCGCCCGAGGCGAGAGTGCGCGTCGCTCCGCCTGCGATCGTCACGTCGACGCCGTCGCGCACGCACGCCAGCGTCACCTCGAAGGGTCCGTCGCCGTACGTGGCTCCCGCCCCGAGCACGGTCTTGGAGATCTCCACCGAGCCGGTCAGGTAGTAGTTCTCGAGGGTCACCGACGCGGGCGCGCCGGATGTCACGACGATGCCGGTGCCGTCGATGACTGTTCCCTCGTCGTCGACGATGCGGTGCGCATCGGCGCCCGTCGCGAGCGGGTCGCGCTCGAACACCGCGCAGGTCGAGCCGTCGGCGAGGTTCTCGATCGTGACGAAGCCGTCGGCGGGCACCGTGACGTCGCCGTTGAACGACTCGCCGACGAGCGGGCTCGTGCAGACGACGTTCGCCGTCACGGACTCGGGGGCGAACTGCCCGACGCCCCCTCCGATGACGTCCTTGGCGATCGTGAAGCTCGTTACGCCGTAGCGGTTGGTGAACTGCACCGTGTTGCGGGTCACCGGGCTCGTGCCATTCGCGGAGAGAGAGGCGATCGTGGTCGACGTGCCGTCGATCGAGGTCGAGAAGCCTCCCACCGTGCGAGCGATCGACGTCGAGTCCGCTTCTTGGTCTTCCGTCTCGGAGACCGTGCACGAGGCGCCCGCGGGCAGACCCGTGAGTGTGCGCGTCTCGTCGTGGCGCAGCGCGAATGTCATGGGTGCGGCGGCGAAGCCGTCGGCGAGCACCGGGTCGCCCTGGAAGGTGCAGGACACCGCGAAGGCGAAGGGGTCGGCCGGGTACACCGGGTCGTCGTTCTCATCGACGGCGTCGGTGAGAACCGTCTTGCCCACGGTGACGGAGGCGAGGTCGTAGCGGTTGGTGACCGTGCGGCTCACCGTGCTGTTGCCCGAGATCGTCACGTTGCTCGGGTTCGTCACCTGCGTGGCGCCCGCGCTCTGCTGCTCCGTGATGGCGCACGTCGACCCCGCGGGGATGTTGTCGATGGTCTGACTGAGCTGCGTCGACGCGCTGAAGGTGAGCGTGCCGTACCAGACCGCCGTGGCACTCGCCCCCGGCGGCTGCGTGGCGGGCGCGATCGTCGACGCGGTGCGCGTGCAGTTGACGAGAACGGTGAAGGTGCCGTCGCCGAAGTCGTAGGGGTCGGTCGCGCCGGCTCCCGTGATCGCCTTGGTCACGGTGAGCGAGCCCACGGGGATGCTGTTGGTGTAGTCGACCGCGTTGGTCGGCTCGCCCGCGCCGTCGTTGGGCGCCAGGGTCACGATGGCCGAGGTGCCGGCGGTCGGCGCCGCGGCCGCTCCGCCCGTCGTGATGACCTTCGTGACCGTGGCACCGCGCGACTGGGTCTCGGTCACTGTGCAGACCGCGCCGGCCGGCAGCCCCGTGTAGCTGCGGGAGCCGCCGTCGTTGAGGGTGAAGGTGGAGGGCGAGACCGCGATCGGCTGCGCGCCCGACCCGGTGTCGAACGTGCAGGCGATCGAGAAGGTGAAGCTGGTCTGCATGATCGGGTCGCCAGCCGCGTTGACCGCCCCGTTCATGTCCACCGACTTGGAGATCGTCAGCCCGGCGAGGTCGTAGGTGTTGGTGACTTCGCTCAGCTGGATCGCGGGGCGCTCGGCGAAGGCGGGGCGCGGGTTGAAGACGGTCGAGGGGCTGTAGTCGAGCGCCCGCACGGTGACCGTCGACGGCAGCGTCGTGATCGAGGTGGCACCCGTCGTGCCCGCCTCGCTAATGCCGCACTCGGCATACAGCGGGATGCCGAGGATGCGCTCGGCCGCCGCGTTGCTCGTGATCGTGAAGGGCGAGCGGTCGTCACCGGCACTGTCGAGCAGCGAGATGGGCTCGCCGCCGACCGAGCAGGCGACATCGATCGGCACCGAGCCTGGTGCGAACGAGGCTCCTTCTCCCTCGACGATCTTCGCGAGGTCGAGAGCACCCGTCGCGAGAGCGACGCCGACCTTGCGCGGCTCGGTCACGAAGCGGTAGGGGAGGTCGTTGTCGCCGTCGCGGCCGCGGGCGGCACCGGCGATCGAGTTGTAGGCGATCGAGTCACGGTCGAGGTTCGCGTCGGTCTCGCGCAGCACCGGCTCGCGCGCGGTCTCCGAGCGGTACACGATCGAGATGTCCTCGCCCGGCAGGAGGCCCTGGTCGGCCTCGGCGACGCCGACCGTCAGGTCGACGACGAACTTGAGCGCGATGACGCTCTCGAGCAGCGCTGCGTCGGGCACCGCCGGCATGACCTGCCAGCCGTCGACAGGGTCATCCCGGTCGGGGATGCCTCCCGTGCTCGGGCTGTCGATGCAGGGCCAGTACTGCTCGACCATCGGCGGGGTCGAGCTGGGCGACATGCCGAGCTCGCGCTGAATGTCGGCGCCGTTGCACGCCGGAGTCGCGAGATCGAGACGATCGGTGTAGTAGACCGTGAGGGCCTCATCGGGCCAGCCGACGAGCCGCGGTCGCTCGGTGAGCGTCGGCGTCCACCGCGAGTTGCGGTTGTCGTTGATGATGACGCCGCGGTCGTTCTCCCTCGGGAGCACGTCGATCGCGACGACCTCGAAGACGCGCACGTTGCCCGCATTGAAGAAGTTGCCGGCCCACTCTTCCGTGCCGCCGGGGCGCGTGATGGGCACGCAGGGGTAGCGGTAGTAGTCCTTGCCGTCCACGGCGAGAGTGGGAGCGCTGCAGTCGACGCCGTTGTTGACCGTGCGGATGACGCCCAGATCGTCGTAGGGCGCACTCGTGACGGGGTCGACGACGGGGTCGCCGTTGATGTCGAGGGGCCCAGCGCCGACGCCCTTCACTCCCTTGACGATGTTCATGGGCGCGCTCGGGAGCGCCCAGACCTTCGTGGTAGCCGTGCAGCTCGATACCTCGAGCTGCGGGTCGGGCTCGAGAATGCCGTTCGTGGAGTACTCGCAGCGATCGAACTCCTGGTCGCTCGTGACGATCGCGCTGTTGACGACGAAGTCCGACGTCTCGGAGCCCGCCTGCAGGAACTGGCGGAAGAGCAGCGGCGCCGAGATGGTGAGGGTCCAGCCCTTCTCGAGGATGAACGCGGGGTCTGGCGTGATCGTGAGCGGCTGGCCGCCGGACGCGCTCGCCCCGAGGTCAGCAGTGAACGAGGGAGCCGCGACCGACTGGCTGGACTCGTCGACGACGGAGATCTCGATGAGGTCTTCGGGCTCGTACGGCGTGCCCGTCTCGGGATCGATGCCGAGCTCGAGCATCGGCCCGGTGCCGTCGACCGGGATGAGGTCGACGATCTGCAGCTCGGCGAGGTCCTTGTCCTGGCCCGTGCCGAGGTTGCGCACCGTGATCTCGTAGGGGATCGGAGCGCCCAGGGTGAGCGGGCCGAAAGGCGTCTTGATGACGCGAACCTCGGCCGGGCGGTGCTGGAACAGGATCTGCCGGGTGTCGTCGTCGGTCGCCTGCCAGAGCGGAGCATCCGCGCCGTTGTCGGCCCACGAGGTCACCTCGACGTCGTTCGTGAAGACGCCAACCTCGGTCTCCCCGGGAGCAGGCTCTGAGTAGATGTAGAGGGTCGACGGCACCGGCTCGGTGCTGGGGGCGACCAGGAGGTCACGCCGCGTCGCCGTGAAGCGCACTGTCTGCAGCGGGTTGTACGGGCGCTCCCACGCCGCGCCGTCGGCGCGCGTGTAGTGCAGACGGATTCCGCGGATGTCGGCGGTCACGGCGCCGGACGGCAGCGACGGCAGCTCGAGCGTCGAGCCGAACGACCCCTCGACCCAGCAGGCGTCGAGCACGGCGGATCCGCTGCACTCGGCCGTGATGCCACCGGAGCCATCGACGACGTAGTCGACGCCGACGAGGACGTCGACCTTCACCCGGTTGAGCGGCGCAGCGAACGAGTGAGAGGAGAATCCGCTGAAGTTGTACGCATTCCAGAACGACGGGGTGAGGTCTTCGATGACCATGTCGGTCGAGCGCACGTTGCCGGAGGGCTGACCGGTCAGTGTCACCGTCGCGGTGCGCGAGTTGCCCTCGAACTGCGTCGCCGGCACGGTCGGTGTCGCCGTCGTGTCTGCCTGGATTCCCTTGGTCGCCGTGACCGCGTACGAGAGGTTCTCGACCGTGACCTGCGCGCTCGCCTGCGCGGTGAGGACGTTGTCGGTCTCTCCCTCGGCAGGGTCGGTCAGACCGCCCGGGTCGGTGATCGTGGCCTCGGCAGTGTTCGCCACGATGGCGCTCGTCGTGCTGTTGACGCGCGTGCCTGGCGTGCTGCGGAGGTCCTGTCGCAGCTGGGTGTCGACGA
The DNA here is from genome assembly GCF_013414345.1 of Microcella indica. Lineage (NCBI taxonomy): Bacteria > Bacillati > Actinomycetota > Actinomycetes > Micrococcales > Microbacteriaceae > Microcella > Microcella indica. The sequence goes on along the minus strand of NZ_CP058670.1, from coordinate 178,551 downwards.
CGAGGCGTGTGGAGGCCTCGACATCGATGCGCCCCGTGTGCACGACCTCGATGCCCACGACATCGGCGAGCTGCGCCGCGCTGAGCGCGAGGGCGGCCGAGCGGGTGTAGGAGGTGAACGCCGCCCCTTCACGCTCGAGGATGACCTCAGTCGACGTCGCCCCCGACGGCACGCTGAGCGAGACGATATCGTACAGGTTGACCGACTCGAAGGGAGTGGTACCCGCGACCGGGTCGAGGATGGAGAGCTCATCGACCTTCGACACTGACGTGTTCTGCGCGTCGATCGTCATGCGGGCTCGAGGGTAGAGCGCCTGGGGCGTGCCGCCGGGAGGGGTGCCGAGCGGGCCGTCGACCCAGCTCTTCGTGATCTCGACGGTCAGCGGCTGATCGAAGATGAGGATCGTGTCGCCATCCGTGCGCGTCAGCAGCACGCTCTCGGCCTCATCGCGCCCCTCGAAGCGCGCCGTGTTGTTCACGACGCCGAAGTCAGCGGTGTTGTACAGGGCCTCCCGAGTGGCGCCGAGCACGGCGACACCGGAGTCGGAGCGGCGCACGTCGCGCACCTCGAAGACGAGGTCGACGCGGCGGTCGAGACCCATCGACGGGGCGACGCCCGTGCCGACGGGAGGTGCCGCAGGGTTGGTGCCGATGCGCGACCCGCGCGAGGGGCTCTCCTCGACGATGAGGCGCACCCCGGTCGCCGCCGCGCTCTCGGCGTCGGTGAGCGTGTACCCGGGGAACGTGCCGTCGCAGCTCGCGGGGCACGGGTCGCCCGTCGCCCCGACCCAGCCTGACCCGGGCACGAAGAGCTCGACCGCGGCGATGCGGTCGAAGGTCAGCAGGGCGTCCATGCCGCTGGAGATCGCCGGAATACGGACGAGGTCGAAGGCTTCGAACACGGTGTCGGCGACGGGCGTCGTCGCAGGATCGGTGGCGGTGTCGGACAGCACGACCGAGTCGAAGAAGGTGCCAGCCGTGCCCCACGAGATGCGCGCCGTCGCCTGATCGGCGCTGCGGGCATTCACAGCCTCGAAGCCCGTGCTCGCCACGGGCTGCCACTCCTTGGAGATCGCCGCAATACCGCCCGAGCCGTCACCGCTGTCGACGGTGGGCAGCAGCAGGAGGGGAGCCACGGCGTCGTCCGTGGCCTCGGAGGGCGTCGCCACCGGGTTCGACACGCGGGCCTGCACGGTGTTGTCGACGCTGATCGACGCGGTGCGCGTGGCCGACGCGGCCTCGCCCGTTCCGTCGCGCAGCTCGCCGCGCAGGGCGAAACGGAGGTTGGGCTGCGCGCTGAAGCCGGGGTTGAGCAGCGTGCCCGAGGTGTCGTAGTCGACGTGCTGGTAGCTGAAGCGGATGCCCTGGAGCACCTCGCGCACGCCGGCATCGATGCTCGTCGTGAGGAAGGACGGGCCGAGGAGCCCGTCGGCGCCGGGCAGCACGCTCCACGTCGACCCGTCGAAGTACTCCACCGTGAGAGTCGTGTTCGCGGGAACGGCTGTCGCCACGATGTCGGTGAGGGTGAAGTAGTTGTAGAACTCGTCGGCGCTCGTCTCCAGCGGGTCGGTGATGACGAGAGCGACGGAACCGACCGTCGAGGACGAAGGATCGACTGCCGTCGCCGGCAGTGGCGTGATGCGGCCGGGCAGGGAGATGAGCGTCGTCGCACCTTCGAGGCTGTACAGCTCGTCGGGGCTGATGATCTTCTCGACCTCGGTGTTCACGCGCGAGGTGCGACGGGTGAGGTCGTCCGAGGCCAGGGCGGAGGCCGATTGGTCGTCGAGAGCGACGACGTCGACACGCACCTGGTTGGTCGTGGTCTCGTCGCTCACGACGGCATCCGTGACCACGCGGAAGGGCAGCGACGCGTACTGCCCGGGCGTCATGCCTCCGGGCTGCGTGCTGAGGAACCGGACCCGCACGCTCTGCACGAGCGCAGCATCCACCGGGGCCGGGAGCGTGTCGACGGTGGTCGTCGTGACGGGCGCGCTGAAGTCGGCATCGCCCTCGTACCAGTAGCTCACCTCGGCGCTCGTGGCGCTCACGGGCCACTCGATATCGGCGTCGACCCAGCTGTCGAAGCTCAGGCCCTGATCGGCGAGCGAGGTCGAGCCGGGCGCGGGCTCGGTGAGCGTGAGCTCCTTGAGCGCGAAGTCTCCCCCGTTCTGGCCTCCGATCGTCACGCGCTCGAACGCACCGCCGATCACGTAGGCGTTCTCGAACTGCTTGGTCGCGAGAGGGGCGATGCTCGAGGGGTCGAGGCGGATCGTGTCGGCGGCCGGCTCGGGGCTCGTCGTCGTCGCGTCGAAGCGCACCCACGAGCTCGCCGTGTTGGTGAGAGTGAGGGTCGAGGCGACAGCGGCCGCGGTCGCCGTGAGCTCGCCGTCGATCGTGATGCCACCCGTCGCACCCCGGTCGACCCGCCCGGTGCTCGACGAGAAGACGATGCGCAGCCCGCGAATGTCGGCCGTGTCGACTCCAGTGGGAAGGGCGGCTGTGGCCGCGGGCGTGCCGGACGTCCAGTCGGCGCCGTCGAACCAGTCCACGCGCACACGATCGGCGCCCGCGGGGAGCTCGAGCCCGCTCAGGCCCGTGATCTCGACGTAGTCGAGGATCGTCGAGGAGGTGTCTGCGGGTTCCTGGATGACGAGCTCGTCGACCGAGCCGTTGCTCGTGTTGGTCGCCCCCAGGTCGAAGGCGACGGTGCGGCCGAGCACGGCCGGGGTGGTGGCGGGGGTCACGGACTTGGTCGTGTCGGAGCCGAGCACGCGCGGCACGGCGAGCAGCACCTCGGCGCTCGACTCGACGAGGCTCGGGCGCGGAGGGTCGAGCGCGAGGTCCTCTCGGTTGCTGACCGTCACGGTCGCCGTGTTGGGCAGCAGGGTTCCGTCGAAGTCGGCGGACAGGTCGGAGGGGACGGTCGCGGTCGCGCTGATCTGCACGCCCGTGCCGGCCTGCATGCCCGTGAAGCCGCCTCCCAGATCGTCGATGACCTCGACCGTGAAGGCGTTGCCCGAGATCTGCACGTCGATGGGCGGCACCTGCGTCGCCATGGTGACCGACTGAAGCTCGAGCGGCGCGGGCACCGAGTCGGCGAGCGTGAGGTCGAGGCAGTCGGTCTCGAGCGAGGAGCAGTTGATGCTGAACTGGTAGGTCACCGTCTGGCCGGGGCCGACGGAGGTGGGCGCGGCAGGAATCGCTTCCTTCTCGAACTGGATGAGCACGGGCTCGTCGGGGTCGCCCTCGGCTGCGACCGCCGACGGCATCGTCACGAAGGGCGCGAGGAGGGCGATGAGACCCGCGGCCGCGATCGCCGCGAGTACGCGCGTAGAGAATCGTCGAAACATGTGCTGCCCCCGGGTTGACGTGCCGGCGCGACGACCGGACGCCGCCCCCGTCTTTCACCCTAGAGGTCCATGAACCTCATTCATGTCCCTAGAACGGGGGTACTCGTGGCCCCAAACAGGGGTACGACAGGGAACTCGTGCCGCTAGGGCAGCACGCCCACCGAGGCGAGGGCCGAGCGCAGAAGGGCACCGCGACCGCCCTCCATCTCGTCGGAGACCCGATCGGTCGCCGCCTCGGCCGGGCTCAGCCACGTCAGCTCGAGCGCATCCTGCCGGGGGTCGCACGTTCCGGTGACGGGGACGACGTAGGCGAGCGAGACGGCGTGCTGCCGGTCGTCGGAGAACCGCGTCGGGCTCGGGAACGGGAAGTACTCGGCGACGGCGAACGGAACGGGCGATGCGGGAAGCTGCGGGAAGGCCATCGGGCCCAGGTCCTTCTCCAGATGGCGGAACAGCGCGTCACGCAGAGTCTCGCCGTACAGCACGCGACCGCTCACGAGCGTGCGCGTGATGCTGCCCGAGTCGGTGGCGCGCAGGAGGACTCCGACGTCGGTCACCGTGCCCATGCCGTCGACGCGCACGGGCACCGCCTCGATGTAGACGAGAGGCAGTCGCTGGCGGATCTGCTCGAGCTCCTCATCCGAGAGCCAGCCCGGGTTGGGGTCGGGGGTGCGCACGGTAGCCATGCTCCATTGTCACCCGCTCGGCGGCCTCCCGCGCGCATCAGACACGATGCACCTGACACCATGGGGGAATGAGCGCCGTGCAACTAATCGACGAGAGCGCCGTGCTGTGGTCTGCACCGCAGAGCGAGCGCGCCGACCGACCACTGCTCGTGCTGCTCCACGGATACGGCTCGCACGAGGGCGACCTCTTCGGCCTCGCCCCCCACCTCCCCCTCGACCCGGTCATCGCCGCCGTGCGCGCCCCCCTGCGCGCCGGCCCCGGCTACTCCTGGTACCCGCTCGAGAACGTCTCGCACGAGGAGCGCGCAGCGGGGGCCGACGCCGCCGCCCGGGGCCTTCTGCAGTGGCTCGACGGAACCTCGGCCACGTCGGTCGGCCTGCTCGGTTTCAGCCAGGGCGGGGCCATGAGCATCCAGCTGCTGCGTCACGCCCCGGAGCGCTTCGCGTTCGCGGTATCGCTCGCCGGTTTCGTCGTGCCGGGCCAGGCCCCCGCCGATGACCGGCTTGCGCAGCTCGCTCCCCCGGTCTTCTGGGGGCGCGGCACGCACGACGAGGTGATCCCGTCGTCGTTCGTCGAGGCCACGCAGCGCTGGCTGCCGCATCACTCGACCCTCACGACGCGCATCTACGAAGGGCTCGGCCACAGCGTGAGCGAACCCGAGCTCGCCGACGTGCTCGCCTTCCTGCGCGCCCGCTACGCCTGAGCGCGGCCCGGGCGCATCCTGTCAGGCTCGCGGTCGGTGCCGAGGGGCAGAATGGCGGGATGACCGACCCCGAGCCTGACGACGTGCTCGGTCGCTTCGCGCCGGCCACGCGCGAGTGGTTCACCGGAGCTTTCCCGGCGGCGACTCCGGCGCAGCTGGGCGCGTGGGAGGCGATCTCGACCGGGCGCCACGCGCTCGTCGTCGCACCGACCGGGTCGGGCAAGACACTCGCGGCTTTCCTCTCGTCGATCGACCGTCTTGTCGCGACCCCCTCGCAGCGCTCGGCGACGGCGACCGAGGGCGGCTCCCGCACGACCGTGCTGTACGTGAGCCCGCTCAAGGCGCTCGGCGTAGACGTGGAGCGCAACCTGCGTGCCCCGCTCATCGGGGTCGAGCGCACGGCAGCACGGCTCGGGGTCGACGTGCCACCGATCACCGTCGGGGTGCGGTCGGGCGACTCCCCCACGCAGGAGCGTCGCGCCCTGCAGAAGAACCCGCCAGACATCCTCATCACGACCCCGGAGAGCCTGTACCTCATGCTCACCTCGAGCGCCCGCGAGACGCTCGACGGCGTCACGACGGTCATCGTCGACGAGGTGCACGCGGTCGCCGGAACCAAGCGCGGCGCGCACCTCGCGCTGAGCCTCGAGCGGCTCGACGCCCGGCTGGCGCGCCCCGCGCAGCGCATTGGGCTCTCGGCGACCGTGCGGCCCGTCGAGGAGGTCGCGCGGTTCCTCGGCGGGGCCGCCCCGGTCACGATCGTGAAGCCGCCGGCCGCCAAGACCTTCGATCTGACGATCTCGGTGCCTGTCGACGACATGACTGCGCCCGGCTCGCTCGTGCCCGTCGAGGAGGAGGGGTCGACCTCGGGCGTGGCACCGCCGCCGTCGATCTGGCCGCACGTGGAGGAGGACATCGTCGAGCGCGTGCTCGCGCGCCGGTCCACGATCGTCTTCGTGAACTCCCGCCGCCTGGCCGAGAGGCTCACAGCCCGGCTCAATGAGATCTACGCGGAGCAACTCGCTGGCGAACCGTCGCCCCCGACGGCGCCACCGGCCTCGATGATGGCTCAAGCCGGCGCGACGGGAGGCGCCGAGCCCCTCCTCGCCCGCGCGCATCACGGCTCGGTGAGCAAGGACCAGCGGGCCGACATCGAGGACGACCTGAAGTCGGGCCGCCTGCGCTGCGTCGTCGCGACGAGCAGCCTCGAGCTCGGCATCGACATGGGAGCGGTCGACCTCGTCATCCAGGTGGAGGCGCCTCCCAGCGTGGCGAGCGGGCTCCAGCGCATCGGCCGCGCCGGCCACCAGGTCGGGGAGGTCTCCACGGGCGTGCTCATGCCCAAGCACCGGCTGGACGTGTTGCACGCGACCGTCACGAGCGAGCGCATGGTGAGCGGCCTCATCGAAGAGCTCCGCATTCCGCAGAACCCGCTCGACGTGCTCGCTCAGCAGACGGTCGCCCACGTGGCGCTCGAACCGTGCGACGTCGAGGAGTGGTTCGACACGGTGCGGCGCAGTGCTCCGTTCGCCGGCCTGCCGCGCTCGGCCTTCGACGCCGTGCTCGACCTGCTGAGCGGCCGCTACCCGAGCGACCGCTTCGCCGAGCTGCGGCCGCGCATCGTGTGGGATCGCGTACGAGGCGAGCTCAGCGGTCGACCCGGTGCTCAGCGCCTCGCCGTCACGAGCGGCGGCACCATTCCCGACCGCGGCCTCTACGGGGTCTTCCTGCCCGGCGAGGGAGCCGGTCGTCGCGTGGGCGAGCTCGACGAGGAGATGGTCTACGAGTCGCGGGTCGGCGACGTCATCTCCCTCGGGGCGACGAGCTGGCGCATCGACGAGATCACGCACGACCGCGTCGTCGTCACGCCCGCGTTCGGGCAGCCCGGCAAGGTGCCGTTCTGGCGCGGGGACGGCCTGGGGCGGCCCGCGGAGCTCGGGCGCGCGCTCGGCACCGCGACGCGCGAGCTGGGCGCGGCGACCGCGGAGGGTCGCCGGGAGCGCCTCGTCGCCGCGGGTCTCGACGACCGCGCCATCCTCAATCTGGATGCTCTGCTCACCGAGCAGGCCGCCTCCACCGGTCACCTGCCGACCGACGAGACTCTTGTCGTCGAGAGGTTTCGCGATGAGCTCGGCGACTGGCGGCTCGTGCTGCACTCGCCGTACGGCCTTGCGGTGCACGCGCCCTGGGCCCTCGCCGTGTCGGCGCGCATCCGCGAGCGCCACGGCTTCGATGGCGCGGCGATCGCCGCCGACGACGGCATCGTGGTGCGGCTGCCCGACACGGAGAGCGAGCCGCCGGGCGCCGAGCTCTTCCTGTTCGAGAAGGACGAGCTCGACGAGCTCGTGACGGTCGAGGTGGGGGGCTCGGCGATGTTCGCGAGCCGGTTCCGCGAGTGCGCCGCGCGCGCCCTGCTACTGCCGCGGCGCAACCCGAGCCAGCGCAGCCCGCTCTGGCAGCAGCGGCAGCGTGCGAGCCAGCTGCTCGAGGTCGCCCGCGAGTTTCCCGCCTTCCCGATCATTCTCGAGACCGTGCGGGAGGTTCTCGGCGACGTCTACGATCTGCCCAGCCTCACGCAACTCACCGATCGCATCCGCCAGCGATCGGTGCGCCTCGTCGAGGTGGAGACGCCGACGCCTTCCCCCTTCGCGCGCTCCCTCCTCTTCGGCTATGTCGCCGCCTTCCTCTACGAGGGCGACAGCCCGCTCGCCGAGCGTCGCGCTGCGGCGCTCAGCATCGACTCGACCCTCCTCGCCGAGCTGCTCGGCCGCGCGGAGCTGCGGGAGGTGCTCGACCCGACGGTCATCCTGCAGACCGAGGCCGAGCTGCAGCGCTTGGCTCCCGATCGCCGGGCTCGCGATGCGGAGGGCGTGGTCGACCTGCTTCGCCTCCTCGGGCCGCTCTCGCTCGAGGAGCTCGTCGAGCGCGCAGGCGTCGAGCTCGCGGCCGAGCCGCCCGGCCGCGCCGAAGTCGTCTCGGGCTGGCTGCACGAGCTGGGTCGCGCGAACCGCGTCCACTCGGTGTCGATCGCGGGGGTGTCCCGCTACGCGATCGTCGAGGACGCCGCGAGGCTGCGCGACGCCCTCGGCACCCCCGTGCCGATCGGTGTGCCGACCGCGTTCCTGGAGAGCGTGCCCGACCCGATCGGCGACCTCGTCGCGCGCCACGCGCGCACCCACGGCCCGTTCGTCGCGCAGGACGTCGCGCACCGCTTCGGGCTCGGCATCGCGGTGGTGACGGATGCCCTGCGCCGGCTCGCCGGCGAGCGGCGTGTGCTCGAGGGCGAGTTCCGCCCGGGCGCGAGCGGCACAGAGTGGGTCGACGTCGAGGTGCTGCGGCGGCTGCGCACGCGAAGCCTCGCGGCCCTGCGCTCGGAGATCGAGCCCGTGAGCGCGGGCACACTGGGGCGCTTCCTCCCCTCGTGGCAGAACGTGGGCAGCACGCTGCGCGGGCTCGACGGCGTGCTGCAGGCGGTCGAGCAGCTGCAGGGCGCGGCTCTGCCCGCGAGTGCATGGGAGACCCTGGTTCTGCCGAGCCGTGTGCGCGACTACTCCCCCGCCTGGCTCGACGAGCTCACCGCCGCGGGCGAGCTCGTCTGGGCGGGAGAGGGCTCCCTCGCCGGCAACGACGGCTGGCTGAGCCTGCACCTGCCCGAGACGGCGCCGCTGAGCCTGCACGACCCCGCACCGACCGAGCCGACCCTGTCGCAGGAGGCGATCCTCGCCGCGCTCTCGAGCGGTGGCGCCTACTTCTTCCGCCAGCTCTCCGACGTCGTGAACAGCCAGGACGGCCTCGACCGCGTCGACGATGCCGCCCTGGCCGATGATCTCTGGCAGCTCGTGTGGGCCGGCCTGCTGACGAACGACACGCTCGCGCCCGTACGGGTGATGCTCGGTGCCACGCGCCAGCGGGCGAGCACTCCTCGGCGCGCACCGCGCTCACGCAGCTATCGCGGGTACGCGCGCCCGGCCTCCGTCTCTCGGACGGGGCCGCCGATCGCGGCGGGCCGGTGGTCGCTGCTGCCCGACCGTGATGGGGACGCGACTCGGCGAGCAGCGCATCTCGCCGACACCCTCCTGGAACGGCATGGCGTCATCACGCGCGGTGCCGCGCAGGCGGAGGAGGTCGTGGGAGGCTTCGCGCTGCTGTATCGCGTGCTCAGCCGAATGGAGGAGGCCGGCCGGGTGCGCCGCGGCTACTTCGTCGAGCACCTCGGGGCCGCCCAGTTCGCCACGCCGGCGACCGTCGACCGGGTGCGCGCGCACTCGCGCGACCCCGATGCCGCCCCGGCGCTGCGCGCCGTAGTGCTCGCCGCGAGCGACCCGGCCAACCCCTACGGCGCTGCGCTGCCCTGGCCGGCCGTCCAGATCGACTCGGCCGACTCCGCACGGGGAGCCTCGCCGGGTCACCGCGCGGGCCGCAAGGCGGGGGCGATCGTCCTGCTCGTGGACGGGCACCTCGCCGTCTACCTGGAGCGCGGCGGCAAGAGCGCCCTGACGTTCACGGACGACGCCGCCGTGCTCGAGGCCGCCGCCGCTGAGCTCGCCGCCGTCGTGCGTGCCCGACTGCGCAGCGTGCGGGTGGAGCGGGTCAACTCGCAGAGCGTGTTCGGCACACCTCTCGCCGACGCCCTGACCGCCGCGGGCTTCGTCGCCACGCCGCAGGGCCTGAGGCTCAGGGTCTGAGGCGCCGAGCATGCCGGAGGGAGACACCGTTCATCGCGCCGCGCGTCGGCTGGCCGAGGCGCTCGAGGGTCGTGCGGTGCTCAGCAGCGACGTGCGCGTGCCCCAGCACGCGACCGTCGATCTGAGCGGCGAGGTCGTCGACGCTGTCGTCGCGCGGGGCAAGCACCTGATCATGCGCATCGGGCCGAGCGTCGTGCACTCGCATCTCAAGATGGAGGGCTCGTGGCACGTCTACCGCCCGGGCACGCGGTGGCGCCGCCCCGCCTTCGAGGCGCGCATCGTGCTCGACGTGGCCTCCGGAGGCGGGGATGCTCACCCCTGGCAGGCCGTCGGTTTCGCGCTGGGCGAGCTCGACATCGCGCCGCGTGACCGCGAGGAGGAGCTCGTCGGCCACCTCGGGCCCGACCCGCTCGGCGACGACTGGAACCGGGAGGAGGCGCTGCGCCGCCTGACCGCCGACCCGACTCGGCCCCTCGGTCTCGCCCTGCTCGACCAGCGCATCATCGCCGGCCTCGGCAACGACTACCGCAACGAGACGCTCTTCCTGCGCGGCATCCTCCCCGAGCGCACCGTGGGCGAGGTGGATGCTGCTGCCGCGCTCGATCTGGCGGTGCGCCTCATCCGCGCCAACCGCGACCGAGTCGAACGCACGACGACGGGCGACACGCGTCGAGGGCGCCGACTGTGGGTCGCGCACCGCGACCGCGAACCCTGCCGGCGATGCGGAACCCCCGTGCAGCGGGGAACCCTCGGCGACGACGCCCTCACCGAGCGCATCACGTGGTTCTGCCCGCAGTGCCAGCACTGAGAGCACAGCGGATGGTCGGGAGCTACTCCTCGGCGTCGCGCGCCCCGCTCGGGCGCCAGGCGACGATGCGCAGGCTCGCCGCGGCCGTGAGCGCGACGACTCCGGCAATGCTGAGCGGCAGCGCGAGCATCTGCGCGATGCGCGGCACCACGTAGGTGCTGGGATCGTAGATGCCGGGCGCGACGCTGAAGGCGTACTCGCTGTACACGGTGAGGGCGATCGCGAGAGCGAGGGCGAGGCCACCCACGGCCCACAGTGCACGCAGCCAGGGGTTGCCGGCGACGACGATCTCGAAGTGCGCGTGGTCGTCGAGCGCACGCGCCGTCGGGCGGTGCCGCTGCGTCGACGCCGGCACAGCGACGCCAGCATCGAGAACCGGGCCTCTCGGGGAGTCCGACCGAACGGCACGTGTCTCTGATGCCGCGGCCGGTGGCGGAGTCTCCTCGGCCCCGCCGCGCTGAAAGGCGGTCGGGTATCGCGGGTCCAGGTCTGTCTCGCGAGGGCTCACGTCGACCCACCTCCTTCGGTGCGTGCGGTGCGGTCAGCCTAACCCGCCCCGTTCGGGGTGCCGGAGGGTGCCCGGTAGCCTCACAGCATGCTCTCGCCCGTCTCCCTTGGAGCGACACTCACGGTCGCGGGGCTCCTGCTCGGGCTCGCCTCGTGCGGCGGCGAGGCTCCGTCGATCGGTGACGACGCACGTGCGACGTCGACGGGCACCGTCCTCTCGATCACCGACGGTGACACTCTGCGCCTCGCACTTGATGGCGAGGAGCTCGCCGTGCGCCTCATCGGCATCGACACCCCCGAGGTGCACCCCGAGGTCGAGTGCTTCGGGCCGGAGGCGGAGGCACTCCTCGCCGACCTCGCACCCGTCGGCGCAGTGCTGCGCGTGGAATACGACCTCGACCCGCGCGACCCCTACGACCGCGAGCTGCTGTACCTCTACACCGAGGACGGCACGTTCGTGAACCTCGAGCTCGTCGCGCGCGGCGCCGCTGAGGCCGTCCTCTTCGAGCCCAACGATCGCTACTGGGACGAGTTGCGCGCGGCCGAACGAGAGGCGCGGGATGCCCGGCTCGGGCTCTGGGCGCAGTGCTGACGCAAGGCCCGCGCGGCCCGCGCGCTACACCCGTTCGATGAGGTGCGGCCCGTCGCCGCGCAGCGGTGCGACCGCGTGCAGCTCGAGCCTCTCGAGCACCGTCTCGCTCTCGGCGACGACCATGTCGACGAGGGCGGCATCGCCCTCGACGGTCGGGTCGAGCCAGGCGTCCCACGCCTCACGCGGCAGCATGACGGGCGCTCGATCGTGGATGCTCGCCGCCGGCCCGTGGGCTGCGCGCGTGAGCATCGTCGCGGTCAGCACCCACGGCTCCGGCTCGGCACCCTCGGCGGCGGGCGGCCGCCACCACGAGTACAGCCCGGCGAAGGCGAGCTCCCCCTCCACCGGATCGGTGATCCAATGCGGGGTCTTGAGCGGCTTGCCGCTCGAGCTCTCGACGGTGTGCCACTCGTAGTAGCCGTCGGCGGGCAGGATCGCACGCGAGCGCACGACGGCGTTCTTGAAGGTGGCCTTCTCGGTGACGGTCTCGCTGCGCGCGTTGAACGTCGGATACTTCGAGGCGAGCTCGGTCGCCCACCGCGGCACGAGCGACCAGCGCGCCGCCGTGACGAGGCGCGAGGGCATCCCGTCCGGGTCGTTCTTCGGCACCCGGTCGACGACGATGGGCACCTGCTGCGTGGGCGCGATGTTCCAGCTCGCCGGCATCGCGACCGCGTCGACCTCGTCGGCCTCGAAGTAGGCGCCGAGCTCCTCACCGCTCTTCGTGTTCGCGTACCGCCCGCACATCAGGGCGCCTCCGCGGCGAGCGCCGCGCGCAACCGGGTCGAGTCGACGCGGTGGATGGTGTGGACGACGTCGTCGACGAGCACCACGGGAATGTCGTTGCGGTGCCGCTCGAAGAGTTCGGGATCATCGAGGATCGAGTGCTCGACGAGCTCGACCTGCGGGAAGTCGAGCAGGGCATCCTCGATGATGTCGCGCGCCACATCGCACAGGTGACAGCCGGGCTTGGCGAGCAGGGTGACGGTCGTCGCGGGCACGCGCTCAGTGTACGCGTGCGCCGGGAGCGAGCGCCGTGCCTATGCTGGTCACGATGTCTGACACCGCCGCCGACGCCGGGCCTGCAGCTGCACCGAGCCCGACCCCGATCGTGGCGTTCTTCGACGTGGACAACACGCTCATGCGAGGGGCGAGCGTGTACCACCTGGGTCGCGCGGCCTGGAAGCGCGGCTACGTGACCTTCGGCGACATCGTGCGGTTCGGCTGGAAGCAGATGCGCTTCATCGCCGTCGGCGAAAACCACCGCCACCAGGTCGCCGTGCGCGACCGCGCGCTCGAGCTCATCGCTGGCCACACCGAGGCCGAGCTCGAGGAGCTCGCGATCGAGACCTACGAGAAGCGCATCGAGCGGCTGCTGCTGCCGGAGACCGTGGGGCTCGCCCAGGATCACCGCGACAAGGGTCACGAGGTGTGGCTCATCACCGCGACCCCGGAGGCCTGCGCCCGGGTCATCGCCGAGCGGCTCGGGCTCACGGGTGCGATCGGCTCGCGCATCGTGAGCGTCGACGGCGTGTTCACGGGCGAGCTGCTCGGCCACGTCATGCACGGGCCGCACAAGGCGACGGCCGCGGCTCAGCTCGTCGCCGAGCGCGGTGCCGAGCTCGCCGACTGCTGGGCGTACTCCGACTCGCGCAACGACATCCCTCTGCTCGAACTCGTGGGCAACCGCGTGGTCGTGAACCCCGATGCGGCCCTCGCGCGCTACGCGAAGGCACGCTCGTGGTCGATCCTCACCGCGGGTGCCGCGAGCATCCGCGCCGCACGCCGGCGCGTCCGTCGCGAGGCGCGCGCGGTTGCGCGGTCGGCGCGCCGCCAGCGCTGAGCAGAGCCGTCTCGAGCGCCCCGCACCTGTGCGTGCTCGCGGCATCTGTGTGCGCTCCGACAGACACACATGCCCCCTGTGGGCACAGTCGTCTGCTGTCATGCGCCGCCGGCGCTGAGCCCGCCAGCGGTGGGCCCGGCAACGCCCGACGGCGGAAGGCCCGGCAACACGAAAGGCGCCCGACCCTGGGGGCCGGACGCCTGTCGGAGGCTCGGTGGCCTCTACTTCTTGTTGCGACGCTGGTGACGCGTCTTGCGCAGCAGCTTGCGGTGCTTCTTCTTGGCCATGCGCTTGCGGCGCTTCTTGATGACGGAACCCATAGAAAATCCTCTGATCGTCGACTGAACGGGAGCAACGGCCCGTTCAGGACCGTGTCATGTACCGCAGGAGTCTAGCCGACGTCGCTGATGGGCGTGTCGATGGCCGATACGACGGCCGACTCGGGGATGCGGAACGAGCGCCCGAAGCGGATCGCCGGCAGGTCGCCCGCGTGCACCATGCGGTACACGGTCATCGAGGAGACGCGCATCATGTCGGCGACTTCCGCCACCGTCAGGAAGCGCACGTCGCTCAGGTCGCGGTCCATGTCGTCATCCTCGGGTCGTGCGCACACTCGTGGAGTGACGAATGTGTCCGAAGTTCAGAGTAGGGGCACGTGTGACTGAAGTAAAGAGACCCGATCGGGGGCTATCGAGCGGGATGCTCAGCTCTCGCCGCGCTTCCAGGGCAGCTTCTGCGTGACCGACTCCTGCACCTCGTGCAACCGCTCCTGCACGCCGTGCAGGCGCTCCTGAGCCTCGTGCACGACCGTGCGCGCCTGGTGCGAGGCCCCGGCCGCGACGCGACCGACCGTGCTGCCGGCACGCTCGACATCCGCCCCGGCCCACGCCGTGAAGACGGGGCTCGTGACGGGCTCGAGCCCGTCGGCACCGGCGCTCAGGAACGGCACGAGGTAGTCCTCGACCTCCTCGAGCGGGCTCGCTTCGACCCGGTAGTAGCGGTGCTGCCCCTCCTCACGCACGGTCACGAGACCGTGCTCGCGCAGCACCTTGAGGTGCTTGGAGACGGTGGGCTGGGTCGCGTCCATGCGCTCGACGAGCTCTCCCACGCTCAACTCTCCCGATGAGGCGTCCGCGGCGAGCGCCGCGTCGAGCAGGTGCTGGAGGAGTTCGCGCCGCGTTGCGTCCGCGATCACGTCGAAGATGTCGGCCATGTGACCAACCTACTCAGGCTTGCCCCGGAGTACCATGACAGGCGGCCCGCGGGCCGAGGGGAGCTTCCATGGCCAGCAGGGCGCGCATGCGCGGCAACGCGCCGCGAGTCGCGCGCACGCCCCTCCAGCGACTGCGCGACGCCACCAACGACGTTCTCGCCTCCTCCCCCGCCCGCTTCGCGATCATCGTCTTCACGGTGCTCATCGGCCTCGTGACGACGCTCCTCATGCTGCCCATCGCGAGTGCGAGTGGTGAACCGACTCCGTTCGCCGACGCACTCTTCACGGCCGTCTCTGCCATCTGCGTGACCGGGCTCGTGACCGTCGACATGGCCACACACTGGTCGGTGTTCGGCAACGTCGTGATCGTCCTCGCGCTGCAGATCGGCGGGATCGGCGTGCTCACGCTCGCCAGCATCCTCGGTCTGGTCGTCTCGCGGCGCCTCGGCCTGCGCGCCAAGCTCCTCGCGGCGAGCGACACGAACGCCGCCCGGACGCACGGCGGGCCTGTGTCGGAGTCGCAGGCCGTGCGCCTCGGCGAGATCGGCAACCTCCTCGTCACGGTCGCGGTGAGCGCGCTCCTCATCGAGCTCGTGCTCTTCGCGATCATCCTGCCGAGACTGCTGCTCGCCGGCTTCGACGTGTGGACGTCGATCTGGCAGGGCTTCTACCTCGCCGCCTCCGCGTTCACCAACACGGGATTCGTACCGCTCGTCGACGGCATGGAGCAGTTCTCGGCAGACCCGTGGATGCTCATCACGATCGCCGTGGGGGTGTTCCTCGGCTCCCTGGGCTTCCCCGTCATCTTCGCGCTCACGCGCTTCGCGCGGTTCCGCGCGCGCCTGACCGTGCACGCCAAGCTCACGATCGTCACGACCCTCGTGCTCATCCTCGTGGGCATGATCGTGATCCTGCTGCTCGAGTGGAACAACGCCATGACTCTCGGCGACCAGGACTACGCGAACCGGCCGCTCACCGCGTTCTTCGTCTCGGTGATGACGCGCTCGGGCGGCTTCAGCCCCATCGACATCGGCGCGATGAACGGCTCGACCCTGCTCGCGCTCGACATGCTCATGTTCGTCGGGGGCGGCAGTGCATCCACAGCAGGTGGCATCAAGGTGACGACGCTCGCGGTGCTGTTCCTCGCCGCGTTCGCGGAGGCCCGCGGCGACCGCGACATCGAGGTGTTCGAGCGACGCATCCCGACCGACGTGCTGCGCCTCGCGGTCAGCATCGTGCTGTGGGGGGCCACGATCGTCTCCGCATCCTCGATCGCCATCCTGCACATCACGAAGGCTCCGCTCGACATCGTGCTGTTCGACGTCATCTCGGCGTTCGCGACGTGCGGGCTCTCGGCGGGTCTCACGACGAACGACCTGCCGGACTCGGCGAAGTACATCCTCGCTGCCACCATGTGGGCGGGGCGCGTTGGTACAGTGACCCTCGCCGCGTCGCTCGCGGCGGCGCAGCGCCGGCAGCTGTTCCGGCGAGCAGAAGAGAGGCCGATCGTTGGTTGAGAGAATCCGGCACGACGCCCCCGTCCTCGTGATCGGGCTCGGCCGCTTCGGGGCGGCCACGGCCGGCCAGCTGCAGCGGCTCGGCCGCGAAGTGCTCGCGGTGGACGAAGACGCGAACCTCGTGCAGAAGTGGTCGGAGCGCGTCACCCACACGGTGCAGGCCGACGCCCGGTCACTGGATGCTCTGCGCCAGATCGGCGCGGAGGAGTTCTCCATCGCCGTCGTCGCGACGGGCTCGTCGATCGAGTCGAGCGTGCTCATCACGGCGAACCTCGTGGACCTCAAGGTGCCGCAGATCTGGGCGAAAGCCATCAGCCAATCGCACGGCAAGATCCTCGCCCGCATCGGCGCCAACCACGTCATCTACCCCGAGGCGGAGGCGGGCGAGAGGGTCGCCCACCTGGTCTCGGGCCGCATGATCGACTTCATCGAGTTCGACGACGACTTCGTGCTCGTCAAGATGTACCCGCCCAAGCCGATCCGCGGGGTCTCGCTCACCGAGTCCCAGGTGCGCTCGAAGTACAAGATCACCGTCGTCGGGGTCAAGAGCCCCGGCAAGCCGTTCACCTACGCGACCGAGCAGACGGTCGTGTCGAACCACGACCTCATCATCGTCTCGGGCACCGAGAGCGACATCGACCGCTTCGCCTCGCTCGACCACTAGCGCCGAGCGAGGCGCGCGGCCACGCTACTGCTCGGGCGACTCCTCGCTCGGCGAACCGTGCAGCTCGCGGTGCTCGCGGACCCAGTCGCGGCGGTCGCCCCGCTCCTCGCGGCGATCGTCGAGGCGCTCCTGCAGGCGCTCGACCGCCTCGCTCGCCATCACCGGGCCGCCGGGCCCGCGATCGGGCAGATGCGTGCCGAGCAGCACGCCCCCGCCGAACGTGAGCCCCAGCAGCAGCACGGAGCCGACGGCGATGCCCGTCGCCGCGAGAACCGTCCGCGTGCCCCCGCGACTCGTCGCCGCAGGGGCGGACGGCGACGCCGGGGTCGCCGGTGCGGGCTCCGAGGCGCCTTGCTGGTCTGGACGATCGTTGCTCTCCGTCGTCATGACGGCCTCCTTCGTGTCGATCGGCCCGCATGATTTGCGAACCACTCGAGCACGGTCGCCGCCCTGCCTATGCGCCGCCTATGCGCAGCGCAGGAGGGAGGTCGAGGCTCGCCCAGCGCTGACACAGCGCACCGCCGTTCGCCTACCCGCCGCCTGCGAGCTCCTTCGCCCGCGCGAGGGCGGCGCGGGTGGCCCGGCCGAAGACCTCGGCCAGCTCAGCATCCTGCAGCACGGCCACGGCGCGCTCGGTCGTGCCCTTCGGGCTCGTGACGCGGCGCCGCAGCTCCGCCGGGTCCTCGTCTCCCGCCTCGAGCAGCAGACTCGCGCCGAGGAAGGTCTGCTGCACCATGAGGGCGGCCACCTCCTCCTCGAAGCCGAGCTCCTCGGCCGCCCTCGTGAACTCCTCGATGAGCAGGAAGACGTAGGCGGGCCCCGAGCCGGAGATCGTGGAGAGCGCGTCGATCTGCGCCTCCGGCAGCTCGATGACCGTGCCCACGGTGCGGAACAGCGTCGCGGCGAGCGCGAGGTCTGCCGCCGAGGCGCGCGACCCTCCGCTCACCCCCGTCACACCCCGGCCCACGAGGGCGGGGGTGTTGGGCATCGCCCGCACCACGGCCTGCGCGACCCGCTCCTCCATCGCCTCGGTCGTCACGCCCGCGGCGACGCTCACGACAAGAGCCTCGGGGTGCAGGTGGGGAGCGAGCTCATCGAGGAGCGGCAGGATCTGCGCCGGCTTGACGCCGAGGAGCACGAGCCGAGCATCCTCGACCGCCCACCGGTTCGCGTCGTGCTCGTGCTCCGTGGCCCTGGCCTCGATGCCGCGCTCGCGCAGAGCGGCCGCCGAGGCGTCCGTGCGGGTCGTGGCGCGCAGCGACGGCACGCTCATCCCCGGCTGGCGCAATCCGTGCAGAATCGCACCGCCCATTGAGCCGGTGCCGAGAATCGCGAGGGAGGGCAGCTGCTCAGTCATGCCACGAGTGTAGGTTGGAGGGCGCCAGACAGATACCGCGCGGTGGCGCGGAGGAGGCGGAAGGCGGCGAGCAACGTGACCGACGACAACCCCGACCAGTCCGGCACTCTCGCGAGTGCCGAGGCCGTTGCGATTCGCGAGGTCATCGCGGGAACTCCGGGAGTGCAGTCCGTGGGCGACGTGCGCGCGCTGCGCCTCGAGGACGAGCGCCTCGTCATCACGGCGCGACTCGGGTTCGGGCGCTCCACGCCCATCGCCGACGTCGTCGCGGTGCTCGGCGCCGTGCGCGCCGGCATCCGCCGTGCCGTACCGGGCGCTCGCGACATCGTGCTCGAGCCGGAGGTCGCCGCACCGCGCGTCGACGCCAACCCGCCCACCGACGTCTTCGTCATCAGAGGAGCAGAGTGACCATGGAATTCCTGTATTCGTTCTTCATCGTGGGCCACTTCATCGGCCTCGCCGCGATCGTGGGCCCCTTCCTGCTGCAGATGCGCCGCAACAGCGACTTCGCCATCGGCGCCGTCCTCGGCGGCGCGATCACGCAGCTCGTCACGGGCATCGCCCTCGCGGGCATCGCCGCCTCGCAGATCGAGGACTACACGAAGATCTTCGTTAAGCTCGGCATCGCGCTCGTCGTCTTCATCGCCGCGCTGCTGGGTTGGCTGCGCGCCCGCAAGAACGGCAACACGCGCGCCGTGAAGCCCTTCTTCCACGCCGCGGGCGGGCTCGCGCTCGTCAACGTCGTCATCGCCGTCTTCTGGTAGCGGGCGGCACGCCTGAGGCGGTTGCTAGGGGCGGCGTTCGCTGAAGAAGTCGCGCAGCAGCTGCGCAGACTCCTCCGCGTCGACCTCGGCGACGACCTCGCGCACGCGGTAGGGCAGGCGGCGCTCGCGCAGCAGGTCGACGACGCTGCCCGCCGCGCCCGCCTTCTCGTCCCAGGCGCCGAAGACGACGCGGTCGACACGCGCGGCGAGGATGGCGCCGGCGCACAGCACGCAGGGCTCGAGGGTCACGACGAGCGTGCACCCCGACAACTGCCAATCGCCGGATGCTCGACCCGCCTCGCGCAGCGCGACGACCTCGGCGTGGGCAGTCGGGTCGCTGTCGCGCTCTCGGGAGTTCCTGCCACGCGCGATGACCCGGCCCTGAGCATCCAGTACCACGGCCCCGACCGGCACATCCCCCGTCTCGAGGGCGACGCGCGCCTCGGCGAGCGCCTCGCGCATCGCCTCGCGGTCGCTCGCGCTCACGACGGCCATGGTGCCCCTTCCGTATAGTTTGACCTTATGCGAGTGCACGTAGCCGACCACCCACTCATCACCCACAAGCTCACGGTTCTGCGCGACGCCTCGACGCCGTCGCCCACCTTCCGCGCGCTCACGGCCGAGCTCGTCACGCTGCTCGCCTATGAGGCGACGCGCGGAGTGCGCACGCACGAGGTGCAGATCACGACGCCCGTGACCACCACCACGGGCCTCGCCATCAGCGAGCCCCGCCCGCTCATCGTGCCCATCCTGCGCGCGGGCCTCGGCATGCTCGACGGCATGACGACGCTCGTACCGACGGCCGAGGTGGGCTTTCTCGGCATGGTGCGCAACGAGGAGACCCTCGAGCCGAGCGTGTACGCCGAGCGCCTGCCCGACGACCTCGCGAACCGGCAGTGCTTCGTGCTCGACCCCATGCTCGCGACCGGCGGCTCGCTGCTCTCCGCCATCGAGTACCTCTTCGACCGCGGCGCCGTCGACGTCACGGCCGTCTGCCTCCTCGGAGCACCTGAAGGTCTCGCGATGATCGATAAGGCCACCGAGGGCCGCAACGTCACGATCGTGCTCGGCGCGCTCGACGAGCGCCTCAACGAGCACGGGTACATCGTGCCGGGCCTCGGCGACGCGGGCGACCGCCTCTACGGCACGGTCGCGTAGCCCGCACGCCCGCGCAAGTGTGCCCACACGGGCCAGATCTGGCGCATATGGGCGAACACGTATCGGCCGAGCGCCCCGTCGCGCCAGATCTGGCCCATACGGGCACAGCGGGGAGGGCGGGGCGACTTGACGACCCCGCGAGCGCCCGGGATACTGCAGGGCATGACCGTCACCGCGAATCCTCTTGCTGCCGCTACGGCCCTCGGGATCGTCGGCATGATGATGCCGGTGCGCGCTGACGAGTGCTGTCGAATGTGCGCGTGATCGACGATTCCGTCGAGCCTGCGCCGACCGTGCGACCCATGAGTTAAGCCGTGGACGATCGCGACGACGCCGGGCTCCCCGCTCCCGAAGCCGACAATTCGGCACGGGATGCGCGCACCCCTCGCAGCACATCTTCGAACGACTCGCGTGCCGACGGCGCGGAGCCGTTCGACTCAGCCGAAAGCGTCACGCCCATGTCTCTCGCCGCCCTCGACCGCACCGCTCCGACCCTCGACCCCACCCGCACGCCCGACGTGCCGAGCTCCCCCGTCCGTTTCGGCTCGCCGGACGCCCCCACCCCAGCCGCGTCTGGCACACCCCGCGTGCGCACCGTGCCCGAGGGCACCGAGGCGCGCGGCTTCGTGCTCTACGTCGGCCTCGACGAGGCGAAGGCCGCCGCCGCCGGCATCGACCTCGGTCGCCTCGTGAACGAGCTCAAGAGGGTGACCGCCGAGCTCGCCCCGCAGTCGCAGACCCACGCCGCCGTGGCCCTCGCCCCGGCCGGGGCGGGCGGGCGCGACGTCGACGTCGTGCGCCTCGCGCTGCAGGACCCGGCCGCACTCGCGCGGTACCGCCGCGGACCGGAGCCCGCCGAGAAACCGGTCGAGGGTGTCGTGATCGACATCTCCCGCAAGCGCGTGCTGCTCGACGGCGAGACCGCCGCGCTCACCTACAAGGAGTTCGAGCTGCTGCAGTACCTCGTGCTGCGGGAGGGCAAGACCATCGAGCGTGCCCAGCTCATCGCGGCTCTGTGGGCCGACGCGGCCGAGGGCGACGATGTGCCCAACGAGCGCACGATCGACGTGCACGTACGACGACTGCGGTCGAAGCTCGGCGGTTACGAGGACATCGTGCGCACCGTGCGCGGTGCCGGCTACCGCTTCGACCGGCACGCCGACGTCGTCATCCGGTACGCCTCGACGCCGAGCCCGGACTTCTTCTAGGGTCAGCCCCCTCTAAGCGGTAGCGGTGGCGCGCCGCCGGAGAGACCGCAGCCGCCACAGCACACCGCGGTGCGGGGCGAGCAGGTAGGCGAGCGCGAAGAGCGCCGCGTTGGCGAGCACGACGGCCCCTCCGGGGGCGACGTCGAGGTAGTAGCTCGCGTACACGCCGATGATCGAGCAGCTCGCGGCGAGCACGGGCGCGAGCACGAGCATCCGGCCCATGCGGTCGGTGAGCAGGTGCGCCGTCGCCCCGGGGATGATGAGGAGGGCGACGACGAGCACGACGCCGACGATCTGCAGGCTCACGACAGCGGTGAGGGCGAGCAGGCCCAGCAGGAGCGCGGAGAGGGCGCGCGGGGAGATGCCGATCGAGTGGGCGTGGTCGGCGTCGAAGGCGTAGAGCGTCAGGTCGCGCCGCTTGACGATGAGCAGGGTGAGCGCGACCGCGCCGAGAATGCCGATCTGCCAGAGGTCGCCGGCTGACACGCCCAGCACGTTGCCGAAGACGATGTGGCCGAGGTCGATCTGACTGGGCACGACGGAGATGAGCACGAGGCCGAGGGCGAAGAGGCTCGTGAAGACGATGCCGATCGCGGCGTCCTCCTTGACGCGGCTGTGGTCGCGCACGAGGCCGATGAGCAGCACGGCGAGGAGCCCGAAGACCAACGCCCCCAGCGCGAAGGGCGCGCCGACCAGGTAGGCGAGCACGACGCCGGGCAGCACCGAGTGCGCCACGGCGTCGCCCATGAGCGACCAGCCGATGAGCACGAGCCAGCAGCTGAGCACCGCGCACACGACGGCCGCGATCGTCGTGGCGGCCATCGCGCGCACCATGAACTCGAAGCCGAAGGGCTCCAGGAGCAGGTCGAGGAGGCTCACGCTCGCTCCTCGCGGGGGAACTGGAAGGCGCGCGCAAGCGACTCGGGGGCGAGCGCGACCTCAGGCTTGTCGACGGTGATGAGCCGCCGGGCGAGGAGGATGACGCGGTCGGCCCGGTCGGGCAGCGTCGTGAGGTCGTGCGTCGAGACGACGACGCTGCGGCCGTCGCGCGCGAGCTGGGTGAGCAGCCCCGCGATGAGGGCCTCACTGCGCTGGTCGACCCCGGCGAAGGGTTCGTCGAGCAGGAGCAGCTCGGCATCCTGCGCGAGTGCGCGGGCGAGGAGGGCACGCGTGCGCTGGCCGCCCGACAGCGCGCCGATGGGGCGCTCGGCGAGGTCGCTGAGCTGGACGCGCGCGAGGGCATCCTGCACCGCATCGCGATCGGATGCCCGTGCCCGCCGCATCGCGCCCAGGCGACCGTACCGGCCCATCGTCACGACCTCGCGCACCGAGAGCGGGAAGGCACGGTCGACGCTGTCGCCCTGGGGCATGAAAGCCACCCGGCCCGCCTTGCGCGCGACGCTCGGCGGCCCGCCGAACACGCGGACCGAGCCGCTCGAGAGGGGAACGCGGCCCATGATCGCGGCAAAGAGTGTCGACTTGCCTGCGCCGTTCATGCCGACGAGGGCATCCACGCTGCCCGCGGCGATATCGAGGCTCACGTCTTCGAGGGCGAGCACCTCGCCGTGGCGCACGGTCACGCCGTCGAGGCTCACGACGCCGCCGCCGTGGTCGCGGTGCGGTGCCGCCTGCGCCGCGCCACTCACGAGGTGAGCCCGTCGACGATGAGGGCGAGGTCGTAGCGCAGCAGGTCGAGATAGCTGGACACGGGGCCGTCGGGTTCGGAGAGCGAGTCGACGTAGAGCTCGCCCGCGTACCGGGCGCCGGTGCTCTCGGCCACCTGCAGCATGGGGTCGGCGGAGACCGTCGACTCGCAGAAGACGGCGGGCACCTCGCGCTCCCGCACGACGCGGATCGTGTCGGCGATGCGCTGCGGCGTGGACTGCTGCTCGGCGTTGACCGGCCAGATGTACTGCTCGGCGAGACCGAGGTCGCGGGCAAGATAGGAGAACGCGCCCTCGCATGTGACGAGCACGCGACTGCTCTCGGGCACGGTGTCGATGGAGGCGGTGAGCTCGGCAGCGAGTGCGCGCAGCTCGGCCGAGTACGCCGCCGCGTTGCTCGCGAACTCTGCCTCACCCTCGGGGTCGAGCTCGGTGAGTGCCGCCCGGATCGTCTCGACGTAGCTCTCCGCAGCGACCGGGGACATCCACGCGTGCGGATTGGGCGCCGTCGTGCCGGCGATCGCGATGGGCTCGATGCCCTCGCTCGCCACGACGCGCGGCACGTCCAGATTCTCGAGGAATTGCTCGAACCAGGCTTCCAGGCCGAGGCCGTTGTCGACGATGAGCGCGGCATCCTGCGCACGCCTCAGGTCGCCCGGGGTAGGCTCGTAGCCGTGGATCTCGGCGCCGACGCGCGTGATCGACTCGACCCGCACGCGCTCACCACCGACCTCGCTCACGAGGTCGGCAATGACGGTGAAGGTCGTGACGACGAGGGGGCGGTCGTCGGCCTCCTCGGCCGGGACGCTGCAGCCGCCGAACGCGAGCGCCGCGAGTACGGCGAGACCCGCGCCCCTCACCGCGCGGCGGGACGGCGCGGGCACCGCAGCCCGATTTTTCGGCATACCGAAAAGTTACAGCCTCAGGATGTCTGCGGCAACGAGGCGGGGGCCGCGTCGGCTCCCGCACCCGTGGGGGCCTCGAGCATGAGCTCGGGGTTCTCGCGCTGCAGGATGAGCAGGCGCCACTCGTTCGAGAACAGCGCGAGCAGGCTGCCGTCGCTGCGCTCGACGATCTCGCACTCGCGCTTGCGGGCGAGCACCTCGGCGCTGGCCCGGTCGGTGACGCGCGCGATCGAGTACGGCAGGGCATCCCACGCGATGGGCACGCGGAATTCGCGCTCCATGCGGTCGGCGACGACCTCGAACTGCATGGGCCCGACGGCGCCGAGAATGGGCTCGCGATCGCCGCGGCGCTCCGAGCGCAGCACCTGCACCACGCCCTCCTCGTCGAGCTGCTCGATGCCGCGGCGGAACTGCTTGTAGCGGTTCGCCTCGGTGCTGCGCGCGATGCGGAAGTGCTCGGGCGCGAAGGGCTCGATCGCCGGGAACGTCACGGGCCGCTCGTCGTAGAGTGTGTGGCCGGGGCGCAGCGAGGCGGCGTTGACGAGCCCGACGATGTCCCCGGGCCAGGCCTCCTCGAGCGTCGCGCGGTCCTGCCCGAACACCTGCTGCGCGTAGCGCGTGGCGAACGGGCGCCCCGACTGCGCGTGGGTCACGATCATGCCGCGCTCGAACCGGCCGGAGCAGATGCGGGCGAAGGCCACGCGGTCGCGGTGCGCGGGGTCCATGCCCGACTGCACCTTGAACACGTAGGCCGAGAACGGTTCGTCGAGGGAGCGCTCCGCCCCCTTCTCGTCGACTCGCACGACGGCGGCGGGCGCCGCACTCACGATGAGGTCGAGCAGGTGCCGCACACCGATGTTGAGCACGGCGGCGCCGAAGAGCACGGGGGTGACGGCGGCTCCGTCGGCGTCGGCCGCATCCGCTCCCACGATCGCCGCCTCGTCGTGCGCGGTCGTCCAGTCCTCGCCGAACTCGGCCTCCGCCTCGGCCGGAGTGAGGGTGTCGATGCTCGCGATCGTCGCGCCGCCGGGGGTGCGGTGGTAGCGCTCCATCTGGCCCGAGGCGACGTTGAGCAGGCCGTGGAAGACGCCCGAGAGCCCGACCGGCCACGTGACAGGCTGCGGCACGAGGCCCGTGCGGTCGCGCAGCTCGTCCATGAGGTCGAGCGCGTCACGGCCGGGGCGATCCCACTTGTTGATGACGGTGATGATCGGGATGCCCCGCCGACGGCAGACGTCGAACAGCTTCATCGTCTGCGCCTCGAGGCCCTTCGCCGCATCGACGAGCATGACGGCCGAGTCGACCGCCGAGAGCACGCGGTAGGTGTCCTCCGAGAAGTCGGAGTGGCCGGGAGTGTCGACGAGGTTGACGATGGCGCCCTCGTGCTCGAACTGCACAGCGGCCGAGGTGATGGAGATGCCGCGGGCCTTCTCCATCTCCATCCAGTCGGTCACCGTCGCGGCACGACCGCCCTTGCCGTGCACGGCACCCGCCGTCGTGATGCGGTTCGCGTGCAGGAGGAGAGCCTCGCTGAGGGTCGACTTTCCGGCGTCGGGGTGGGAGATGACGGCGATCGTGCGGCGACGGGAAGCCTGCTCGACGACCTCGGTCATGCCACCCTCACCTCGCGCTCGTCCCCTGCTGTTCGACCCTTCAGTCTACGGCCGAGCAGCGGGGCGCCCCGCCCGGGAGGCCTGCGCCGAGCATCCACAGAAAAATAACGGAAAGGTAACTAGACACCGTTACCGTTCTGTTATACCTTCTCAAGTGCGGAAGTTGTTTGCTGTGGCAGCTGACGCGGAATGTGATTGCAGGACACTCTTGGTGCAAGGGAGAGGGCCGGTTGCTTGCCTCGGCAACCGGCCCTCGATTCTGTTGACGGGCGCATCAGGCGTCTCGGCCACACAGCGTCACACTCTGCACACGCGCATGCGGGTGCATAGAGTTGTCGCATGACCGAGAAATCGTTGGCTGTCGACGCGTGGGAATCGCTGTTCCGCGCGCAGGTCTCGGTGCTGCGGCAGTTGACCGCCGAGTTTCCGACCCACGAGATCTCGTTCACCGAGTACGACGTGCTGTTCAACCTCAGCCGTGCCGACGGGCGCTGCCTGCGCATTCGCGACCTCATCCCCCACCTCCTGCTGAGCCAGCCGAGTGTGAGTCGCCTGCTCGACCGGCTCGCCGCGCGCGGCCTCGTCGCGAAGACGCCAGACCCGCGCGATGCGCGCGGCACGATCGTGGCCCTCACGCCGGAGGGCTTCGAGCTCTTCAAGCGCGTGGCCGTCATCCACGCCGACTCGATCGCCCGTCGCGTCGGCGGCTCACTCGACGCCGAGGAGCTGCGGCAGCTCACGGCGCTCTGCGATCGCCTGCGCGGCGAGTAGCGGCTACGTCTCGCGGGCGGGCCGAGGCGCGGTGCGCGGTGCGACGCCGAGCGCTCGGAAGAGGTCGCGGCGGCGACGCAGCGCAGCGGCCGGCAGCATGCGCGAGACAAGGATGAACTGCGGCCCGGCCGCCCACAGCACCCAGCGCCGCGCGCGGCGCACATCCCGGGCGAAACGCGGGCGTGGCCGCACGGCCGAGTCCCAGCGACCGATGAGCAGTCGCGCAGCACTCGGAACCTCGTCGACGCCGAACCGGGCGCGTGCGTAGGCGAGCGAGGGAACCCTCGACGGCGGGCAGGGAATGCCGAGCTGGTCGAAGAAGGGCCGCATGACGCCCTCGCCGCCGACAGAACGTGTGACGTCGGGCAGGCGCGCCCTCTCCTCCGGCGTGATGACGACCGAGAACTGCTGGAAGAAGAACGCGCGGAACTCCTCCAGCCGCGGGCCCCCCGAGCGGGGCCCGAGCCGGCTGTGCACGGCGAGCATCATCATGGTGAGACGGTCGACCGCCCACACCTCGCGACCGAACGCGCGCATCGGCACCCGGTCGCTCCACAGTCTCTCGAACACGCTCACGGGGTGGCGCAGGAAGCCCGGAATGATCGGGTACAGGTCGAGGTACGCGTTCGAGGGCAGGTGCCACAGCGAGACGACCGCGACAGGGATCACCGAGCGCGACGGAGCACGCGCGGGCACCCACCCCGCCGACCCGAGGGTGCCGAGCAGCGCCTCGAACCCGACCGGGTCGACGATGAGCGACAGCGCCGTCGAGGCGCGCGGTGAGATGAGCCCGTGCTGCACGTACACGACACCACCGCCCATGAGCACCGGCACCGCAAGGCGATCGGCTTCGGCGAACACCTCGCGGAACGCCTCGTGGCGGGGGTCGCCGGCGAGGGCATACGGCGGCAAGGGTCCCGAGGGCACGGTCGGGGGAACGAGGGGGATGCCCGCCTCGCCCTGCTCGTCCTCCGCTGCCATGCCGCCCTCGCTCGAAGCGTGATCGCAGGATGCCGCACGTACGCTGAACACATGCCGCAACCCTCCAGCATCGTATGGCTTCGGGACGACCTCCGGGTGGCCGACAACCCCGCGCTCCTCGCCGCCGCCGAGCGCGAAGCGCCCGTCGTCGTGCTCTACCTGCTCGACGAGGTCTCCCCCGGCCAGCGCCCGCTCGGCGGCGCGAGCCGCTGGTGGCTGCACCACAGCCTCGCCGCCCTCGACGCGAGCCTCGCCGCCCTCGGCGCGAGCCTCACCCTGCGGCGCGGGGCCGCGAGCGACGTGCTGCCCGCCCTCGTGCGCGAGGTCGGAGCCGACGCGGTGTTCTGGAACCGCCGATACTCGGCCGCGCGCGAGGTCGACGCCGAGCTCAAGGCGCGGCTGCGGAAGGACGGCGTCGAGGTGCGCAGCTTCGCCGCCTCGGTGCTCTACGAGCCGTGGACTCTCACGACCGGCGCGGGCGCCCCGTACAAGGTCTTCACGCCCTTCTGGAAGGCGGCGCTCGCGAGCGAGGAGCCCCGCGATCCGGTCACTGCTCCCGACGCCCTCGAGGGCCGCGCCGCCCAGAGCGAGCAGCTCGAGGGCTGGCAGCTGCTGCCGACGCGACCCGACTGGGCCGAAGGGCTGCGCGCGACGTGGACCCCGGGCGAGCAGGGCGCGCACGAGCGCCTCGAGCAGTTCGTCGAGGAGGGCCTCGCTCTCTACCACCGGCGCGACGAGCCGGGCATCGAGGCGACGAGCCGTCTGAGCCCGCACCTGCGCTTCGGCGAGATCAGCCCGCACCAGATTCGCCACCGCGTGCAGGTGGGCATCAGCCCCGAGGCCGCGCGCAACCGGGCCAAGTTCCTCAGCGAAGTGGGCTGGCGGGAGTTCTCGGTGAACATCCTCTTCCACTGGCCCGACCTCGCGACGGTCAACTTCCGCCGCGAATTCGATGAGTTCCCGTGGGGTCGCCCCGACCCCGGGCAGCTCGAAGCGTGGCAGCAGGGTCAGACGGGCATCCCGATCGTCGACGCGGGCATGCGCGAGCTGTGGGCGACCGGGTGGATGCACAATCGCGTGCGGATGATCGTGGCCTCCTTCCTCACCAAGAACCTGCTCGTCGACTGGCGAGTGGGCGAGGACTGGTTCTGGGACACGCTCGTCGACGCCGACCCCGCCAACAACGCGGCGAGCTGGCAGTGGGTCGCCGGCTCCGGCGCCGACGCGGCCCCGTACTTTCGCGTCTTCAACCCGCTGCTGCAGGCCGAGAAGTTCGACCCCGAGCAGGAGTACATCCGCCGCTGGGTGCCCGAGGTCGGCACCGAGGAGTACCCCGACCCCATCGTCGACCTCAAGGCGTCGCGCGACGAGGCGCTCGCGGCGTACGAAGCCGTGAAGGCGGCCAAGGCCTGAGTCTCCAGACCGTCCCGCCGAGTACGGGATACTCAGGGGGATGACTGCGCCCCGATCGCTGACCGTGCCGCCCGTGCTGCTCGCGGTCGTCGCGATTCTCTCCGTGCAGTTCGGCAACGCGATCGCCGGCTCGCTGTTCAGCGTCGTCGGACCCCTCGGAGCAGCGGCGTTGCGCATGACGCTCGCCGCCGCCATCCTGTGCGCGGTCGTGCGCCCCCGCGTGCGCGGCTGGGACCGCCGGACGTGGGCAGGGGTCGTCGCCCTGGGTGTCGGCCTTGCCGGCATGAACGCGCTCATCTACCTCGCGATCGACCGCATCCCCCTCGGCGTCGCCGTCACGATCGAACTGCTCGGGCCGCTCGCGGTCGCCGTCGCCGGTACTCGACGGTGGCGCGACGTGACGTGGGTCGCCCTCGCGGCGATCGGTGTGGCCCTGCTCGGGCTCGACGGCGAGGCGCAGCTCGACCTCGTCGGTGCTCTCCTCGCCGCCGGTGCCGCCGCCTTCTGGGCGCTCTACATCGTCGCCTCGGCGCGACTCGGGCCTCGTGCTCGCGGTGTCGACGGCCTCGGGGTGGCGATGGTCGTCGCCGCCCTGCTCGTCGCCCCGTGGGGGGCGAGCGCCGCGATCGGGGCGGTCGCGCTCGACCCGATCCTGCTGCTCGCCTTCGCCGGGGTCGCGATCATGACCTCCGCGATTCCGTACGCCCTCGAATTCCTGGCCCTCAAGAGGATGCCCACGCGCGTGTTCGGCGTGCTCTCGAGTCTCGGCCCCGCCGTCGCAGCGCTGGCCGGGCTCATCGTGCTCGGGCAGGACCTCTCCCCCGCGCAGCTCGTCGCGATCGTCGTCGTCATGGCAGCGTGCGCGGGAGCTGTGGCCTCCAGTCGATCCCGCAGCATGAGAATCTCCTCATCCGCGCCTCCTTCCCCTCTCATCGACAGTGCCCACGATGGAGACATCACCGGGAGGGATTCCGCCTCCTGATTCTCAGAAGAAGGAGCACCTCATGAGCTTCACCCCCAAGAACTGGATCGCCATCAGCGCCGTCTCGGCGCTCGGACTCGCGGGCCTCACCGGCGGTGCCGTCGCGACGGCGAGCACGATGCCGCTCGTCTCCGGCGCCACCAACCTGCAGATTCCCGGGGTCACCGTGAACGACGACGACTCGGTCTCGACCGATGACAGCGGCGACCTCACGTTCGACGTGAACAGCGACAGCATCGTGTCGCCGTCGCCCGCGAGCACGCCCTCCCCGGCGAGCACGGAGTCGCCCGCGTCGCCTCTGAGCCCGGCCTCCGCCTCGGCGCCGAGCCCCGTGAGCGTCGACAGCCCGCCGTCACCGGCCAGCCCCGCGTCGCCGGCAAGCGTCGACTCGCCCGCGAGCCCCGCCTCCGTCAGCTCCTCCGACTAAGGGCGCGCAGCCCGAGCCGCATCGGGGGGCTCGGTCAGCACACGACAGCTACACGAGAGGCGGTCGTCCTCCTGAGAGGGCGACCGCCTCTCGTGCTGTGCGCACTCCTGTCACGGTCGCCGCCACCACGTCGTCGCCGGCCAGCAGACCGTGCAGCAGACCGGCCGAGAAGGCGTCACCGGCTCCCGTCGGTTCCACGGCGTCCACGGGCTCCACGGCAACGCGCTGCAGCTCGTGCCCGCGCCGCGCGACGATCACTCCATCACCGCCGCTCGTCAGCACGACCGTCGGGGCGTGCTCGAGCAGAGCCTCGGCGCACTCCTCCGGCGTGGGCGTCGACTCGTCCGCCGCCATCGCGTCCCCGACGAGCAGCTGCGCCTCCGCCCGGTTGGGCAGCAGAATGTCGACGCCGCGCGTATCGGCGAGAAACTGCTCGACCCCGTAGTCGACGAGGAACCCGGCTGACCCCGGGTCGAGCGACACCATTACTCCGCGCTCGTGGGCGCGACGCACGAGCTGGGCGAACGACTCGGCCTCGAGCGCGTCGAAGAGCGTGTAGCCGGTGAGGTGAAGGCACGCAGCTTCGTCGAGCAGGGCATCCGTGACCGCCGCCGGCGACAGCGTCGCGTTGGCACCCCGATCGGTGAGCATCGTGCGATGCTCACCGTCGACGACGATGACGATCATGCCCGTCACGCGATCGGGATCTTCGGAGAGGTGCGGCGTGACCCCGGATGCCCTCAGGGCGCCTGCGTGCCGGTCGAGATCCCCGGCCCCGACCCGCCCCACGAGGTCGACCGGAGCTCCGAGCCACCCCAGCCACGCCGCAGTGTTGGATGCGGAGCCGCCGGGTCTGCGCACGATCGTGCTCGTCGTGTCGGTGTCGGGGCGCACGGGCCCGCCCGGCACCACGATGATGTCGTCGATGACGTCGCCCACGACGACGACGCGCGAGCCCGCCACGGTCAGGCGCCGGCCCGTGCCGCCCAGGCGCGCGCGATCGCGCCCGCGACCCGCACGTTGTTGCGCGCGAGGTCGAGGTTGACCTCGAGGCTGCGGCCGCCGGAGAGCTCCACGATCGTGCCGAGCAGGAACGGCGTGACGGCCTTGCCGCTCACCCCCGCGCGCTCGGCGGCCGCGAATGCCTCGTCGAGCACGCGGTCGTGCTCCTCGCGCTCCCAGGCCTGGTCGGCGGGCACGGGGTTGGCGACGACGATGCCCTGACGGTGGCCGAGCGCATCGTGCGCGACCATGACGGCGGCGACGTCGGCGGGGCTGTCGACCGACCAGTCGAGGGTGAAGGCGCTCTCCCGCAGCCAGAAGCTCGGGAACACGGTCGTGCCGAGACCGATGACCGGCACGCTGTACGTCTCGAGACGCTCGAGGGTGGCGGCGATGTCGAGCACGCTCTTCACCCCCGCCGAGACGACCGTGATGGGTGTCACCGCGAGCGTGGAGAGGTCGGCGGACTCGTCGAAGGTCTCGCTCGCGCCGCGGTGCACACCGCCGAGGCCGCCTGTGGCGAAGACGCGGATGCCCGCCATCGCGGCGAGGTGCGCGGTCGCGGCGACCGTCGTCGCGCCGCTCGCCCCACGCGCCGCGAGGATGGGCAGGTCGCGCACGCTCGCCTTCGCGAGATCCTCCTCGGCGATGCGCCGCACGCCGTCGGCGTCCAGACCGATCTGGGGAACGCCATCGAGCACGGCGATCGTCGCGGGCGTCACGCCCTGGTCACGCAAGAGCTGCTCGAACTCGAGGGCCGCCTCGTGGTTGCGCGGCCGCGGCAGGCCGTGGCTGATGATGGTCGACTCGAGGGCCACGACGGGGCGGCCCGCGGCGAGCGCGGCCTCCACATCGGGAGACAGGTGCAGGAGGGTCACCGGGCAAGGCTAGCCGGTAGCGAGTGAAGCGGTGGCGCGCCCGGAGAGACTCGAACTCCCAACCTTCTGATCCGTAGTCAGATGCTCTATCCATTGAGCTACGGGCGCGTGTCGCACGAGGCGACTGAGTGAGCATACCAGCGCTGCGACGGGGAGGCGAACCGGATGCCGACGCCTGCCTTGACTAGACGTACATAGTACGAATAGACTCGGCCACATCGACGTACTTAGTACGATTCCGGACAAGGAGAAGCACATGACCGATTCGACCAACCACGGAAAGACCCGAGAGGAACACCTGCGCGAGGAGAAGCTGCTCGCCATGCGATGGCACGGGTGGGCATCCCCCGTGGGCCTGGGGGTAGGCCTCGTGTGCGTGGGCGCGTTCTGGGCCCTGTTCACGCTGGGACTGTCCGTCCTGGCCGCGACGCCCTACTAAGGGAGCGCGCTCACGCGAGCGTGACAGTCGCCGATCGAGTGCCACCGACAGTGGTCCGCCCCACCGGCGGCACTCGATCGCCTCACGCTCCCGCCGCTGCCTCCCCTGCGCGCTCCACGCCGTCGAGCACGTAGCCGAGGCCGACCTCGAAGGAGTCCCCGAAGTCGTAGCCGGGCTGCATCACGTGCTCCGTCGTGAAGCGCACGAGAGACGGATACTGCTCGGGAGAGAGAGGCATCACGACCTGCTCGCTCGCCTCGGTGAGATCACCGCCGCTCTCCCCCAAGGGGAGCGCAGCCTCTTGAAGCGCGAAGCCGTACACGAAAGCATCGACCACGGCGAGTCCGTGCGCCACCACCGCCATCGAGTAGCCCGTGCTCAACCATGTAGCGAGCATCGCCTCGTGGTGATCGAGAATCTCCGCGCCCGGAGTGCGCCGGGACTCCATGATGGGAATGGCCCAGGGATGGCGGCGCAGAGCGCCGCGCAGGGATCGGGCACGCGCCCGCACCTCGTCCTTCCACGGGGAAGTGGGGTCGGGACGCTCCACCTCGGCGAACACCCGACCGACCATGCCGTCGATGATGTCGTCCTTGTTCTGGACGTAGTGGTACAGGCTCATGGGCCGCACGCCGAGGTGATCGGCAAGCCGTCGAATGGTCAGCGGCTCGAGGCCGATCTCATCCGCGAGCTCGACTGCGGCGCCGATGATCTGATCCCGGCCCAACCTTCCCCGTGGACGGTCTCCCCGCTCAGGCATCTCGCCCTCCTCAACACTCGGTCTTGACACATCGTACTAAGTATGGCTACGTTTCTCGAATCAGCGTACTTAGTACGAACGAAACGGAGGAATCTCACATGAACCAGCTCTCGCAACCCCGAACAGAGTCCATTCCCGCGACCATGCGCGCCGTCGTCCAACGCGGCTACGGCGGGCCGGAGGTGCTGACGATGGAGCGCATCGCAGTCCCGCACCCCGGCGACCGACAGGTCCTCATCCGAGTGCACGCTGCCGGAATCGACCGTGGCGTATGGCACATCATGGCGGGCCTGCCGTACATCGTGCGGCCCATGTTCGGTATGACGACCCCCCGGCAGCCAGTCCCCGGCCTCGACGTCGCAGGAACCGTCGTCGGCCTGGGGCCGGGAGTGACCGAGCTCGCGATCGGCGACTCCGTGTTCGGCACCGCGTCGGGCAGCTTCGCCGATTACGCGGTCGCCGACGTCAGCACGCTTGCACGGATGCCCGCCGGGCTGGAGTACGACGACGCTGCGGCGGTCCCCGTCTCCGGCCTCGCCGCTCTCGAGGCGGTTCGAGACCATGGTCGAGTCCAGGCGGGGCAGCGCGTACTCGTCATCGGTGCGTCCGGTGGGGTCGGTGGCTACGCGGTTCAGATTGCGGCCGCCGCCGGCGCCGAGGTAGTGGGCGTCGCAAGTGCGGCCAAGTCTGACTTCGTGCGGTCGCTCGGCGCCGCACGGGTCATCGACTACGTCACGACCGACGTCACCCGACTCCCCGACCGCTATGACGTCATCATCGACATCAACGGTCGGCTGCCTCTTCACCGCCTCGTGCGCATCCTGACGCAGACGGGCGCGCTCGTCATCGTCGGCGGTGAGGACGGCGACCGCCTCACCGGCGGGATCCAGCGCCAGTTCGGTGCCCGCATCCGCTCCGCCTTCACGCGTCGACGGCTCGGCTTCTTCATCTCCTCCGAGTCTCGCGCCGGGCTGCCGGAGCTCGTGCACCTCATCGAGTCCGGAGCCATCCGATCGACCACGGAGGCCGTGCGCCCGCTGTCCGCCGTGCGCGACGCGATTGCGGATCTCGCGGCCGGTCGCGTCCGCGGCAAAGCCGTGCTGCACGTGGCGGAGTGATCGCCACCCCACACCCCTGCACCACCCCAACCCTGAGAAGTCACCCACCCCATAGAAAAGGAGAACACCCCATGTCCACGCACACCGATAGCTCTCGTCGCACCGCGGCACGCGTAGCCGGGATCGGCTACATCGCACTCTTCGTCCTGGCGATCTTCGCCAACTTCGTCGTCAAGCAAGGCATCATCGACCCAGCCGACGCCGAGGCCACGGTTGCCGCGATCCGTGAGCAGGAGACGCTGTTCCGCGTCGGCCTTGCCGCCTTCATCGTCGTCTTCCTCATCGACGTCCCCGTCGCCTGGGGGCTCTACGTGCTCTTCGCCCCCGCTGGGCGCACGCGGTCGCTGCTGGTCGCGTGGTTCCGCATCGTGTACACGGTCTTCCTCGGCGTCGGCGCCGTCTTCATGTTCCTCGGGCTCGAGATCGCCACGGGATCGACCTCCCTGGGCGCTGACGTCGCCCTTCTCATGCTCGCGGCCTTCGACTTCACCTGGTACGTGGGGCTCATCGCCTTCGGCCTGCACCTCATGCTGCTGGGAGGTCTGATCATTCGATCCCGCATCGCCCCGCGCCTCATCGGAGTCATCCTGGCCGTCGCCGGGGCCACGTACGCGCTCGACACACTCGCGCACGTCCTCGTCTCCGACTACGCGGCCATCGCCGACGTCATGCTGGCCATCGTCGCCATCCCCTCAATCGTCGCCGAACTGACCTTCACGGTGTGGCTGCTGCGTGCCGGTCGCCGGTCGAGCCCCGTCACCCGAGAGGAGACTGCCGTTCCCGCGCGGGTGTAGGGCAGAAACCGTCCTGGCCGTGGACGAAACGTGTCGCCCTCGGCCAGGATGGTGACCCTAGGCATGACCAGCACGTGACGAGAATCCTGAAGCGAGCGCAACCGGTGCGGACGTTAACCCTGTTCCCTCATCCGTTCGACCCGCGCACTGCCGTGCTCATCACCCAGTGGCTGTTCCTCGCCCTGCTCGTCGTGAGCCTGCTCGGCGTCGCGCTGATCGACGCCGAGGGCGTCGTCACCCTCGGTGCCCTCGCAGGGCTCGTCCTCATCCTCGCGATCACCGTCGTCATGACGATCGCGCGACCCGCTCTCACCCCCACGACGGCGCTCTTCTACGTCGTCCCCGCCCTCGACTGCCTTGCGATCGCGATCCTCCGGGTCGACGCGGATGGCGCGGCGTCGCTCTCGCCTCTGCTCGCGATCATCGTGCCGGCCACGTGGTTGGGCACGAGCGGCCGCGCGTGGAGCATCCTCGTGGCCTTCGCGCTGGGGGCGCTCACGATCGCGGGCGATCTCGTCCGCACTGCCACGGCGCCGCCCGGCGCCCTCGAGGCAGATCTCCCCGCACTCCTCATGGTTCCGATCATCGCGGCGGTCGCGAGCCTGTTCGGGTTCCAGCTCGTCGACGAGGCGGAAGTCGCCTCAAGCTCTGAGCGCGCGGCGCGGCGCACGCGCGACGCGATCGTCGACACGGTCGAGGTCGGCATGATCGTGCTCGACGGGAACGGTGCACCGGTGATCGTCAACCGCGCGTTACGCGAGCACCCCGTCGTGCGCGCGGAAGGGCCCGACCCGTACTCGGCGATCCGCTCCATCCCCTCCTTCGAGGCCGACGGCCGCACGCCGCACACTCCCGAGCGGGAGCCCCTTATGCAGGCGATGACCGAGGAGGGCATGACCGACGAACTGTTCTGGGCTAGGGCCCACGACGGTGTCACGACCGCAGCGTTCATCGCCAACTCTCGTCGCCTCGTCGACGAGCGAGGGCAGCTCGAGGGCACGGTCATGGTCTTCACCGACGTGACCGCCTACGTCGAGGCCGTGCGCTCACGCGACCGCCTCATCAGCAGCGTCTCGCACGAGCTGCGCACGCCACTCACCGTCATGAGGGGCTTTCTCGAGCTGGCGACCGAGTCCCACGCGAGCGGAGGGGACCGCCTCACCGAGTACCTCGAGGTGGTCGAGCGCAACCTGGTGCGCGAGTTCGCGATCGTCGACCAGCTCATCCTCGCAGCACAGGCCGACATGGAGCCGAGCTCGGCACAGCCCGCGGCGACCGAGCTCGACGCCGTCACGGCGAACGCACTCGAGACATTCCGGCATGAGGCGCAAGCCAAGTCGATCGAGTTGCACTGCAGCGCGCCCACGACGACGGCCCCACTCGACCCCCGGCTCTTCCGCCTCATCACCGAGGCTCTCATCGCGAACGCCGTGCGTTTCACACCCCTCCACGGGCACGTCGACGTGGGCGTCGACTACGACGCGGGCGACGGCACTGACGGGCTCGGGATCGTGCGCCTCACCGTGCGCGACTCCGGAATGGGTATCTCGGCCGCCGACATCGAGCGCATCTTCGACCCCTTCTTCCGCACCGAGGCCGCGATGCGCTCGGGAGCGCCTGGCGTCGGGCTCGGTCTGCCCATCCTCAAGCGCATTCTCGATGCGCACGACGGCACCATCCGCGTGCAGAGCGAGCTCGGCGGGGGGACGACGGTGACCGTCGAGCTGCCCGTGTGAGCCCGACGGGTCCGCGCTAGGTGCGCGGGCGGTCGCGCCCGATCCACCCGAGGTGGGTGTGCGTGAAAGCGTCCGGCCGCTTCAGCCCGTATCCGAGTGCCCGATCGACGGCCACATGGAAGGCACCGGCCAACGCTGCGAGACCGCAGATGGTCGACAGCTCGGGCGAGGATGCTGACATGAGAAGAGCGACAGCCCCGAGCACAGCCGGCCACGCGTAGTTGTGGACGCTGTTGTAGAGGGCGGCGCCCACTGACGGGGATCGCAGGTAGCCGAGCGCTGAGAGGTCGAAGAGCAGGAAGGCGGCGAGCGTGACCCACCACCACTCGGGGTAGATGACGACCGCGATGACGATCACGAGAACCCCCAGCAGGGCGCTCTCGATTCGTTGCACTCGTTCAGGGTTCATTGCGAGCCAGACGGACGGAGGAGAGCGGAGACGGAGGGATTTGAACCCTCGGTCCCCTCAAAGGGGACTCCACCTTAGCAGGGTGGTGCACTCGGCCGGACTATGCGACGTCTCCTGGCTGAAGCCTCCCCCACTATAGCCGCTCGTGGGTGAGGCTTCACACGGCCTAGTTGGCGACCGAGCAGGTGTAGTCAGCCGCGGTCTGACCCTTGACGCCCTCGAGAACCTCTGCAGGCTCCTCGTCCGCGAGTGGCGGGACCGTTGGTGCCGCCGAACCCGTCGGTGCGGGGGTCGTGGGCTCGGGTGCCGGGGCGTTGGGGTCCAGCGCTGAGCCGATGCCTGTCTCACCCTCCTGGAGTGCGAAAGACTCGTCATTGC
This sequence comes from Microcella indica, assembly GCF_013414345.1. NCBI lineage: Bacteria > Bacillati > Actinomycetota > Actinomycetes > Micrococcales > Microbacteriaceae > Microcella > Microcella indica. The sequence continues at coordinate 141,226 of NZ_CP058670.1, read as the reverse complement.
GAATCTTCTCGAGCAAAGCGGACGCCTGCCACTCGATCGGCTGCACCTTGCCCGAGTACACCCCTGTGCCACCGGTCGTGCCGGGATACTGGACGAACGTGATGTTTTCCGTTGGGATGTCCTTGAGCACGAGAGCCATCGAGACCATCGTGTCGACGTTCGCGAGACTGCTCGACAGTTTCATCGAACTGGTCGCCACCGTCGCGAGCCCGTACAGCTTCGTCACATCGGTGAGGACGCCCTCCGACTGCACCTTGCGGATGAGCGACGAGAGGTACACCTGCTGCGAGCTGATCCGGCCGAGGTCGCTACCGTCCCCTACACCCTTGCGTGAGCGCAAGAAAGCCAGCGCCTGCCGACCCTCGAGACTGTAGGTGCCGGCCTCGGGAAGGTTCAATCCTGTGAACTCATCGTAGATGGGGCCATCAACACACACATCTACGCCACCCACGGCGGATGACATGCGAGCGACGCCGTCGAAGGAGATGATTCCGGCGTACGGGACGTCGAGGCCCGTGAGGGCCTCGACCGTCAGCACAACACAACTCAGGCCGCCGTACGACATCGCCACGTTGATGGGCTGCGCCGACATCGCGAAGTAGCTGCCGCCCTCCGGGTTCGGGCACGACGGAATCGGCACAACCATGTCACGAGGGATGCTGACCGCGACCGCCGACTGCTGGTCCTCGGCGACGTGCACGAGAATGTTGACGTCGTTGAGGACGGCGCCTCCGCGGTCGTCGCCGTCCGATTGGCCCTCGGCGTTGTCTACGCCGACGAGGAGCACGTTGAAACCGCCTTCCCACTCCCCGACAGTCGGGATGACGCGCTCCTCGCCTTCTGCCGTGACGAGCTCGACGACGTCGATGCTCTCATTGAGCTGATTCACCGCGATCGCCGCGACAGAGACCCCGCTCACCAGAACAACGGCCATCGTGCCGCCGAGGACGGCGAGAAGGGTCTTCCATGCACTGTGACGCTTGAGTCGGCCGTGGCGCACGGCCGCTGTCGGCAACGATCGACTCGCGCGATCACGAAGCTGCTCAGTCATGCGGTCTCCTCGTGCACAGGTTCAGGGTGCAAGCGTGCGGCCCGACGGGGCCGAGCGTCTCGAGCGGAGGGCGTGGGATTCGAACCCACGAGACATTTCTGCCCACTGGTTTTCAAGACCAGCTCCATCGGCCGCTCGGACAGCCCTCCTCGGTGGTCAGTGAGAAGAGTACCCGACCATGCCTATGCAGAGGCCTGGAGTGTCGCGAGCGCCTTCGCGAGGCCGTCCTCGATGTCGGTCGCGGTGACCTCGGAGGCGACGGCGACGACCTCCTCCGGGGCTTGCCCCATCGCGACACCGCGCCCCCCGCCGCGCGTCGCCCAGTCGAGCATCTCGATGTCGTTGCGGCCGTCACCCACGCACAGGACGCGGTCTCGGGGAATGCCATGAGCATCCCGCACTCGCTCGAGGGCGGTGGACTTGTTCACGCCGTCGGGCGCGATGTCGAGCCACGCCGTCCAGCCGACGTTGTAGCTCACCTGGTGCAGACCCATGAGCTCGACGGCGGCGAGGAACTCCTCCATCGCGTGCCCGGGAGAGATCACGACGACGCGGGTCGCGGGCTCGTGCGCGAGCTTCTCGAACGGCACCTCCTCGCTCACCGCGCCGAGAGCGCCGTCGGGGAAGGAGCCGTGGAAGCGGTACAGCCCCTCCTCGTTCTCGACGGCGTAGTTCGCGTGGGTCAGGTGGGGCCGGATGCGCTCGAGCACCGCCGAGGCATCGAATGTCTCGACATGGTGGCGCCGGTACCCGGTGGGGGCCTTCTCATCGCGACGCAGTGTGATCGCGCCGTTCGAGCACACGACGTACTCGGGCGCGATGCCGAGCCGGTCGAGGATGGGGAGCGTCATCGCCACCGAGCGGCCCGTGGCGAGCATGACCTCGTGCCCGTCATCGCGCACGCGCTGCACTTCGTCGCGCACTGCATCCGAGAGCGTGCCATCCTCGTGCAGAACCGTGCCGTCGATGTCGAGGGCCACCAGCCACTTTCTGCTCACGCGACGGGCTCCATCACCGAGAGACCGCCCAGGTAGGGGCGCAGTACCTCGGGTACGACGACCGAGCCGTCCGCCTGCTGGTGCGTCTCGAGGATCGCGACGAGCCAGCGCGTCGTCGCGAGCGTGCCGTTGAGGGTCGCGACCGGCGCGGTCTTGCCGCTCTCGGTGCGATACCGGGTGTCGAGTCGCCGCGCCTGGAAGGTCGTGCAGTTGCTCGTGCTCGTGAGCTCGCGGTAAGCATCCTGCGTCGGCACCCAGGCCTCCACATCGAACTTGCGCGCGGCACTCGAGCCGAGATCGCCGGCCGCGACGTCGATGACGCGATAGGGGAGGCCGAGTGAGCGCAGCATCCCCTCCTGGAGGGCAAGAAGAGCCTCGTGCTCGGCGACCGCGTCAGCCGGGTCGACGTAGCTGAACATCTCGAGCTTCTGGAACTGGTGCACGCGGATGATGCCGCGAGTGTCTTTGCCGTAGCTGCCCGCCTCGCGGCGGTAGCAGGTCGACCAGCCGGCGTAGCGCAGGGGGCCGCCGCTCAGGTCGAGGATCTCGTCGGCGTGATAGCCGGCGAGCGCCACCTCGCTCGTGCCCGTGAGGTAGAGGTCGTCGTCGCGCAAGCGGTAGACCTCGTCGGCGTGCTCGCCGAGGAAGCCCGTGCCCGACATGACCTCCGGTGTCACGAGCGTCGGGGTGATCATGGGGGTGAAGCCGGCCTCCAGTGCGCGGTCGAGCGCAAGGTTCATGATCGCGAGCTCGAGACGCGCACCGACGCCCTTGAGGAAGTAGAAGCGCGAGCCGGAGACCTTGACTCCGCGCTGCAGGTCGATCGCGTCGAGCAGCTCGCCGAGCTCGACGTGATCACGGGGCTCGAAGTCGAAGCGCGGTACCGTCCCCTCCTCGCGCAGCGTGATGAAGTCGGTTTCACCGCCCGCGGGCACACCGTCGAGGACGACGTTGGGGAGGCCGCCGACGACGCGGGCGAACTCCTCCTCGGCTGCGGTCACCTCGTGCTGGGCCTGCTTGACGCGCGCCGACAGCTCCTGGGCCTGGGCGACGAGCGCCGCCTTCTCCTCCTTGGGTGCCGCCGCGACCGTCTTGCCGACGGCGTTCTGCTCCGCGCGCAGGGACTCGAAGGCGGTGATCGCCTCGCGTCGTGCCTGATCGGCCGCGATCGCCTCGTCGACGAGGTCGACCGACGCCCGTCTGGCCTCCTGCGAGCGTCGCAGGGAATCCGGATTCTCGCGCAGCAGTTGGGGGTCGATCACGCCCCTAGTCTGTCACGCACCCCGGCTGGGAATCACGCGGCATCGCCCGTGCGACATGCTCTACTCTGACGCCATGGCCACTGCTGGCGCCTCCGCCGACCTTCCGCGTCTCGGCGTCGTCGTCAACCCGGTCAAGGTGGAGCTGAAGGAGCTGCGCCGCACGGTGGCGGCCGCGGAGAAGGACCACGGCTGGGCCGAGTCCCTCTGGCTCGAGACGAGCGTCGACGACCCAGGCCAGGGTGTCGCGCGCGACGCCGTCGAGGCTGGCGTGACCGCCGTGCTCGTCGCCGGCGGAGACGGCACCGTGCGGGCGGTCTCGGAGGGGCTCGTCGACTCGGGAATGCCCATGGTGCTCATGCCCGCGGGCACCGGCAATCTGCTCGCCCGCAACCTCGGCGTGAGCGTCAACCGCATGAAGGAGGCAGTCGGCACCGCGTTCACGGGCGAGGACCACGCGATCGATGCGGGGATCGCGGAGATCACGCGCGAGGGCGGCGAGACGGAAGCGCACGCCTTCGTGGTCATGATCGGCATCGGGCTCGACGCGAAGATGATCGCGGCGACGAATGCCGACCTCAAGAAGCGCGTCGGCTGGCTCGCCTACGTGGAAGCCATCGCGCGCATCTTCAAGGACGTCGACGCGGTGCGCCTGCGGTACACCCTCGACGGCTCCTCCCCCCGATCGACGAGCGCCCACACCGTGCTCATCGGCAACTGCGGTGCCCTCCCGGGCGGCGTGCTCATCCTCCCCGAGGCGAGGATCGACGACGGCCTGCTCGACGTCGTCGCCATGCGCCCGCGCAATCTCTGGGGCTGGATCCGCGTCGGCACCGCCCTCGTCTGGGAGAACGGGGTGCTGCACAAGTCCCGCGTCGGTCGGCGCATCATGGCCGCGGACAAGCGCGTGCGCGCCCTCCGCTACTTCCAAGGGCGCAGGATGACCCTCGGTTTCGACAAGCCCGAGGAGTTCGAGATCGACGGCGAGGAGATCGGCCTCGTGACGCACGTCGCCGTGCGGGTCGCTCCCGCCGCCCTCATCGTGCGCATCCCGAAGGGCGAGCGCGAGCGGCTCGGTGCCGCCGGGCAGTCCTAGGCTTCCGGTTCCCCCGAGAGGATGCTCCGCAACCAGTCGCGCGCATCCGCGAAGACCTCGTCGCCGTACTCCTGCACGAACTCGACCTGACGCTTGTCCGCCCGCGGGTACGAACCCAGGAAGATGACCTTGGGGCTGAAGCGTCGCAGCCCCAGAAGGGCGTCGGCGACCCGTTCGTCGTGGATGTGGCCGTCGAGGTCGATGACGAAGCGGTAGCGGCCGAGGGCGTCGCCGATGGGCCGCGACTCGAGCAGGCTCATGTTGACACCGCGCGTGGCGAACTGCTCGAGCATCTCGAGCAGCCGACCGGGCGCGTCGTCGGGAAGCTCCGCGATGATGCTCGTCTTGTCGGCGCCGGTGCGCTCGGGAATGGCGAGGCTGCGGCTCACGAGCGCGAAGCGCGTGACGGCGTTCGGGTTGTCGCCGATCTGCTCGGCGAGCACCTCGAGAGCGTGGTGGTCGGTGATGCCCGGCGGCGCGACCGCGGCCTGCGCGAGATCGTTCTCGAGCAGCCCCGCAGCGGCGGCGACGTTCGACGGCGCGGGGATGTGGCCGTGATCGGGCAGGGCCGACTCCAGGTAATGGCGGCATTGCGCGTAGGCGACGGGATGCGCCGAGACGACCCGCACATCCTCGAGGCGCACACCCGGTCGGGCGACGAGAACGAAGTTCACGGGCACGAGGTACTCGCCGATGATGCGCAGGCCTGGCACGGTCGCGAGGGCGTCCTGCGTGGCGCTCACCCCGCCCTCGACCGAGTTCTCGATCGCGATCATCGCGCCGACGCTGCGGCCCGCGGTCACGTCGTCGAGCGCCTCGCCGACATTGCTCACGCTGCGCCAGGTCGCACCCGCGGCCTCAGGCACCTGGCGCAGGGCCTCCCACGTGAACGTGCCGATCGGGCCCAGATAGGAGTACACCGGGGTCGCGTCGGGGGCGTCGCTCATGCTCGGCAGTCTATTGCCGAGCATCCCGCCCCTTGTGCCGCAGGGGTTCGGGTGTGGATGCTCGCAGGGCCCGGTGGTTGGATGGGCGCATGACCGAACGCGCCGGAACACCCGCCCGCCCGGACGACCTCGTCGACATCGACGCGCTGCTGGGGGCGTACGACGACCGCGTTCCCGACCTCGACGACCCGGCGCAGCGCGTCGTGTTCGGCACGAGCGGGCACCGCGGCTCGAGCCTCGACGGCGCCTTCACCGACACCCACATCGCCGCGATCACGCAGGCGATCGTCGAGTACCGCTCCGAGCAGGGCACGCGCGGGCCGATCTTCGTCGGCGCCGACACGCACGCGCTCTCCGCCCCTGCACAGCGGACGGCGCTCGAGGTGCTCGCGGCGAACGGCGTCACGGCCCTCGTCGACGCTCACAACGACTGGGTTCCCACCCCCGCGCTCAGCCACGCGATCCTGCGGGCGAATCGGGATGCTCCCACCGACGCACAGCGTGACGGCATCGTCATCACCCCCAGTCACAACCCGCCCCGCGACGGCGGCTTCAAGTACAACCCTCCCCACGGTGGGCCGGCGGATTCGGACGCGACGAGCTGGATCGCCCGCCGCGCCAACGAGCTCATCGCCGGAGGCAACCGTGACGTGCAGCGTCAGGTCGCCGTCGATGCGCAACCCTACGACTTCCGCGAGCACTACGTCGCGGACCTGGGCGACATCCTCGATCTCGACGCGGTGCGCGCGAGCGGCCTGCGCATCGGCGCCGACCCGCTCGGCGGTGCCGCGGTCAACTACTGGGCTCTCATCGCCGAGCGCTACGGTCTCGACCTCACGGTCGTGAACCCGACGGTCGACCCGCGGTGGGGCTTCATGACCCTCGACTGGGACGGCAAGATTCGCATGGACCCGTCGAGCCGCCACGCGATGGCGAGCGTGCTCGCCCACCGGCACGACTACGACCTTCTCACCGGCAACGACGCCGACGCCGACCGGCACGGCATCGTCACGCCCGACGGCGGTCTCATGAACCCCAACCACTATCTCGCCGTCGCGATCGAGTACCTCTACACCCACCGCCCCGGCTGGCGAGCCGATGCCGCGATCGGCAAGACCCTCGTCTCGAGCACGATGATCGACCGGGTCGCTGACGGCCTGGGGCGGCGCCTGTGGGAGGTGCCCGTGGGGTTCAAGTGGTTCGTGCCCGACCTCCTCGACGGCTCGGTCGCGTTCGGCGGCGAGGAGAGCGCTGGGGCGAGCTTCGTGCGCAAGGACGGCACGGTGTGGACGACCGACAAGGACGGCATTCTGCTCGCCCTCCTCGCGTCGGAGATCACCGCGGTCACCGGGCAGACCCCCTCGCAGATCTACGCGGACCTCACCGACCGCTACGGAGACCCCGCCTACGAACGAGTGGATGCTCCCGCCACCGCCGCGCAGAAGACCGCGCTCGGCTCGCTGCAGGGCGACGCGATCACGGCGGAAGAGCTCGCGGGCGACCCGATCACGGCGACGCTCTCGGAGGCGCCCGGCAACGGTGCGGCCATCGGCGGCCTCAAGGTGTCGACGCACCGGGCGTGGTTCGCGGCGCGGCCGAGCGGCACGGAGGACGTCTACAAGATCTACGCCGAGTCCTTCGGCGGCCCCGAGCACCTCGCGCAGGTGCAGCGCGAGGCGAAGGCGATCGTCGACGCCGCGCTGGGCGGCTCGTGAGCCGCGCCGAGCGCTTCGCCGCGTGGGATGCGATCACGCCGGAGCAGTTGAGTGCCCACGGCGGCATGAAGTGGTCGCTCTTCCCCGGCACGCTCGGCGCGTGGGTGGCCGAGTCGGACCTCGGCACGGCGCCCGCGGTCACGGCGGCGCTGCATGACGCGGTCGACCGCGGCGACCTCGGCTACCTGCCGCGGGGCGTCTCGAACGAGCTGTCGCGGGCGACCGCCGGATGGCTGGCCGAGGAGACCGGGTGGGATCCGACGCCGGAGCGCGTGCATCCCATCGCCGACGTCATCCAGGGCCTCGAGTACGCGATCAGGCACTACACGCGCCCCGGTTCTGCCGTCGTCGTGCCGACCCCGGCGTACATGCCCTTCCTGACCTTCCCGGCGACGCTCGGGCGGGAGGTCGTGGAGGTTCCGCACGCCGTCGACGAAGGCCGCCACACGCTCGACCTCGACGGGATCGACGCCGCGCTGGCCGCGGGCGCAGGTCTCGTGCTGCTGTGCAATCCGCTCAACCCGGGTGGCCGGGTGTTCGAGCGGCCGGAGCTCGAGGCGCTTGCGACCGTCGTCGACCGGCACGGCGCTCGCGTGTTCTCCGACGAGATCCATGCCCCGATCGTGTTCGGCGAGAGGCGCCACGTGCCGTACGCGAGCGTGAGCGACGTGACCGCCCGGCACACCGTCACCGCGATCTCGGCGTCGAAGGCGTGGAACCTGCCCGGTGTCAAGTGCGCGCAGTTCATCACGAGCAGCGACGCCGACGAGGCGATCTGGGAGAGCCTCGGGCCGCTCGGCAGCCACGGCGCGAGCACGCTCGGCGTCATCGCCAACACGGCAGCCTACGATCACGGTCGCGCGTGGCTCGCCGACGTCGTCGACTACATCGACGGCAACCTCGCCCTGCTCGGCGAACTGCTCGCCGACCGCCTGCCCGAGGTCGGCTACCGGCGGCCGGAGGGCACCTACATCGCGTGGCTCGACGTGAGCGCGCTCGGGCTCGGCGACACCCCGGCGGCGACCATTCGCGAGCGCGCTGCCGTATCCCTCACCGAGGGCACCGCGAGCGGGCGGGCCGGCGCTGGCCACGTGCGCATGATCCTCGCGACGCCTCGGCCGCTCGTCGAGCAGCTCGTCGCGGGCATCGCGCGCGCCGCCGGGCGCTGACGAGGCAGCCGACCTACTGAGGACGGAGGCTCAGCCCGCGTAAGTGGGCGCCGGGGGCAGCCCGAAGAACTCCTCGAGAGTTCGGATGCCCGTCTCATGCAGCTCGGTCGCCAGCTCGACGCCCACGTATCGGTAGTGCCACGGCTCGTACTCGTAGCCGGTGATGTCGGTGAGCCCCGCCGGGTAGCGCAGGTGGAAGCCGAACCGGTGCGCGTTGGCGGCGAGCCACTGACCGTGAGGCGTGTCGCCGAAGCACTGATCGAGCGGACACACCGACGGCACCGAGCTGATGTCGATCGACAGGCCCGTCTGATGCTCGCTGTGCCCTGGACGCGCGCTCGTGAGGTCGGCCGCGCTCTGCCCGAGGCTGTCGACCCAGCCCTGATAGATGCGCACCTGCGAGTCGTAGCTACGGTAGGAGCTCTGCGACTGCAGCTCGAGCCCCGCCTCCTCGCGCGCCGTCGCGAACATGTCGACGGCGGCATCCGCTGCTTCTGCACGCAAGTACGGCTCGTACACGTAGGGAATGTCGACGAATACGAGATCGCTCGGGGCGTAGCTCTGCGGCTGCAGCGGGCGCAGCTTGTTCGCGACGACCCACAGCGAGTTCGGGTCGTCGATCGAGCGCGCCTCGCGGTCGAAGGTGGGCGTCGGAGTCGGCGTGGGGGTGGGCGTCGGGGTCTCGCTCGGGGTCGCCGTGGGGGTGCTCGGCACGGGCAGCGGCCCTCGGTCGACGGCGCACCCCGCGAGTGCGAGCAGGGTCGCCGCTGTGAGGGCGATGAGGGAGGTGCCGCGTGCGTTCACGAGTCGAGCCTACCGGGCCGCGCACGCGAGCCCGAGGGTGGTCGGCGAGTGCGCGGGTGGGGGAAGAGCATCCCTCTGATCAGGGATTTCAGTTCGATCTGGAACTAGCGTTGACATTCCAGTCCGATGATGCGTACTGTGTGCCGAAGTGTGAGAGCGCTCTCACGGTCTCTGAATGAGAGCGCTCTCACGCTGAGAGATCCCCTCTCGATCCATTCACCCACACACGCACAAAGGAGTGACCGTGAGACTGTCACGACGCACCACAGCAGGCGCCGCCGTCGCGGGAGCCGCAGCCTTCGCGCTCGTCGCGAGCGGCTGCGCGACCGAAGCCAGCGAGCCCTCGGCCGACGAGCCCATCGAGCTCACCATCACGACCTTCGGCACCTTCGGGTACGAGGACCTGTACGAGGAGTACATGGACCTCAACCCCAACGTGACGATCGTCGCCAACAACATCGACACCGGTGGCAACGCCCGCACCGACACCTTCACGAAGCTCGCCGCCGGCAGCGGACTGAGCGACATCGTCGCCCTCGAGGAAGGCTGGCTCGGGTCGATCATGGAGGTCAGCGGCGAGTTCGTCGACCTGCGCGACTACGGCATCGAGGACCGCGCAGGCGACTGGGTCGACTGGAAGTACCAGCAGGCGACCGACCCGGACGGCCGCGTCATCGGCTACGGCACCGACATCGGACCGGAGGGCATCTGCTTCAACGGCCCGCTCTTCGAGGCCGCCGGCCTGCCGAGTGACCGCGAGGGCGTCGCCGAGCTGCTCGATGGCGGCTGGGACACCTTCTTCGAGGTCGGCCAGCAGTACGTCGACGCCACCGGCAAGGCCTGGTACGACCACTCGGGCTTCGTCTGGAACGCCATGGTGAACCAGCTGCCCGAGGGCTACTACACCTCGGATGGCGAGCTCAACGTCGACGGCAACGCCGAGCTCAAGGCGCGCTTCGACCAGCTCGCCGCCGCGACCGAGGGCGGCCAGTCGGCCGCGCAGGGCGCGTGGGACTGGAACGGCGGACAGTCGTTCGTCGACGGCACCTTCGCGACCTTCGTGTGCCCGGGCTGGATGCTCGGCGTCGTGCAGGGCAACACCGAAGCCGGTGGCGGCGACGCCTCGACCGGCTGGGACTTCGCTGACGTCTTCCCCGGCGGCGCGGCGAACTGGGGCGGCGCGTTCCTCGCCGTGCCCGAGACGAGCGACAAGAAGGAAGCCGCGGCGGCCCTCGCCTCGTGGCTGACCGAGCCCGAGCAGCAGATCACGCAGTTCGAGGCCGCGGGCACCTTCCCGAGCACCCTCGAGGCTCAGGCAGAGCTGGCCGCAAACCCCACGCCGAACGCGTTCTTCAATGACGCGCCGGTGGGCTCGATCCTCGCGGGTCGCGCCGAGGGCGTCGTCGCGCAGTTCAAGGGACCGGACGACTCACTGATCCAGGAGAACGTCTTCGGCCCGCCGCTGCAGGCGCTCGACCGCGGCGAGCTCGACGGCGAAGGCGCCTGGGCCGAGGCCCTGGCCCTGCTCGACGAGCTGGTCGGCTAGCACCACCACGGCGACGGGGGCCGTTCCCGACCCGAACGGAACGGCCCCCGTCGCGCACCTCCCTCCATCCCACTCCTCCCCGTATCGCGGCCGACACCGGCCTCGAGCGCCGGCGAAACGGAACCACCATGACGAGCACACTCGCGCGACCCGAGCAGGGCACGCCACCGGCCACCCCAGGCGCAGCGCCCCGCCGTCGCACGGGGCTCACCCTGGCCCGATTCGACCTCAAGGCCTCGCCGTACCTCTACATCGCCCCCTTCTTCGTGCTCTTCGCCGTCACGGGGCTCTTCCCCCTCATCTACACGCTCGTCGTCTCCCTGCACGACTGGCCGCTCCTGCAGGGGCAGGGCGACTTCGTCGGATTCGACAACTTCGCCGCCGTCCTCGGCGACCGCTTCTTCTGGAACTCGATCGGCAACACGCTGAGCATCTTCCTCATCTCGACCGTGCCCCAGCTCGCGATGGCGCTCGTGCTGGCAGCGATTCTCGACCAGCACCTCAAGGCCCGCACCTTCTGGCGCATGAGCGTGCTGCTGCCCTACGTCGTGACCCCCGTCGCCGTCGCCCTCATCTTCTCGAGCGTCTTCAGCGAGGACTCCGGTCTCGTCAACAACCTCATCGGCCTCGTCGGCATCGACCCGGTCGAGTGGAAGCACGACGTCTTCGCCAGCCATGTCGCGATCGCGACGATGGTCAACTGGCGCTGGACCGGCTACAACACCCTCATCCTGCTCGCGGCCATGCAGGCGGTGCCCCGCGACCTTCACGAGTCCGCGGCCATCGACGGAGCGGGAGCCTCCCGTCGGTTCTTCTCGATCACGATCCCGAGCATCCGGCCCACCGTGATCTTCGTCATCATCACGTCCACGATCGGCGGCCTGCAGATCTTCGCCGAGCCCCGCCTGTTCGACGTCTCGAACGCCGGTGGCATCGGCGGCGCCCAGCGACAGTTCCAGACCACGGTGCTCTACCTGTGGGAGATGGCGTTCTTCCGCCAGGACTTCGGGCGGGCCGCGGCCATCGCGTGGCTGCTCTTCCTGCTCATCGGCGCTCTCGGGCTCGTCAACTTCGGCATCTCCCGGCGCATCGCGAGCGTCGAAGGGAACCGCCTGAACCGTCGTGCGCGACGACAACTCGCCGCCCACCGGAGGGGAAACCGATGACCGCGCCCGCCCCCACCCCCGTCATGCCCGTGCGGCCCGCCGGTGCCGACGAGACCGAGGTCGAGCATCCCCGACCGCGCAGGCGCCGAGTCGGCGGCTCCGGCGTGGCCCTGCGCCCCGGCTTCCTCAGCTACGGCCTGCTGCTCGCCTGGGTCCTCGGCACCGCGTACCCCCTGTGGTGGTCCTTCGTCGTCGCGAGCGGCACCAACGCCACCCGTGGCGAGACGCTGCCGCTCATCCCCGGCGGGAACTTCCTCGCCAACGCCGCACGAGTGCTCGACGCCATTCCCTTCTGGCTCGCCCTCGGCAACTCGATCATCGTCTCCTCGATCATCACGATCTCCGTCGTGACGTTCTCGACCCTCGCGGGCTACGCCTTCGCGAAGCTGCGCTTCAAGGGTCGCGAGGGGCTGCTCGTGTTCGTCATCGCGACCATGGCGATTCCCACCCAGCTCGGCATCATCCCGCTCTTCATCGTCATGCGCGAGCTGGGGTGGACGGGCACGCTCGGCGCCGTCATCATCCCGACCCTCGTCACGGCGTTCGGGGTCTTCTTCATGAGGCAGTACCTCGTGGGCGTCATTCCCGACGAGCTCATCGAGGCGGCGAGGGTCGACGGCGCCAACCAGATCCGCACCTTCTTCACGGTCGCGGTGCCCGCCGCCCGACCCGCGATGGCGATCCTCGGCCTCTTCACGTTCATGATGGCGTGGACGGACTACCTGTGGCCTCTGATCGTGCTGAGCCCGCAGAACCCGACCCTGCAGACGGCTCTCGGCCAGCTGCAGTCCGGCTACTACGTCGACTACTCGATCGTGCTCGCCGGCGCCGTGCTCGCGACGCTGCCGCTGCTCATCCTCTTCATCGCCGCCGGTCGCCAGCTCATCTCGGGCATCATGCAGGGAGCGGTGAAGGGCTGATGGCGCCACGGAACCTCCCCCCGGGATTCCTGTGGGGGTCCGCCACCGCGGCCGCGCAGATCGAGGGCGCCGCGCACGAGGACGGCAAGGAGGACTCGATCTGGGATGCGTTCGCGCGCGTTCCCGGTGCCGTCGCGCGCGGCGATTCCCCCGCCGTCGCCGTCGACCACTACCACCGCATGCCCGACGACGTGGCCCTCATGCGCGAGCTCGGCCTCGACTCGTACCGCTTCTCGGTGAGCTGGGCGCGCGTCAAGCCGGGTGACCGCGAGCCGAATCGCGCCGGGCTCGCGTTCTACAGCCGCCTCGTCGACGAGCTGCTCGAGGCGGGCATCCTCCCCTGGCTGACCCTCTACCACTGGGACCTTCCCCAGGCCCTCGAGGAGAAGGGCGGCTGGGCGAACCGCGACACCGCCTACCGGTTCCGCGACTACGCCGCCCTCGTGCACGAGGTGCTCGGCGACCGCGTCACGCACTGGACGACGTTCAACGAGCCGCTGTGCTCCTCCCTCATCGGATACGCGGGCGGCGAGCACGCACCTGGCCGCAGCGAGCCGCGCGCCGCGCTTGCGGCCCTGCACCACCAGCACCTCGCGCACGGGCTCGCCACACGCGCGCTGCGCGAGCACGGAGCCCAGCAGCTCGGCATCACGCTCAACCTCACGAACGCGGTGCCGAACGACCCCGATGACCCCGTGGACCAGGACGCCGCGCGACGGCTCGACGCGATCTGGAACCGCGCCTTCCTCGAACCGCTCCTGCTCGGCGCCTACCCTGCCGACTTCGTCGAGGACGTGCGCGAGCACCACTTCGAGGGGCTCATCCGCGAAGGCGACCTCGAGACGATCGCGGCGCCGATCGATTTCCTGGGCGTGAATCATTACCACGACGACAACGTGAGCGGTCATCCCCTGCCTCCGGATGCTCCGCGCGTGCTGCGGCCCACCGACTACGCGCACGGCAACCCGTTCGTGGGCTCGGAGCACCTCACGTTCCCCCGCCGCGGCCTGCCCCGCACGGCCATGGACTGGGAGATCAACCCCGATGGCCTGCAGCAGCTGCTCGTGCGCCTCGGTCGCGAGTACCCGACCCTTCCGCCGCTCTACGTGACGGAGAACGGGTCGGCGTGGGACGACGTCGTCGAGCAAGACGGCTCGATCGACGACGAGCCCCGCGTCGAGTACCTGCTCGCCCACCTCGAGGCGGTCGCCGCCGCGATCGAGGATGGAGCCGACGTGCGCGGCTACTTCGTGTGGTCGCTGCTCGACAACTTCGAGTGGGCGTGGGGCTACGACAAGCGGTTCGGCATCGTGCACGTCGACTACGACACGCAGAAGCGCACGATCAAGCGCAGCGGTCGCGTGTACGCGCAGCTCATCAGCGAGGCGCGCGCCGCCACCACGGCGACCGCCGCGCCGTAGGATGGCGACACGCACCGACCCCGCCGACCCGAGGCGCACCGGCACGACCCCCATCGGAGCATCCTCATGAGCGACGACACGGCGACCGACGCCACCGCGATGGGCGCGCCGACCCTCGAGGAGGTCGCCGTTGTCGCGGGCGTCTCGCGCGCCACGGTGTCACGCGTCATCAACGATTCGCCGCGCGTGACTCCGGCGGCGATCGCGGCCGTCGAACGCGCGATCGCCGAGCTCGGGTACGTACCCAACCGCGCGGCCCGCATCCTCGCCTCGCGGCGCACGTTCGCGATCGCGCTCGTGATCCCCGAGAACACCGCCAAGTTCTTCGCCGACCCCTACTTCGCTCAAGTCATCCAGGGCGTCGCGCTCGAGCTGTCGAGCACGGCGTACACCCTGAGCCTGCTCATCGCGCCCGAGGCCGACGCCGAGAAGACCCGCAACTTCTTGCAGGCGGGCAACGTCGACGGCGCTCTCGTGCTCTCGCACCACTCCGACGACCGCTCGTACCTGGCGCTCGCCCGCACTCTCCCCGTCGTGTTCGGCGGTCGCCCGATGAGCGCAGAAGGCGGAGAGGGCTACTACGTGGACGTCGACAACGTCGCTGCCGCCCGACTCGCCACCGAGCACCTCGTCGCGAGCGGTCGCCGTCGGATCGCGACGATCGCGGGCCCCGCCGACATGGCCGCAGGCCTCGATCGTGTCGACGGTTGGCGCGCCGGGCTCGAGGCGGCAGGGCTCGAAGCCGATCTCGTGGAGCGCGGCGACTTCACACCCGCGGGCGGCGCCGATGCGATGCGGCGCATCCTCGATCGTGGCGTGCGCATCGATGGGCTGTTCGCGGCGAGTTCGCAGATGGCCTCGGGCGCCCTGAGCGTGCTGCGGGATGCTGGGCTCACGATTCCCGACGACGTCGCCATCACCTCCATCGACAACGACTACTTCGCCCAGAACGCCACCCCGCGACTCACGACCGTCGAGCAGCCCTCCGTGGAGGTGGGCCGCACGATGGCGCGCCTCATCGTCGACCGCATCGAGGGTCGCGCAGTCGCACAGGTCACGATCCTTCCGACGCAGCTCGTCGAGGGCGATAGCGCCTGAGAGCCAAAAGGGGCGCTACAGGTCAGGCTCGACTTCTCCGCTAGGCACCTAATCGCGACGAGGCCGCCAGATTCAACCTCTCGAATCTGCGCAACTTACGTCGCTGCACGCGCGGCATGGCTCCCGCGAGATCGACCAGGTGCAGTCGAACGCATTCGGCGAAGTGCGGACTGCCCGCGGCGATCAAGGCATCGACAAGCCCGCTGTTTCGCTCTCCATTCTTGTTGGCGTAGTAGCGCAACTGCGCGAGAGACGCCTCACGCACGTTTAGCGGTGCTGAGTCATTCACCAACACGAAGAAGTCGTCCGGATGATATGCCTCGTATTCCAGCTCGTCGGCATTGGGCTGGTTGAGCAGGCCATGGTCACAGGTCAGCAATATCTGGGCCTGGGCAGCGAGCGCAGCTGCATGCACGTGAAAGTCGTCGGGATCAGCACCCTGATACGCGACGGATCCGTCGAAATCATCCACCAGCTCATCGAAGACCTCGACGATCGCCGCTCGTATTCGCGTGATCTGCCCGCCGTCCCACCGAGGATTGTTGTCTCGCAACTTGGAGAGAGTTTCAGCGATCACGTCTTCGCTAGTGCACAGCAGGAACATTGAACGTGTCGAAACGCGCAGTTGAAACAGCCAGTATCGAAGGCACGCAGAATAGAGGACATCTGCATCGACGAATACTCGTTGCTGAATCACTTTCCAAGGCTAGTCGGGCAACACCTCTCGCAGCGCACGGATCGCGTCGACACGCGCGTCGTTGCGTCGATCGCGAAGTGCCACAACATCCTGAGCGAGAACCCGATGGTGTGTGCCGACGATCCGCGAACGGATGTCGCCAGCCTTGATGAGCTTCATGAACGTTGGTCGGGAAACCCCCAGTAGCTCTGCGGCCACAGTTGTCGTCAGTTCTTCCGGCATCGATCGAATGTGCATCGTCCCGCCGCGAGCAGCGCGCTCAATGACGTGGACGAGCAACCTTGATAGTGATTCCGGTACTTCGTAGTTGGTTCCGTTGATCACCACTTCAAGGTGACCAAGTCGGTCATCTTCAGCGGTCTCAACGAGTTCGATAGCCTCATCTCGAAGTTGATCGTCAACAATGATTGAGTCGTTAGACAGCGTTAGCGTTGTCACCGTTCTCATCTCTCTCGTGCCTTCAAGGCAAGCTTGAGTCGGTCGTCGCTCGTATTACCCGAGTACCACTAGGTTACACATGTATCCGCAACTCTGCGCGGCGTGTCCAGAACTCCGTATAGAGCTACGCGTAGAGAGTCTCGACGCGTACCAGCGAGCGGATTCATGCGTAGGCCCTGGTAAGACAGTGCCTGAGAGCACCTTCGACGCCTCTCGCTAGGGTGAGCGGCATGAGTCTCACCGTCACCCACGAGCCCGACGCCGACCGCTACGCCGCCTATGACGGCGACGAGCTGCAGGGCTGGATCATCTACGACAACGCCGGCGGCACCCTCCGCCTCCTCCACGCTGAAGTGCCGCCGCTCAAGCGCGGCCAGGGCGTCGGCGGGGCCGTCGTGCAGGCGATCCTGCAGGAGCTGCGGGAGACCACGAGTGAGCCCGTGAAGCCGATCTGCGGCTTCGTGGCGTCCTGGATGCGCCAGCACCCGGAGTACGCCGACCTCTCCTCGCGCGCCTGAGCACCGCCGCATCACGCCCTAGGAGACTGCTGAACAAGGGGTCTTGACCGTGGTCGGCTGGGCCGTGTCGGTTCTCTGGGCGGGCGTCGGTGGCTCGGTTCTTGGTCTGCCGTGCCAATAGTTGTCTGCCCGGAAGGCGGCGTTGCGGCACTGTTGGCGGGGGTTCCGCCGAGCTGCGACCGTGATTGGGCGCACTGGCTGGCTCTATCCGAGCGCCCAGTTCCCGTTGTGGAAGGTGAGGCCGAGGTTGAGAAGTCGTTTGAGGTTGATTCCGGCGGCGCGGGTGACCCACCAGGCGTTGTTCTTCGCGACGCCACGGAACGGCACGCGTCTGGCGTCGCGGGTGAGCCACGCGATTGAGCGTTCGACCATTGGCCGGTGTTGCCGGTAATCGGCTTGGAAGCCAGGATCCGCGGCTCGGGCCCGGTGTTCGCGTTTGATCCGGTCATGCGCAGTCACGGTCATCTTCCGTCCTCGCGCCGCCGTGGTGCATCGAAGCTTCAACGGACAGGAGGAGCAGACGCTGCCGAAGGTCACTGTTCCCTTGGCGGCGATCGGTCGGGTGACTCCGGCCGGGCAGGTCATCGTTCCCGCGGTGTCATCGACGGTGAAGTCATCGATGGTGAACCCGTCAGGAACCGCCCGGGCCAGCGGCATCGGCTTGATAATCGCGGTGTGACCGGCGGTTCCGATCTGGTCGAGCAGCTCACCGCTGCCGTAGGCCGAATCGGCCAGCACGTCGACCGGTTCCTCGCCGATGCTGGTATCGGCGGTGAGCAGCTCCGCCCCGCGGGCCGCGTCGCTGTTCGCCGCCCCGGACGCCTTCGTGAGGGCGGCAGCGGTGACCAGACCGGTGTCCGGCTCGATCACAACGTGGGCTTTGAAGCCGTCCTGCTTCTTCTCCCGCGACTTGTGCGCATGCCGGGTGTCCGGATCAACGGTTGAGATCATCCGCTCCGGGGCGACCTTCCGGGCGATCCGCCACCGCCCATCGGTGCCATCGGAATCCTCCGCCGGCTCAACGTCCTGCCCTGCGACCAGTGCCAGCAACGCCACCGTTTCCTGCTGCTTCTCGCTCAGTTCGACACCGTCGAGCTCCGCCAGCAGCGTCAACGCGTCGTTCACCAACGCTGAGACGAGCAGATCGCGGGCGGCCGGGTCATCCCAGGCAATGTCCGGCTTCCCAGGCGTGGAGTAGTCATGCCCGGGCAGGCCCGCGATGAGCTCCGCCGTTGCGGGGACCTCCCGCCCGACTCGGCGGATCTGCGCGATCAGCTGGGTCACCGTGTCCTGCCGGGCAACCGCATCGTCGAGGATCGTGGAATCGATCGCCCGTCGCCGTCGACCGGTCAACGCCCCCGACTGAGCGATGACCTCGGCCACGGCATCGAAGATGCGATGCGGCCGCTCACTGCCAGCCAGACGGCGCCGCCAATACGTCAACACCGACGGGTGGAACGCTGTCTGGGCCACCGCGAACCCACAGGCCGCTTTCCAGCGCAGATCAAACGTGACCGCCTCCGCAGTCTCCCGATCGGAGAGGTTATGAATCGTCTGCAACACCAACACCGACGCGATCACATCCGCCGGGATCGAGGGACGACCCCGCCCGGACGGGAACAGATCCGCGAACGCGTCATCCGGGAACAGTTGCCTCCGGTGAGCGGCCAGGAACGCGAACACCGACCCCCGCGGGAGCAAATGACCCGCCCAGGACTGAACATCCAACAGTTGACGCTGACCATCGTCACTACCCTGCATGAACCAAGTCTTAACCCGCAGCCCGGACCAGTCCGCAGGCGCGCCTTAAACCCCCGAATTGTTCAGCGGTCTCCTAGAGGCGTACGCTCCCCCGGTAACCGTCGCCGTCATCCGGATCACCCTCGAAGCGGATTCCGCCCGGGCCTTCGTCGCCCGGGATAGGTGCGGGTGCGGGTAGCATCGTCTGCCGGTCGAGCTCGATCTGCGCCTCGTGCCGCGTGGGGTTGAAGACCTCGTCGCCGATGCCCACAAGCCCTCCTCCTGATCCGCCCCTGCGCCCGTTGCTCCGGAAGTCGATCCACCCGCGGCGCTGGGCGAGCACGCCGACCGCGATCACCCCGATCACGATGAGCACCCACCCCCACCACTCGATCACCCGTCGAGCCTACCGACGGCAGCTCGCGGTCGGGCCCGCCGCCGCTGCGCGCGGTGATGCGCGACTACTCTGGTGCCATGAGCCGCACCCGCGCCATCATCTCCGCTGTCCTCGTCGGCCTCGGCGCCCTCGCCTACGGTGTCTCCCCCATCGACGTGATCCCCGAGATCCTCGTGGGTCCACTCGGTTTCGGGGACGACCTTGCGGTGCTCGCCGGGGCGGGCTTCGCCATCTGGAAGCTCCTCAGCGGGCGCGACCCGCGTCAGGCCGGGCCGCAGCCCGGCTCGCAGCCTCAGCAGAGTCCTCAGCCGCACTACGAGCAGAAGCCCCGCCCCGAGCAACAGGGCTGAGCCTGGTCGGCGCGGCTCTCAGTCCCAGCCCGAAGCTCAGTCGCGCAGCGGCAGCACGACCGGTCGCCCCGAGGCGCCGAGCCGGTGAATCCGCACCTCGAGCCCGTAGACGCGACTCACGCGCTCGGCCGTCATGACCTCGGCGGGCGTGCCGAGCGCGTCGAGCCGACCGCTGTCGAGGAGGGCGATGCGGTCGGCGTAGGCACCCGCGAGCGAGAGGTCGTGCACGACGACGACGACCGCTCGGCCCTGCGCGGCGAGGCCGCGCGCCACGCGCATGACCTCCTCCTGGTGACGCAGGTCGAGCGCCGCGGTCGGCTCGTCGAGGAAGACGATGTCGGTCGACTGCGCGAGCACGCGGGCGAGCGACACCCGGGCCTGCTCGCCGCCGCTGAGCGAGGTGAAGCGTCGGCCGAGCAGGTGCTCCACGTCGGCCGCTTCGACCGCACGGATGACCGCTTCGCGGTCGTCGTCGACCGTCGAGCCGCGCATCCAGGGATTGCGCCCCATCTGCACGATCTCGATGACGCGGAAAGGGAAGCTCACGGCGTTCGCCTGCGTGAGCACAGAGCGGAGCCGGGCCAGCTCGAGCGCACGGTAGTCGCCGATCGGCCGGCCCAGCAGCGTCACCTCTCCCTCGTTCGGGCTCGCGTCGCCGCTGAGCACCGAGAGCAGCGTCGACTTGCCGGCGCCGTTCGGACCCACGAGGGCGAGGATCTCACCCGCGCGCACATCCAGATCGATGCCGGTGAGGATGCCCCGCCCGTCGAGGCGCACGCTCACGCCGCGGGCCTCGATGAGGGCGGACCCCGGCGCGCTCATGCCCAGCCTCCGCTGCGGCGGCGCTGCCGCCACAGCAGGTAGAAGAAGAACGGGCCGCCGATGAGCGAGGTGAGCATGCCGATGGGCAGCTCGGCGCCCGCGACCATCGTGCGCGTGAGCAGGTCGGCGAGCACGAGCAGGGCTCCGCCGCCCACCGCGCTCGCGATGATGAGGCCGCGGTGCGCAGGCCCGATGATCATGCGGATGATGTGCGGCACGACGAGCCCCACGAAGGCGATGATGCCCGTGAAGGCGACGGCGACACCCGTCAGCAGCGCGACGAGCACGATCGAGACGAGGCGCAGTCGCTCGACGTTGACGCCGAGGTGACGCGCGTTGCGCTCGCCGAGCGCGAGCAGGTCGAGCCGCTGCGCCAGGAGGATCGCGGCGATCACGCCCGCGACGCCGACTCCGGCGACGATCGCCACCTGCGACCACAGGGAGCCGGCGATCGAGCCGAGCTGCCAGAAGACGATCTGCTCGCGGCTCGCCGTGTCGGCGACGAACAGCACGAAGGCGATGCCGGCCTGCGCGAAAGCGTTGATCGCGATGCCCGTCAGGAGCAGGGTGACGACCTCCGTACGCCCGCCGGCTCGCGAGACCACGTAGACGAGGAGCGTCGCGAGGAGTGCTCCGAGGAAGGCGAACACCGCGATGCCCGCACCGCCGAGCACGGAGGCCCCGAGCACGATCGCCGTCGCGGCCCCGAGCGCGGCACCGGAGGACACCCCGACGACGCCGGGCTCGGCGAGCGGGTTGCCGAAGATCGCCTGCATGACCGCGCCGGCGACGGCGAGCGCCGCCCCCACGAGCAGACCCATGAGGATGCGCGGGAAGCGCACGAACCACAGCGTCGACTCCACGATGGGGTCGGTGGGCGCCCACGCGGTGTCGAGGCCGACAGCACGCAGCAGCGAGCCAGCGACCTCGGTGGGCGTGATCGCGAGCTGCCCCGTGATCGCCGACAGCACGATGCCGCCGACGACGACGCCGGCGAGCAGGAGCGTGAGGCCGACGGCCCGGATGCGCGGGCTCACGGAACGCGCTGGATCCAGTCCTCCGTGGAGAACTTCTCCGCGACGAGCTTCTCCACGCGCTCCATCTCCTCCGGGGCGATCTCGCTGTCGGTGAGGCCGTTGAGCGAGCGGAACGTGCCCAGCAGGGTCTCGATGACCTCGTCCCGCGTCAGACCGGTCTGCGACTTGAGCGGGTCGACCCGCTTGTTGGCGCTCTTCACGCCCTTGTCGCTGAGCTTCTCCCGGCCGATGCGCAGCACCTCGGTCATGCGATCCGCGTCCATGTCGTACGCCATCGTGACGTGGTGCAGCACGGAGCCCGAGCCGAGCCGCTTCTGCGCCGCGCCGCCGATCTTGCCGGCCGAGCTCGCGATGTCGTTGAGCGGCACGTAGCGCGCATCGAGCCCGAGCTCGCGCAGGGCGACGATGACCCACTCGTCGAGGAACGCATAGGACTCCGCGAAGCTCATGCCGTTGACGAGCTCGCTCGGGGCGTAGAGAGAGTAGGTGATGGCCGACTGCGGCTCGATGAACATCGCCCCGCCGCCGGAGATGCGGCGCACGATCTCGAAGCCGTAGCGCTCGGCGTTGTCGCGATCGACCTCGTTGCTGACCGACTGGAACGAGCCGATGACGACCGCGGGGCTCTTCCACTCCCAGATGCGCAGGGTGGGCCCGCGCGAGCCGTCGCCCACGCACTCGGCGAGCACCTGGTCGAGCGCCATCTGCTGCAGGGGCGCGAGCGCGGGGCCGCGCAGCAGCTGCCAGTCGTAGTCGGCGAAGGTCGTCGCGCTCGACAGCGCGCGGCGGATCGTCGTCGCGACCGCTTCGGCGCTGAACCCGAGGAGGACGGCACCGTCGGGCAGAGCATCCTCGATTCTCGCCGTGAGGGTCTTCGCATCGGACGCCGCTGGCATACCGCGCACCGCCGCCTCGATCGCGGGGATCGTCTCGTCGGGCTCGACGAAGAAGTCGCCAGCGAGGCGGAACATGCCGATGCGGTCGTCGCTCACCGCGAGGTCGACGACGACGAGCTTGCCGCCGGGAACCTTGTACTCTGCGTGCAGTGCCTCACCGTGCATGACACTGAGCCTATTCGCCCTGCCCTGACGCAGCGACAGGGAACCCTGGCAGTCGCGTTTAGATCACGCCTTGCGCGAGCATCGCGTCGGCGACCTTCACGAAGGACGCCGTGTTGGCTCCGATCACGTAGTCCCCCCGCGCGCCATGGCGTTCCGATGACTCGTAGGTCATGTCGTGCACGGACGTCATGATGGCGCGCAAGCGATCCTCACTGTCGGCGAAGCTCCAGCGCTGGCGCGATGCGTTCTGGCTCATCTCCAGAGCACTCGTCGCGACTCCGCCCGCGTTGGCAGCCTTCCCCGGCGCGAAGAGCACTGAGGACTCCCTGAAGGCCTCGATGGCCTCCGGCGTGCACGGCATGTTCGCCCCCTCTGCCACAGCGGTGACGCCCTGCCGAACGAGGGTGGCCGCCGCCGCGCCGTCCAGCTCGTTCTGAGTGGCGCAGGGGAGCGCGATATCGGTGGGCACGTCCCACACGGAGCCTGCGCGCACGAAGTGAGCACCCGGTCGACGTTCGGCGTAGTCGCTCACGCGCAAGCGCTCGACCTCCTTGACCTGCTTGAGCAGATCGAGGTCGATGCCCTTCTCATCGACGACGTAACCGGAGGAGTCGGACGCCGTGATGGCTGTTCCCCCCAGCTGCTGGATCTTCTCGATCGCATAGAGCGCGACGTTGCCGGACCCGGACACCACAGCGTTCAATCCCTCGATCGCACGGCCGCTGCGTTCGAGCATCTGCTCGAGGAAGAAGACCGTGCCGTAGCCGGTGGCCTCCGTGCGCACCTCCGCCCCACCCCAGGCAACGCCCTTGCCGGTGAACATGCCGGACTCGTGCCGGTTCATGATCTTGCGGTAGCGCCCGAACAGGTAGCCGATCTCGCGAGCACCCACACCGATGTCTCCCGCGGGAATGTCGGTGTGCTCGCCGAGATGCCGGTAGAGCTCATCCATGAAGCTCTGGCAGAAGCGCATGACCTCGCCGTCGCTCCTGCCGTGCGGGTCGAAGTCGCTCCCACCCTTGGCCCCGCCGATGCCCTGAGCGGTCAGGGCGTTCTTGAAGATCTGTTCGAAGCCGAGGAACTTGACGATGCCGAGGTTGACGCTCGAGTGGAATCGCAGGCCGCCCTTGTACGGCCCCAGGGCCGAGTTGAACTGCACGCGGAACCCGCGAGAGACCTGCACGCGATTGTCGTCGTCGACCCACGGCACGCGGAAGACCACCTGGCGCTCGGGCTCGACGAGCCTCTCGAGGATTCCCGCCTCGACGTAGTCGGGGCGCTCGTCGAGCACCGGTGCGATCGACTCCAGCACCTCGTGCACGGCCTGCATGTACTCGGGTTCCCCCGGGTTTCGAGCGGCGACGGTCTCGAGAATCGGGTCCACGACCCTTCGCAGGGACGGCGACGAGGACGTGATCGACATGGCGGAGCGCTTTCGTTCGAGACGGTGCCCGCCGGAATCAAGGTCGGCGGTGCAGGTGGCGGGAGACCCCGCCTTCAGGGCACCCACCCTACTGCTGACCGCGACGCGCGGGTGCGGACGTCGGCGTAGGGTGCGGGCATGGATCCGATCGCCCTGCACCTGCCCACGTTGGCCGACCACCTGATAGCCCAAGCCGCCGACAGCCCTCAGGGGCGCAGTGCGCAGCGCATCGACCTCGATCACGAGACTCTGCGCATGACGGCGATCGGATTCGCCGAGGGAGGGGCGCTGCCGGACCATCGGAACCCGGGCGAGGCGGTGCTGCAGGTCGTGCGCGGACGAGTGCGCCTCAGCGATGCGACCCGCACGATCGACATGGACGCAGGGATGATCGCGCGCATCCCCGACGGTGTGCACCGTCTCGACGCGCTCGAGCCGAGCGTGGTCGTGCTGACGGCGATCTCGATGCCCGTGGGCAGGACGCCCGAGACGGACGCGGCCGGCTAGGAGCCGGCGAGCAGCCGGTCGTCGAGCCAGGCGACGAGGTCGGCGCGCACCTCGACCTGGTTGGTCTCGTTGAAGACCTCATGCCGGGCGCCCTCGTACACGATGAGCTCGACATCGGTGAGGCCGCCGCGCTGCAGATAGGCGTCGGCGAGCTTCTTGGCACTCGCCTCGCCGCCGAGCGGGTCGTCGTCGCCCACCATGATGAGCACCGGCATCGGCCGCTCGACGCGCTTCGGTGTGCCGTAGAGGCGGAGGCCGTCGCGAAGGCCGAAGAGCTGCAGCACCTTCGCGTCGGTCGTGAGCGGGTCGGCCGCGAAGGCCTCCGAGACGGCCGGGTCGCGGCTGAGCCACTCCGCACCCGTCGTGCCGAGGTGCTTGTGCCGCGCGTTGAGGTCGCCGCCGTTCATCGCCAACGGCGTGCGGTACGCCGTGCCGGTGAGGACGACCGCGTCCCACGGCACAGGGCCCTCGTTGAGGAGGTTCTGCGCCATGAGCGAGCCCCAGGAGTGGCCGATGAGCGCGAAGGGGAGGTCGGGGTAGTCGAGGCGCACGAGCTCGGCGAGGTCGAGCAGGTTCTGCTGCGTCGCCCGGAGGCCCCCGACGCCGAGCTTGCCGATCTTGCTGAGGTCACCGCCCCAGTACTCGACACCGGTCTGGCCGTGGCCGCGATGGTCGTCGGCGTAGACGACGTAGCCGGCGGTGACGAGGGACTGCGCGAGCGCCTCGTAGCGCAGCGCGTGCTCGCCCACCCCGTGCGCGATCTGCACGGCACCGCGCGGCTTGCCGGGCGCCCACACGTAGTAGTGCACGACGACGCCGTGCGCGTCGGTGACGGTGCGGTGCTCGCGCTCGGCGATAAATGTGGGCATGGCGGATCCTCCTGACGCCCATCGTATGCGTCGCCCAGTGGTTAGCCGAGGTAATGAGCTAGGCTAAGGGCATCATGGCCACGACGACCGACCCGGATGAAGAGCTGCGAGTCCTCCTGCAGCAGGTGGCCCGCCGCATTCGCGCCGAGCGTGCCGGCAGCGGCGTCACCGACAGCCAGCTGAGTGTTCTGTGGCGACTCGTCGCCGGCAGTCGCACGACGCCCGGTGCCCTCGCCGAGCATGAGCGCGTGAGCCCGCCGAGCATCAATCGCACCCTCAACGGCCTCGAGGCCTCCGGGTTCATCACGCGAGAACCCAGCAGCGAGGATGCGCGCCAAGTGTGGGTCACGATCACCCCGGCGGGTCACGAGCTCGTCGCCGAGACCCGCCGGCTACGCAACGCCTGGTTCCACGAGCAGCTCGAAGCACTCACCGCCACCGAGCGGCGAGCCCTCGAGGCGGTGCGACCGATCCTGCGCCGCCTCGCCAGTTCGTGAGCGCGACGTTCCGATCGCTCGGAATCCTGAACTACCGCATCTGGTTCATCGGCGCGATCGTCTCCAACATCGGTACCTGGATGCAGCGGACCGCGCAGGACTGGTACGTGCTCACCGAGCTCACCGACAACGACGCCGCCGCGGTGGGCATCACCCTCGCCCTGCAGTTCGGCCCGGCGCTCGTCATCGGGCCATACGCGGGCATCATCGCCGACCGCCTCGCCGGGCGACGGCTCATCGCGACCACCCAGTCGGTGCAGGCGCTCCTGGCACTCGTGCTCGGCATCATCATTCTCACCGGCGTCGCCGAACTGTGGATGGTCTACGCGCTCGCTCTCGGCCTCGGCATCACGACCGCCGCCGAGGCTCCGGCCCGACAGACGTTCGTGGGCGAGCTCGTCGGCAAGGACGACCTGCCCAACGCGGTCGCCCTCAACTCGACCTCGTTCAATGGAGCTCGTCTCATCGGGCCCGGCATCGCAGGCCTGCTCGTTGCCCTTCTCGGAGCAGGCTGGGTCGTGCTCATCAACGTGCTCACCTTCTCGGCGATGCTCGTCGCCATCGCCCTCCTGCGCTCCGATCGGCTGCAGCCGATACGGAAGACGAACAAGGGCCGGGGGCAGCTGCGGGAGGGCATCCGATACGTGCGTCGCCGCGGCGATCTGCTCGTCATCTTCGCGATGATCTTCCTCATCGGCACCGTCGGCTTCAACTTCGCGATCTTCACGGCGACCATGGCGCGGGTGGAGTTCGGACGCGGGGCGAGCGAATTCGGCCTGCTCTCCTCCGTCGTCGCCGTCGGCTCCGTGGCGGGAGCCCTCGCCGCCGCGCGTCGCGTGCGGCCGCGACTGCGCGTCATCGTGCTCGCCTCGCTCGGACTCTCCGCCTCCATGGCGACCGCGGCCCTCATGCCCACCTTCGAGCTCTTCGCGGTAGCCCTCGTCCCGGTCGGGTTCACCGCCATGACGATGGTGACCTCGGCCAACGCCTACGTGCAGACCACGACCCGGGCATCCATTCGCGGGCGCGTCCTCGCGCTCTACCTGACCGTCTTCATGGGCGGCACCCCGCTCGGCGCCCCCCTCGTCGGCCTCATCGCCAACGAGGCCGGGCCCCGCTGGGCGATCGTCGCGGGCTCCCTCGGCGGGCTCTTCGCCGCGATCATCGCCATCCTCTGGATGCGCTCGACCCGCAACCTGCGCGTCGGCCGCCGCCACGCCGACGACCGCTGGTGGCGCATGACCGTCGCCTACGACGGCGACGACTACTCGAAGCGCCTGCGCAACCGGGAGACGGCGACGCAGGAGCTCGCGGTCATCGAGGCGGAGACGCGCAAGTCGTAGGGGGCGGGGCGCTCACGCCTCGCGCGTGATCTCCACCGTGACGAAGAGGCGCGAGCTCGCCGGCCCCGCGTAGACGCCGCGCAGCGGCGGCACGTCGGTGTAGTCGCGGCCGCGGCCGACGATGACGTGACGGTCGCCGATCTCGATCGCGTTCGTGGGGTCGTAGCCGCGCCAGCCGCCGTCGAACCACTCCACCCAGGCGTGCGACTCGCCCGCCACGGTCTCGCCGATCTGGGCATCCGGAACCGGGTGCAGGTAGCCGCTCACGTAACGCGCCGGAATGCCCGCGGTGCGCATGGCCCCGAGCGCGAGATGCGCGATGTCCTGGCACACACCGCGCTGGTCCTGCCAGGCCTCCGCGGCGGTCGTGTGCACGCCCGTCACGCCCGACATGTACTCGACCTTCTCGTGCACCCAGTCGCAGATGGCGCGCGCGGCCTCCGCGGGCGGCAGGGACCCGCCGAGCTCGCGGGCGCGCTCGGCGACCTCCTCGGGCGGCATCGTGAGGCGCGTCTGCCGCGTGCTCTCCACGAGGGCGATCGAGCGGTCGAAGAGCGCGCGCAGAGCATCCCACCCGATCGGCTCCCCGTTCACCGGACGCTCGCGCACCTCGACGAGGCTGTCGGCCGTGAGGGCGAGCTCGTGGTGCTGCTCGAGCTGCTCGAACGCCGTCGCGCGGGTGCCGAAGTAGTCGGTGTAGTGGTGCAGCGCCGAGTGCGGCGTGATGTCGAGATGCGAGAAGAGCACGAGCTGGCCGTCCGAGCTCGCCGGCAGCATGCGCGCCTCGTTGTACGACGCGGTGACGTCGCCCTCGTAGTGGAAGCCCGTGACGTGGCGCACGCGCAAGCGGTTCATGACGACTCCCCCACCCAGCTCGGAGCGGCGTTCGTCGGGAAGTAGCGCTGACGCACGGCCTCGCTCGCCGAGCTCGTCGCCGACTGCACCGCGTCCATGTGGCGCTGCAGGTCGTCGAGGATGTCGTGAATCGGGCGGTACTCGAGCTCGCTGCGGATCTGCCCGAGCTGGCGCAGGGCTGCATCGCCGACGCCCGCCCGACCCGTGCCGCGCGGCTCGATGTCGCGCAGGCAGTTCTCGGCTCGCGTGACCGAGTAGAGGATGCTGCGCGGGAACAGCCGGTCGAGCAGGAGGAACTCGGCGGCATTCGTGGCGCTCGGTACACCGCGGTAGGTGCGCAGGTAGGCCTCGTAGGCGCCGCAGCTGCGCAGGATCGTCGTCCACGACGGACCCGAGGCCTCGGTGAGCGAGCGCGTCGCGAGCAGGCGCGCGGTCATGTCGGCGCGCTCGAGGCTGCGACCGAGCGTGAAGAAGCTCCACGACTCGTCGCGGCTCGACGACGACTCGACGATGCCGACGGCGAGCGCCGACCGCTCGCGCACCCAGCCGAAGAACTCGTGCACCTTGTCGTTGGCGACGCGGCGCGGCATTCGGGCGCGCGTCGTGTTGAGGGCCTCCCACAGCTCCGTGCTCACGACCTCGCGGGCGCGGCGCGCGTTCTCGCGCGCTGCGCCGATCGAGTAGGCAATCGAGGCGGGGTGCGACCGGTCGACGGCGAGGATGCTCAGCACATCGCCGCGCGTGAGGGCATGGTCCGGCGCCACGGCGCTGCCCATGACGCTCAGGAGCGACCGGCACGCGGTGTCCTCGTCGATCCAGGGGTCCTCGAGCAGCAGCTGCAGGTGCACGTCGAGAATGCGGGCGGTGCCGTCTGCGCGCTCCACGTAGCGGCCGATCCAGAACAGGCTCTCGGCGATCCGGCTGAGCATCATGATGCCTCCCCCTTGCCACGGGGAGCGCCATTGCTCGGGTTCTTCTTCGCGCTTTGCTGCTGCTGCTGTTGCTGGTCCTGCCGAGGATCGTCCTGCGGATTGTGGTCGGGCAGGTGCGCGTGGGCATCCGTGATGATCGGGATCGACTGCGTGACCGTCGCCTGCTCGGTGACGATGCCCTGGATGTCGTGGCTGTCGGAGACCATCGCCTGTCGGCCGACGACCCAGGTGTCTTTCGAGCCGCCGCCCTGCGAGGAGTTCACGACGAGCTGCCCCTCGGGGAGGGCGACGCGCGTGAGGCCGCCGGGCAGCACCCAGACATCGCTGCCGTCATTGACCGCGAAAGGCCGCAGGTCGGCATGACGCGGCCGGATGCCCTCATCGACGAGCGTCGGAATGGTGGAGAGCTGCACGACCGGCTGCGCG
Source organism: Microcella indica (assembly GCF_013414345.1). Classification (NCBI taxonomy): domain Bacteria; kingdom Bacillati; phylum Actinomycetota; class Actinomycetes; order Micrococcales; family Microbacteriaceae; genus Microcella; species Microcella indica. The sequence goes on along the minus strand of NZ_CP058670.1, from coordinate 112,124 downwards.
ATCCACCCTCGGGGGTCGGCGATGAGCCGCGTGCGCAGCTCGTCGAGCTCCTGCCGGCCGGCCGCCGGACCCACCACGAGCCCCTTGCCGCCCGAGCCGTCGACGGGCTTCACCACGAGCTCGTCGAGGCGGTCGAGAACCTCGGCGAGAGCATCCGGCTCCTCCAGGCGCCAGGTGTCCACGTTGGGGATGATCGGGTCCTCATCGAGGTAGTACCGCACCAGATCGGGCATGTAGGTGTAGACGAGCTTGTCGTCGGCGACGCCGTTGCCGACCGCGTTCGCGATCGTCACGTTGCCCAGGCGCGCCGCGAGCATGAGGCCGGGCGTGCCCAGCATCGAGTCGGCGCGGAACGTCAGCGGGTCGAGGAACTCGTCGTCGACGCGGCGGTAAATCACATCGACGCGCTGCGGGCCGCTCGTCGTGCGCATGAAGACGCGCCCGCCCGAGCAGAACAGGTCGCGACCCTCGACGAGCTCGACGCCCATAAGGCGCGCGAGGAGCGTGTGCTCGAAGTACGCCGAGTTGTAGACGCCCGGCGTGAGGACGACGACCGTCGGCTCCCCCACCCCGCTCGGCGCCGAGGCGCGCAGGGCGTGCAGGAGCTGGTTCGGGTAGTCGCCGACCGGGCGCACGCGCATCGAGACGAACAGCTCGGGCAGCGTCTGCGCCATGACGCGGCGATTCGAGATGACGTAGCTCACGCCGCTCGGCACGCGCACATTGTCTTCGAGCACGCGCCACGCGCCGTGCTCGTCGCGGATGAGGTCGATGCCGGAGACCTGGATGCGCACGCCGTTCGCGCTCTGGATGCCCGCCGCGGCGCGGTGGAAGTGCGAGGAGGAGGAGATGATGCCGGCCGGGATGACGCCGTCGGCGATGGCCTTCTGCGGCCCGTAGATGTCGGAGAGGAAGCGCTCCAGAGCCCGCACGCGCTGGGCGATGCCGCGCTCGACGTCGACCCACTCGGCACGGTCGATGACGCGAGGAACGGCGTCGAGCGGGAAGGGTCGCTCCTCGCCGGCGAAGTCGAAGGTGACGCCCTGTGCGAGATAGCTGTCGGCGAGCGCCTCGGTGCGGCCGCGCAGCTCGTCGGTGCTCATCTGGGCGAGAGCCTGATGGATCTGCCGGTAGGGCAGGCGCACCTCGCTGTCGGGGGCGAACATCTCGTCGAAGGCGACCGCGGAGCCGCGCCGAGTCGGCGTCGGCGCGTATCCCTCGAACAGGTCGGCCATGGACCCACCCTACTCGGGCAGTATTGCGGCGATGTTTCCTCGAACGCCGCTCTCCGGTGGCGTTCCCGCGCACAGCGTCAGTGCGACGCCTCCGCCAACTCGCTCTCGAGACGCTCCACATCATCGCGATGGCACAGCTCGGTCGCGGCTGTCATCGCCGCGGCGGCCCCCGCCGCCACTCCAGCGCGGAACGCCTCCGCGATGTCGCGCCCCTCGGCGAGGCGCAGCACGACCCCGGCGAGGAAGCTGTCGCCCGCACCGACCGTCGAGGCGACCTCGATCGGGGGCGGACGCAACCGCGTCGTGCCCTCGCGGTTCACGAGCACGGCACCGTCGCCGCCGAGGGTGAGGGCGACGGTCTCGACGCTGCCTCGCCGCACGAGCTCCTCAGCGGCCGCGACGCGATCCTCGATCGTCGTGAGGGTCGCGCCGACGAGCTCGCCGAGCTCGCGTCCGCTCGGCTTGATGAGGAAGACGCCCTCGTCCAGCGCCGCCTCGAGCGCCTCGCCCGAGGCATCCACGACCGCACGGGCGCCGTGGCGGTGGGCGGCTCGGGTCGCCTGGGCGTAGAAGTCGTCGGGAACGCCCGGGGCGAGCGAGCCGCTCAGCACGACGTAGCCGCCGAGCCTGCTCGCATCCTCCGTCGCATCGAGCGCGGCCTGCCACTCGCGGTCGCTCAGCTCGGGGCCCTGCAGCACGAACCGGAACTGGTCGCCCGTCGACGTCTCGTCGATGGTGACGTTCTCGCGCGTCGACCCGCCGATCGGGATGACCCGACCGATGATGCCCTCGGCCTCGAGCAGCTGGCGGTAGGCCTGACCGGTCGGCCCGCCGAGCGCGTAGATCGCCGTCGACTGACCCCCGAGGCGCCGGATGACCCGGCTCACGTTGATGCCCCCGCCGCCCGGGTCGACGCGGCTCGGGCCGCAGCGCATCTTGTGCTCGGGACGCACGCGCTCGGTGGAGGTGCTCACGTCGAGCGCGGGGTTGATCGTGAGCGTCACGATCGGCATCGGCGGGGCGGAGCGCGTCTCGGCCATGCCCCCAGGCTAGCCCTGTGCGGCGTACTGCTCTCGAATCACCGGGCGCGCATCGGCGGGATGCTCGGCCCAGGTCTCGACGGGCCACTCGGGCCGCGCGTCGCCGAGCGCCCAGGCCGCCTGCGCGGCGGCGCCGAGGGCGACGTACTCACCCGGTTTGGGGATGACGACCGGCACGCCGAACACCTGCGCCGCGACGGGCCCGACCGCGGCGCTGCGCGCAGCACCGCCGATGAGCAGGATGCGCTCAGCCGGCACGCCGAGGCCCGTGATCGAGTCGAGCCCGTCGGCGAGGCCGCACAGCATGCCCTCGACCGCCGCGCGCGCGAGGTTCTCCCGCGTCGTGCTCGCGAGCGTGAGGCCGGTGAGCGTCGCGGTCGCGTCGGGCAGGTTGGGAGTGCGCTCGCCTTCGAAGTACGGGTGCAGCACGAGGCCGTCGGCGCCGGGCTGCGCGGCGAGGGCGAGCTCGGCGAGACCGTCGTGGTCGACACCGAGCAGGCGCGCGACGGCGTCGAGCACACGCGCGGCGTTGAGCGTCGCGACGAGCGGGAGGTGGGCTCCCGCGGCGTCGGCGAACCCGGCGACCGTGCCCTGAGCATCCGCGACCGGGTCTGCGCTCACGGCGTAGACGGTGCCGCTCGTGCCGATCGAGACGACGACGTCGCCGGGGCGCGCGCCGAGCCCGAGTGCGGCGCCCGCGTTGTCGCCGGCACCCGGCCCCACAACGATGCCGCTGCGGCATCCCGACAATTCAGGAGTTTCGGCATCGACCGCGACCGAAGCGTGCGGATCCAGCACCCGCGGCAGCACCACGTGTGCAGGATCTCCTGAATTGTGGAGGCCCGCAGGGTCGGCCTCGCGCGCCGGGCGCAGCCGCACGGTCGGGCTCGTCGTCCTCGTCGTGCGCAACCCGTTCTTCACCGAGCTCGCGCGCGGCGCCGAGGACCGCGCCGCCGCCGAGGGCCTGTCGATCCTGCTCGGCAACAGCGACGAGGACCCTGCACGGGAATCCACCTACCTCGACCTCTTCGAGGAGCAGCGCGTGCACGGCGTGCTCATCTCTCCTCTCGGAGATGTCACCGAGCGGCTCGAGCGGCTGCGCGAGCGCGGCACGCCGGCCGTGCTCGTCGACCGGCGCGGCGAGGGCACGGGGTTCTCCTCCGTCGCCGTCGACGACGTCGCGGGCGGGTACCTCGCCGTGCGCCACTTGCTCGACATCGGCCGTCGCCGCATCGCGCTCCTCGCGGGGCCGCTCGACATCCGCCAGGTCGCCGACCGCGTGACAGGCGCACGGCGGGCGATCGCCGAGGTCTCCGACTCGACGCTCGAGATCATCAACGCCCCCGGGCTCACGGTCGTCGACGGCCGACGTGGCGGCGAGGAGGTCGCCGCGCGCACTCCGGCCGACCGTCCGGACGGGATCTTCGCCGTCAACGACCTGCTCGCGGTCGGCGTGCTGCAGGCTCTCGTCATGACCGGCAGCCTGCGTGTGCCGGACGACATCGCCCTCGTCGGCTACGACGACATCGACTTCGCGAGCGCGGCCGTCGTGCCCCTCACGTCGGTGCGGCAGCCGAGCCAGCTCATCGGCTCCACCGCGATCGACCTGCTGCTCGAGGCCGTGGCCGACCCGGGGCTCGACCCCCGTGAGGTCGTCTTCCAACCCGAACTCGTGGTGCGCGCGAGCACCGCGCGGTAGCTCCGTCGCCGCGCGGGCTCGCCCATACTTTCCTCGTACACTTGTCTAACAATCTGGTACGGTCGAGCGCATGACCGCCGAAGCCCTCGCTGTGACGCGCGTGCCCGACGCCGTCTACGAGGCGCTGCGGGAGAGCATCCTCACGCAGCGCGAGGCTCCAGGCTCGGCCGTGACCGAGCAGGCGATCGCCGACCGCTTCGGCGTCGCCCGCCCCACCGCGAAGGTCGCGCTCGAGCGCCTCGTCGCCGACGGGCTGCTGCGACGCACCGCGCACAAGACCGCGCGCGTGCCCGAGCTGACCCGTGACGACATCGTCGACCTCTACGCCGCGCGCGCGACCGTGGAGGTCGCCGCCCTGCGCAACCTCGCCGAGAGCGGCACACACCCCGCCGACGCCGTCGCGGCCCAGCGCATGCTGAGCGATGCACTCGTCGCCGACGACGGCGACACCGCGCCACTGGCCCGCGCAGATGTGACCTTCCACCGCGCCCTCGTCGAAGCGCAGCACTCGCCGCGCCTCGCACGCCTGCACGGGCTGCTCATGGGCGAGATCGAGCTCTGCACCGGGCAGGTGCAATCGCACCGGCTGCTCGCCCTCGGGGATGTGGTCGACCAGCACCAGAGCATCCTCGATGCCGTCGCCCGCGGCGACGCTGCCGTCGCCGGGCAGCTCACCCGAGCCCACATCGAGGGCGCCCGCGACCGGCTCCTCGGCCATTACGACCAGACACACGCAAAGGATTAGCCCCATGGTGAAACGCCGCTTCCCCCGCCCGAGCGAGCTCGCGCCGCTCATGAAGTTCAAGAAGCCGACGCTCGACGCGAAGAAGCGGCGGCTGCAGAGCGCGCTGACCATCCACGACCTGCGGGCGATCGCGCAGCGGCGCACCCCGAAGGCGCCCTTCGACTACACCGAAGGTGCGGCGGAGGCCGAGATCTCGCTCGGGCGTGCGCGGCAGGCCTTCGAAGACATCCAGTTCCACCCCGCGATCCTGCGCGACGTCAGCCGCGTCGACACCGGCTGGGATGTGCTCGGGTCGCGCGTCGAGCTGCCCTTCGGTATCGCGCCCACCGGATTCACGCGCATGATGCAGACCGAGGGCGAGGAGGCTGGTGCCTCCGCGGCCGCTGCGGCGGGCATCCCGTTCTCGCTGTCGACGATGGGCACGACGAGCATCGAGGACGTTCGAGCATCGGCGCCCGAGGGTCGCAACTGGTTCCAGCTCTACATGTGGAAGGACCGCGAGAAGTCGATGCAGCTCGTCGACCGCGCTGCGCAGGCCGGCTTCGACACTCTCCTCGTCACCGTCGACGTGCCCGTCGCCGGCGCGCGCCTGCGCGACAAGCGCAACGGCTTCTCGATTCCGCCGGCCCTCACGCTCGGCACGATCGCCAACGCGATCCCCCGCCCGTGGTGGTGGTGGGACTTCCTGACCACCGAGCCGCTCGCCTTCGCGAGCCTCTCCAGCTGGGACGGCACCGTCGCCGAGCTTCTCGACTCCATGTTCGACCCCACGGTCACCTACGAGGACCTCGCCTGGATCAAGGAGCAGTGGCCGGGCAAACTCGTCGTCAAGGGCGTGCAGACCGTCGACGACGCGAGGAGGCTCGCCGATCTGGGTGTCGACGGCATCACCCTCTCGAATCACGGCGGGCGCCAGCTCGACCGCGCGCCGATCCCCTTCCACCTCCTGCCGGAGGTCGTGCGCGAGGTCGGCAACGACACCGAGGTGCACCTCGACACCGGCATCATGACCGGCGCCGACATCGTCGCGAGCGTCGCCCTCGGGGCACGCTTCACCCTGATCGGCCGCGCCTACCTCTACGGGCTCATGGCCGGCGGCCGCGAGGGCGTCGACCGGGCGATCGAGATCCTCGGCTCCGAGATCGCCCGCACCATGCGCCTGCTCGGCGTGACCTCCCTCGAGGAGCTCGAGCCTGGCCACGTGACTCAGCTGCAGCGGCTCATACCGCGCGGCTGACCTCGAGAGAGCGGGATGCGCATCTCCGCTCCCTCCGACCCCGTCGCGGCGCTGTGGTGGTCGTCGCGGCGGGGTCCTTCCTCACGCTCACGCGTTCGGGGCTTCCTGCACCGACACCCCGCGCGACGTCAGATCGTCAGCGAACGCCGCGCGCAGCGCGTCGTCGACCTCGTGCTCGCGAGCGCGGATGCTGTCGACCGCGCTCTCGATGCGGCGTGGCCCGATGACCGGCCAGCAACCGGGCACCGCGTCGAGCATCGCGGCGAGCGCGAGTCGGTGCACCGACAGCTCCCGTTCGGCGGCGAGCGCCGCCACCCGGGGCACGCGCGTCGCGAGAGGAGCGGCTCTCGGCCCGCCGAAGGGCGCGTAGGCGAAGAAGTCGATGCCGCGCTCACGGCAGTACCGGTACTCGGCGAAAGACTCGACTCCGAGCCCGAGCCGGTTCTGCACGGCGTCGATCTCGGCGATGCCCTCGAGCTGCTCGAGCATCTCCACGGAGGCATTCGAGACCCCGATCCGCAGCGCGAGCCCTTCGCGCCGCAGCTCGTCGAGCGCGCGCACCGATGCCGCGACGTCGTCGACCTGGTCGGCGCGGTGCAGCAGTAGCAGTGCGGGTGGCCCCCCGAGCACCTCGACGCTGCGCTCCGCATCGCGGCGCAGCCGGGCGGCGCTGCCGTCGGCGTCCCACGAGGCGGTGCCGAGACGGTAGTGGCCGGCCTTCGTGATCACCGGGATGCCCGGCCGACGCTCCTCGGCGACAACGGCGAGCCGCTCGCCCACAGCGTCGTCCTCGACCGAGGCGTAGGCCCGCGCCGTGTCGAGCGCCGCGGCGCCGGCGTTGACGCCCGCGCGCACGACGAGCTCGGCGTGCCGCTGCTCCATGCCTTCCCCGAGCACGAGCGACGCCACGCCGAGAACGACGCCGGGCCCGTCGAGCATGCTCATGCTTCGAGAGTAGGGGCTCCTGGCCCGCTCCGCCGAGCGCGCCTACACTGGCTCCCCATGGAGCGCACCGGTGCCGACGTCGACGAGTTCCTCGCGAGTCTCGACGGGCCGCACGCCGAGACCGTGCGCGCGATCGACGCGCTCATCGGCGAGCGGCTCGGTGGCCGCGAGCGCGAGCTCTGGGAGGGCGTGTTCTGGGGCGGCACCGAGCAGCGCATCATCGGCTACGCGCGCATCGAGCAGCCCCGGCCGAAGGGCGAGAGCGTCGAGTGGTTCCTGCTCGGCCTCGCGCAGCAGCAGAAGCACGTGAGCCTCTACGTGAACGCGGTCGCCGAGGGCGGCTACCTGCTCGCCCAGTACCAGGGCCGGCTCGGCTCGCTCAAGCAGGGCGCCGCTGCTCTCACGATCCCGTCGCTCGAGAAGGTGAACCTCGAAGGGCTGGCCTCCCTCGTCGACGAGGCGTTCGCCACGCTCGATTCCTGAGGCAGTCGAGCTCCGCGCCGGGCGCCGCCCGCGCCCTCTAGGCTCGAAGGCGGAGGTCACACGATGGAGTTCTGCGTCTTCACCGAGCCCCAGCAGGGGGCCGACTACGAGACGATGCTGCGGCAGGCCCAGCACGCCGAGAGGCTCGGCTTCGACGGCTGGTTCCGCTCCGACCACTACCTGGTCATGGGCGACGGCGACGGCCTGCCTGGCCCGACGGATGCGTGGACGACGCTCGCAGGCCTCGCGCGCGAGACGAGCAGCATCCGCCTCGGCACGCTCGTGTCATCGATGACGTTTCGCCACCCGGGCATCCTCGCCATCCAGGTCGCCCAGGTCGATGCGATGTCGGGCGGCCGGGTGGAGCTCGGCCTCGGCACGGGCTGGTTCGCGCAGGAGCACGCGGCGTATGGCATCCCCTTTCCCACGAAGCGATTCGGGATGCTCGAGGAGCAGCTCGCGATCGTGACGGGCCTGTGGCGCACCCCTGTCGGCGAGCGCTTCGCCTTCGACGGCGCCCACTACGCCCTGACCGACTCCCCCGCCCTGCCGAAGCCCGTGCAATCGCCGGTTCCGCTCATCGTCGGCGGCGGGGGGCCGCAGCGCACCCCGCAGCTCGCGGCCCGCAACGCGACCGAGTTCAACATCGGCTTCGTGGGAGAGGAGAAGGTTCGCGACGCGTTCGCGAACCTGCACCGCGTGTGCGGCGACGAGGGTCGCGATCCGCTCACGCTCTCGCTCTCCGTCGCGCTGCCGACGATCGTCGCGGCGTCCCCAGCCGAGCTGGAGCGTCGCTGCGCCGCGGCCGGCATAGACCCCGGGCGGGCGGGTGCCGCGGCCGAGGAGGGCGTGCTCGTCGGCACCCCCTCGCAGGTGGTCGAGAAGCTGCAGCGCGTCGCCGACCTCGGCACTCGTCGCGTCTACCTTCAGTGCATGGACATGACCGACCTCGAGCACCTCGACCTCATCGCCGCCGAGGTTCTGCCGCACGTGACCGACACAGTCGCATGAGCGGGCACAGCGGCGTGAGCGGCGCATCCGCCGATCCGCGCTGGAGCGCCGCTACCGCCTGGGTGCGGCGCCACGTCGACGCCGGCCGTTTCCCCGCCGCCGTGCTCGGCATCACCGACGCCGCCTGCACGCAGCATCTGGAGGCCTTCGGCGCCGTCGACGACCGCCCGACGACGACCGAGGACCGCTTCGCGCTGTACTCGGTCACGAAGCCCCTCGTGGCCCTCGCGGTCATGCGGTCAGTCGAGCAGGGCTCCCTCACTGTCGACGCCCGATTGCGGGATGCTCTGCCAGGGTTCCTGAGCCCCGACGTCACCCTCGCCCACCTCATGAGCCATTCGAGCGGCATCGTCGACCACCCGCTCGGTGCTCCGATGCCCGCGGGCGCCACGAGCCTGCACGAGACGATCGAGCGCACGGCCCTCGAGACGATCGTCGGCACCGCCCGCCGCTACAACAACCTCGCGTGGGCGGGCGTCTCGGCGATCCTCGAATCCGCGACGGGCGACACCCTCGAATCGCGGCTCGCGCAGCTCACGAGCGCGGTTGGCGCCGAGGGGCTCTCCTTCGACACGGCGGGCACCCCGCGCGTGCACGGCGGGGACGTCATGGGGCACGACCCTGAGGCGATGTTCGCGCAACGGCATCCGGCCGCCGGCCTCGCGGCGAGCGCGGAGGACCTGCTCGCGGTCGGCCGCTCCCTCCTCGCCGGCGACGGCGCAGTCGTCTCGCCACCGACGCTCGCCGCGATGCAGCGGCCTCGCACGGAGGGGCTGTTCATCATCGACCCGGAGCCGCGCAAGCGCTTCGAGAACTTCGGCCTCGGCTGGAACCTGCCGCGCCGCCCCGGCCTCGTCGACCACAGCGTCTTCGGCCACGAGGGCTGGTCGATGACCCAGTTCTGGCTCTCCCCTGCCACCGGCCTGTGCCTCGTGCTGCTCACCAATCGGCTCGATGCGCGCGAGCCGTGGCACCCCGTGCGGCCCGACGAGCTGCAGAACGCCGTCTTCGCGGCGGGCACCCCGTGAGCGCGCCGGAGGACGGCACGGTGCCGCACATCATCGTGCTGCCGGGCGGCGGCTACGGCCACCACGCCGACCACGAGGGCGAGCCGGTCGCGCAGTGGCTGCGGTCGCTCGGCCTGTCGGCGAGCGTGCTGCACTACCCGGTGGCATCGGTCAACGGGAACGCCGCGCGCCACCCCGGCCCGATCGACGCGGTGCGCACGCGGGTCGCCGAGCTGCGGGCCGACGGGGTCGGGCGGCTGGGCATCCTCGGATTCTCGGCCGGAGGCCACCTCGCCGGCCACGCCGCGATGTCGGGCCCCTCGCGCTCATCCGCGACCAGTCGCCTCGTCGACGCGGCGATCCTCTGCTACCCGGTCGTGTCGATGCAGCTGCCGACGCACGCCGGCTCGCGCCACAACCTCATGGGGCGGTGGGCGGCGCCGTGGACGCGGCGTGCGCTGTCGGTCGACCGTATGGTGACGCGGGATGCTCCGCCGACGTTCCTCTGGCACACCGCAGAGGATGCCGCCGTGCCCGTGGAGCACGCCTACCGGCTCGCGGCCGCTCTCGCGGCGCACGCCGTGCCGCACGAGCTGCACGTGTATCCCCGTGGGCGCCACGGCCTCGGCCTCGTCGACGGGGTGCCGGACGGCGAGCAGGCGGGCAACGCCGCCGACTGGACGGCAGCGTGCGCGCGCTGGCTGCGACAGCTCGGCTGGGTGAGCTGAGCCCGAGGGCGGTCAGAGGGCGCGGCCGTGAGCCTCGGTACTGCGCGCCCCGAGGGCGGGGTGCCGAGCATCCAGCAGGCGGATGGCGATGACCGAGGCCCACACGATGCTCACGCCCGCGATGCACGTGATCCAGAGCGCCGTGAGACCGGCCTCCGCCGTGCTCAGCCCCACACCGACGAGCGCATAGCTGACGGTGACCGCGTAGACGATCGAGCCGCGGGAGACGGCGACGAAGCCGACCGCCGTGGGCCCCGCGAGGCGGTCGCGGATGCCCGTGTCGACCGTGACCGTCGACGGCCGCACCTGGGCGAGCGCCCACGCGATGCTCAGGACGATGATGACGCCCCAGATCGCGAACCAGGCGCCAGGCGGCACGATCGGCGAGAACTCGGCCCCCGACTGCAGCGTCGAGGGCGACAGCCAGTCGAAGACGAGAGACGACACCGGCTGGCCGATCGCGAGGACGACGACGAGGATGCGCAGCGCACGACGGCGGGTGGGCGGCGAGAGCGCGGCGCCCCCGGTGGAGGGTGACGGTGCGGCGGCAGTGCGGGCCTCGCTCGTGGCGGACTCCTCTCGGTCGCGGACGGTCGTCGCCGGAGCGGTCACGCCCAGAGTAGGGCGCAGGCTCGGAGGGCGCAGGTACCTGCCAGGCGGCGCTCAGGGAGACCGGCGGTCAGCGGCCCGTGCGCTCCGCGAGCCAGCGCAGAGCATCCTCGGCACCGTGCTCCTCGGCGGCCAGAACGGAGAGGTGAGCCTCCCCGGGGAGAGTCCAGTGCTCGCAGCCCGGGAGCGCGCCGGCGAGCCAGCGGGAGTGGCTCGCCGGCGCGACCCGATCGTCGCTCCCGTGCAGCAGCAGCACCGGCGCCGTGATCGCTGCGAGGTCGACGCCCCACGGGGTGACGTAGGCGAGATCGTCGTCGATCATCCCGTCGAGGCCCTTCGCCACACCCGCCGCGGCGACCTCCGCGAGCCAGCCCCACGGCCCGGCGAGGGTCGCCCAGTCGCGCGCCGTGAAGTCGATCGGGGCATCGGCGCTCTCCTCCTCGTGGCGGCGCTTGCGATCCGCCCCCTCCTGCGCCGACCGCAGGGCCGCAGTGCTCGTCGGGCCCATGCCGTCGAACCAGTCGAGGCCGTCGGCGTCGAAGGGCGCGAGGCCCGCGACGCTCACGACCGCCGACACCCGATCGGTCAGCGTCGCCGCGCACGCGAGCCCGTGCGGTCCGCCGCCCGAGTGGCCCATGACCGCGAAGCTCTCGAGCTCGAGGGCGTCGGCGAGCGCTGCGACATCGGCCGCGACCGAGCCGACGGTGCGGCCTGCGTGCCGAGTCGAGCCACCGTAGGCCGGGCGGTCGAACGATACCCAGCGCAGGCCGAGCTTCTTCGCTGCTCGCATGAGCGGCTCGGGCGGGTTGCCGGTGTTGGGCGTGCCGTGCTGCCAGAGGACCGGGTAGCGCTTCTGCGCGCCACTGTCGTAGACGTGCAGAGTGCGGCCGTCGGGAAGGTCGATGTCGCGCTCGCGCACGCGCGTCACCGCACCGTCCCCCTCACGGCAGCGGCCCCAGCAGGTCGGTCGCGACGGTCGCGTGCACGGCCTCCGTGTCGCTCGGATGGTAGATGCCCGCGAGCACATCGCGCTGCAGCCTGCTCAGCTCGGCCGTGGCGCGGTAGGCGCCGCCGCCGCTGATGCGCATCGCCTGGTCGACGACGTGCCGCGCAGTCTCGACGCTGCGGTGCTTGAGCCCCGCCAGGTCGCGGAACCACCGCGCACCTCGATCGACCCCGTGGTCGCGATCGTGCACGACCGCGTGCAGCTGCGGTGCGAGCGCATCGAGCGCGAGCGCAGCATCCGCGATGCGCCAGCGGATGTCGGGGTCGTGGGCCTGCGGGGCTCCGCCGGCTCTCATGCTCATGCGTCGCTGCGCGCTCTCCACGGCGAGCTCGAGGGCGCGATCGGCGATGCCGGCATAGACGCTCGCGATGAGGGTGTGGAAGTTGGCGGCGATCGCGAGTGCGTAAGCGTCGCCGCTGGGGCCGACGGGCAGAATGCGCGCGACCCGATCGTCGGTCACCACGGCACCCTCGAGCCCTGTCGTGTGGCTCTGCGTCGCGCGCATGCCGAGCGTGTTCCAGTCGGGGGTGATCGTGATGCCGGGAGTCTCCCGCGTGAGGAAGCCGTGCACGATGCTCGGCTCCGAGCCGTCGGCGGGGTCGTGCCGACCGAGCACCCCGAGGCGCGTCCACGCGGGCGAGAGGGTCGTGAAGATCTTGGTGCCCGTGAAAGCCCAGCCGCCCGCGCCGCCGTCGAGCGACACGCGCTCGACGCGCGTGAGCGAGTCGCTCATGACCCGGTCGTTGCCCGCCTCGCTGATCGCGAAGGCGAAGAGCTCGCCGCGCTCGCCGTCGTCGAGCACCCACTGCAGCGAGGGGTCGCCCGCGGCCGCGAGGTCGCGCGCGACCCCCATCCAGACGTGGTGCATCGTGAGCCCGAGAGCGGTGGCGGGTGCGTGCGCGGCGAGCAGGCGCTGATCCGCGGATGCTGCGCTCAGGCTGCGCGGCGCCAGATAGCCGGCCACCCGCAGCTCGTCGAGATCCTCGGTGAAGAAGCCGTTCGCGGCGTCGTACCCGGGCGCCCGTTCGCGCACGCGCGCGAGCAGCTCGGGGTTCAGCGCAGAGGCCATGCCCCTCACGCTACCCCCGCCCCCTGGGCCAGATCTGGCGCGAAAGGGCGCTCGGCGCAGTGGATAGAGCCGATTCGGGGCGAGTCTGGGCACGAGTGCGTCGTGGCGACGCACATGCCGCACCGGCCCGCCCTCCCCATGGTGCGCCCTGCCGCCCTCGACTCCCTGCGCAGCCCCTGGCGAACGGGCCACCTGAGTGTCACCCGTGCGCACTAGCATCTCGCCCATGGCATTCATCGAGGCGACGGATCTCGTCAAGACCTATTCCCCCAAGGGCGCCCCCGTCGTGCGGGCCCTCGACGGGCTCGACCTCGACGTGCCGCAGGGCACCGTCGCGGCCCTCCTCGGCCCCAACGGCGCCGGCAAGACCACCACCGTCAAGGTGCTCACAACGCTCATCAGGCCCGACTCGGGCACCGCGACGATCGACGGCGTCGACGTGCTCGGCGACCCGCAGGCCGTACGCCGCATGATCGGCGCGAGCGGTCAGTACGCCGCCGTCGACGAGAACCTCACGGGCTTCGAGAACCTCATGATGGTGGGGCAGCTCTACCACCTGGGCACGAAGGTCGCCCGGCAGCGGGCGAAGGAGCTCATCGAGCAGTTCGACCTCGTGGAGGCGCAGAATCGCCCGGTCAAGGGCTTCTCGGGAGGCATGCGCCGCCGCATCGACCTCGCAGGTGCGCTCGTCATCAAGCCCCCCGTGCTCTTCCTCGATGAGCCGACGACGGGTCTCGACCCGCGCAGCCGCATGGGCATGTGGGACGTCATCGAGACCCTCGTCGCCGACGGCACCACGGTGCTGCTCACGACCCAGTACCTGGAGGAGGCAGACCGCCTCGCCGACTCCATCTCGGTCATCGACAACGGCAGGGTCATCGCGAAGGGCACGGCCGACGAGCTCAAGGCCTCGGTGGGCGGGCAGCGCGTGGCGCTCACGCTCGTGAACGAGGCCGACGGCGAGGCAGTACGGTCGATCCTCGCCCAGCACGGCGCGGGCGAGCCCGTCGCCTCGGGCGGTGGGCGCACGTGGATCGTGCCCGTCGCAGACGGCGCCCCCGCCCTGAGCGCGATCGTCGCGGCGGTCGCGCAGGAGGGCATCGCGCTCCATGATGCGGGGATGCGCAGGCCCACGCTCGACGACGTGTTCCTGCAGCTCACCGGCCACGAAGCCGAGCACAGCCCCGATGAGACGAACAGGGACGAGACGACGGAGGACGCAGCGTGAGCACGATCAACCCGACGGTGACGGGCACCGCGCCCCGAGCATCCGGAACCTTGACGCCGGTGCCCGGCAACACCGTCACGAGGTTCCTCTCCGACGGCTGGGTGACCACGTGGCGCAACCTCATGAAGATCATCCGGGTGCCGGAGATCCTGCTGTTCAGCCTCATCCAGCCGATCATGTTCGTGCTGCTGTTCAACTATGTGTTCGGCGCCGCGATCGACATCCCCGGTGAGGGCTACACGTCGTTCCTCATGGCGGGCATCTTCGGCCAGACCGTCGTCTTCGGGTCGACTTACTCCGGGTCGGCGATGGCGCAAGACCTCAAAGACGGCATTATCGACCGGTTCCGCACGCTGCCCATGAACGGCGCCGCCGTTCTCGTGGGCCGCACCAACGGCGACCTCGTCATCAACGCGCTCTCCATGCTCGTCATGATGGGCACCGGGTTTCTCGTCGGCTGGCGCGTGACCTCCTCGCCGCTCGAGTTCCTCGCCGCCGTCGCCCTGTTGCTGCTGTTCGCCTACGCGTTCTCGTGGGTCATGGCGTTCCTCGGCCTCGCGGTGCGCAGCCCCGAGATCATCAACAACGCGTCCTTCCTCATCCTCTTCCCGCTCACGTTCGTCTCCAACGCCTTCGTGCCGAGCGAGAACCTGCCCACGCCGCTGCGCGTCTTCGCCGAGTGGAACCCCGTCTCGGCCCTCGTTCAGTCGGCCCGCGAACTGTTCGGCAACGTTCCCCCCGGCACGCCCGTCGGCGACGCGTGGACCGCGCAAAACCCCATCGCGACCGTGCTGCTCGGCATCGCCGTGATGCTGCTCATCTTCGTGCCGCTCTCCATCAAGAGGTTCAACTCGCTCTCGCGGTAGGACGGCCGACGACGACTGTGCTCCCTCGTCGCAACTGTGCTCGGCAGATCGGGCACAGTTGCCACGGAACGGCACACTTGCGGCTCGACTGGGCTCGGCCAAGCTCGGTGCGCGGCGGCGCTACGCGAGGGCGCAAGCCAGGGCGCGGATGCCGCGCTCGACCTCCGCGAACGAGGTGCTGAGCGGCGACAGCCCGATACGTACGCCGCTCGGGTGGCGGAAGTCGGGGATGACGCCCTCGGCCCAGAGCGACTCCACGGCGCGGGCCGCGTTAGGGTGATCGATCGTGACGTGCCCGCCGCGGCGCGCCTCCTCGCGCGGGCTCGCGAGCTCGGCCTCGGGGATGAGCTCCTCCACCAGCGACAGCGCGAACCCGGTCAGCAGGACCGACTTGGCGCGGATAGCGCGGATGCCCATCGACCCTGTGCCCACCGACTCGATCTCGTCGAGCATGTCGCTCAGCGCCACCATCCCCAGGATCGGGTGCGTGCCGCTCACGAGCCGACGGATGCCCTCAGCCGGCGCGTACGGCTCGGTCATGGCGAAAGGCTCCTGCGCCCCGAGCCAGCCCGGAATCGGGTTGCGCAGCTCACCCTGATGCCGCGCGGCGACATAGGCCCAGGCCGGGGCGCCAGGGCCTCCGTTCAAGTACTTGTACGAGCATCCAACTGCCATGTCGACGCCCCAGGCGTCGAGCTCGAGCGGCACCGAGCCGACCGCGTGCGAGCAATCCCACAGCATGAGCGCGCCCGAGCGCTGCACGACGCCCGTCGCCGCGGGCATGTCGGCCCACCACGCGCTGCGGTAGGCGACACCGCTGAACAGCGCGGCGATCGTGCGGTCGCTCACTGCGTCGGCCGCGAGCTCGGGCGTGATGCCGGCGTCGCGCGGAGCTTCCACCCACCGCACCGTGAGCGCGTGGTCCTCGGCGAGGCGGTCGACGATGTAGCGGTCGGTCGGGAACTCGTCGCGCAGCACGACCAGCTCGTCACGGCCGGGCCGGGCCGCGATCGCGGCGTGCAGCAGCTTGAAGATGAGCACCGTCGTCGACTCGGCCACGATCGTCTGGCCGGATGCTGCGCCCAAGCAGGCCGCCCCGATGCGGTCGCCCAGCCGCTCTGCCTGGGTGAGCCAGCCCTCGTCCCACGCCCTGATCAGTCGCCCGCCCCACTGCGCGCGCACCACCTCGGGCAGAGACTCGAGCGTGCGGGTCAGCGGGCGCCCGAGCGAGTTGCCGTCGAGGTACGCGACGAGGTCGTCGCCCGGCACGAAGCGCTCGACGTACTCGGCCAAAGGATCGGCGGCGTCGAGCTCGGCAGCGAGGTCACTCGGCACGCTGTCCCGGTCACTCGGCACGCGGTTGCTCATGCGCCGAGCCTACCCACGCCCACCTTGAGCCAGATCTGACGCGAATGGGCACTTGGCGCTGGGCCAAGCGCCCATTCGCGTCAGATCTGCGCCTGTAGCGGGGTCGCGGGGAAGGCCAGGCCGGGGCGCTGCACGGCCAGGCGCACCTCGTCGCCCACGTGCGGCAGCTCGACCGCGGCCATGCGCATGCGCACCGTGGGGCCACCGACGACGTCGCAGCTCAGCATCGCGTCGTGGCCCGCGTACGAGATGGCCGCGACGCGGGCGTCCGCACCGGCGGCCGCGTGGGCGAGCAGCTCGGGGCGCGGCACGATCCACTCGGGGCGCAGCATGAGCCGCACACGGTCGCCGTCGGCGGGCGCGAACCCGACCGCGGTGGCCTCGACGGCGCCGAGCGCGCACGTCACGCGACCCCCGCGCCACAGCCCGTCGAGCTCGACCACATCGCCCACGAAGGAGGCGACCCAGTCGGAGGCGGGGTGCTGGTAGATCTGCTCGGGGGTTCCGAACTGCTCGAGCCGGCCATCCCGCAGCACCGCCACCTTGTCGGCCAGGGTGAGCGCCTCCTCCTGATCGTGCGTCACGAGCAGCGAGGTCGTGCCCTGGGCGCGCAGCAGCTCGGCGACCTCGCGGCGCAGGCCGACGCGCAGCTGGGTGTCGAGGGCTGCGAAAGGCTCGTCGAGCAGCAGCAGCTCCGGGCGGGGCGCGAGGGCCCGCGCGAGCGCGACCCGCTGAGCCTGCCCGCCGGAGAGTTGATTCGGGGCGCGGCCGGTGAGGTCGCCGAGCCCCACGAGCTCGGCGAGCTCGGCGATGCGCGTAGCGCGACCCATCGCGCCACCGCGACCGCGCGGCACCGCGAACCCGATGTTGTCGGCCACCGAGAGGTGGGGGAAGAGCGAGGCCTCCTGCGGCACCCAGCCGATGCCGCGCTTCTCGGCCGGCACCGTGCGGCCCGGTCGGGAGAGCTCGCGCTCCCCGATGCGGATCGACCCCGCCCCGATGGGCAGCAGGCCCGCGATCGCGAGCAGCAGGGTCGTCTTGCCGCAGCCGCTCGGCCCGAGCACCGCCACGAGGTCGCCCGAGTCGATGCGCACCGAGACGTCGTCAATCGCGAGCGTCGACCCGTGGGTCACGCTCACCCCGTCGATGACGAGATCGCTCACAGCTCCTCCTTGGCGACGGTGCGCACCCCCGAGAGGATGACCGCCGGAACAGCGGCCAGCAGCACGAGCATCGCGGCGTACGGTGCGGCAGCCCCGTACTCGACGATCACGGTGCGGTTCCACAGTTCCGTGGCGAGCGTCGACACCCCCGTGGGGCGCAGCAGCAGCGTCGCCGGCAATTCTTTCATGGTCGCGATGGCCACGAGCAGGGCGCCGATGCCGACACTCGGCAGGGCGAGCGGCACGGTCACGCGCCACCACGCGCGCAACGGCGAATCGCCGAGCGTGCGGGCGACCGCGACGAGGCGCGGCGGAACGTCTCCAAGCCCGGCCCGCATCGTGCTGATCGCCTTCGGCGCGAACAGCACGGCGTACGCGAAGACGAGCACGACGACGCTCTGGTAGAGCACCGGAACGACCGCGAGGGCGAAGAACACGAGCGACAGCCCGACGACGATGCCGGGCAGCGCGTGGCCGAGGTAGCTCACCGACTCGAGCGCCGACACGAGCCGCCCGCGGTAGCGGCTCGCGAGCGCCGCGACGGGCAGCGCGAGCAGCACGGCGAGCAGCGCCGCACCGACGGCGACTCCCACGGTCGCGCCGACCGCTCCGAGCAGGCGTGCCACGTCGAGCTCGCGCAACGTCTGCGCCTCGAGCAAGCGCGCGAGCAGCCCGAGCAGGGGAACCGCGACACCGACGGCGGGGGCCGCGGCGACGACGGGCAGCAGGGCCACGAGCATCCCGCGCCGGATCGTTCGCGGGGCGACCGCGCGCGCCGCCTGCCTCGGCAGCTGGCCGCGCGCACTGCGCTCCCCCACGACGACGAGGAGGGCGAGCACGACCAGCAGCAGCGCGAGCACCGCCGCCTGCGCGCGATCGAAGCTCGCCGCGTACGCCTGGTTGATGCCCCACGTGAGGGTCGGGAACCGCATCATTGCGACGAGCCCGAAATCGCTCAGCGAGTACAGCGCGACGAGCAGCGAGCCGGCGATCGCGGCGGGGCGCACCTGCGGCCACGTCGCGACGAGGAAGGCGCGCACGGGCCCGCGGCCGAGGGTGCGCGCGACGCCCTCGAGGTCTCCGGATGCTCCGCGCAGCGCCGCCGCGACCGGCAGCGTCACGTACGGAACCGTGACCGCCGTGAGCAGGATCCAGCTCGGTACGAAGCCGTTGATCGCGGGCAGCGTGACCAGCCACCCGTAACCGGCGAGGTAGGAGGGCACCGCGAGAGGCAACGACGAGACGAGCAGCCAGGCGCGCGGGAAGGGCACGCGCAGTCTGCTCAGCACGACCGCCGTCCCCGTACCCAGCACGAGCGCGCTGAGCGTCACGGCGGCCGCGAGCCCCAGCGAGTTCGCCGCGTACTCGAGCACGCGCGGCCGGGCGAGCACGTCGAGCATCGCCTCGAAGCCGCCCCCGGTGGCCCGCACCACGAGGTACACGAGCGGGATGGCGGCTGCCGCCGCCGCCACCCCCGCCGCGACGACGAGCAGCCCCGGCGGCCGACCCGGTGCCGCCGGAGCGGTCACGGGCGCGGGCCGCCGGGGCGGCTCGACTGCCTCCGGCGCGATGATCATGCGTCTAGTGCATCACCCTCGGCTGAAGATGCGGGTCAGTGAGAGCCTCGGCACTAGATGAGGCCGTACTCGGCGAGCAGCTGCTGCGTCGTCGACAGGTCGTCGAGGTCGCTCAGGTCGAGTGCGGGGTTGACGAGCGAGTCGAGCGCGGGCAGGCCTTCGGGCGCGTCGACACCGGGCAGCAGCGGGTACTCGAAGGTCTGCTCGACGAAGTAGGCCTGCGCCTCCTCCGAGACGAGGAAGCGCACGAACTCGAGGGCGTCGGCGTCCTCGGCCGCGGCGCTGAGGATGCCCGCACCGGTGACGTTGACGATCGAGCCCGCGTCGCCCGCCGCGAGGAACTTCAGCTGCGCACGCATGTTCTCGGCGCCGACCTCGGCGGCCTGACGGAACCAGTAGTAGTGGTTGATGAGCCCGACGTCGAGGGTGCCCTCGTTCACGGCCGTGAGCGTCGCGGTGTTGTTCTCGAAGATCTGCAGGTCGTTGCCGGCGAGCGCCTCGACCCACTCCTCGGCGGCCTGCTCGCCCTCGATGACGCGCAGCGCCGTGACGAAGGACTGGAAGCTCGCGTTGCCCGGCGGCAGGCCGAGCCGGCCGGCCCACTCGGGCTCGACGTACTCGACGACCGTGTCGGGCAGGTCGTCCGCCGTAAGCTCGTCGCCGTCGTAGACGACGACGCGGGCCCGGCCGGTGACGCCGACCCAGCTGTCGTCGGTGGAGGTGAAGCCCGCGGGCACAGCGTCGGCGATGTCGTCGGGCAGGGTCGCAAAGAGTCCGGCCTGGCTGAGGGCGCCGAGCGCTCCGGCATCCTGGGAGAGGAAGACGCGGGCGGGGGTCGCCTCGCCCTCCTCGAGCAGCAGCGCGCCGAGCTCAGCGGTGTTGCCGTAGCGCACGTCGACCTCGATGCCCGACTGCTCCTCGAAGAGGTCGATGAGCGGCTGGATGAGCTCCTCGTCGCGGCCCGAGTAGAGCGTGAAGGCACCGTCGGCGGTCGGCTCTCCGCCGGGCTCGGCCGGCTCCGTGCCGGGGTTGGCGGCGCAGCCGGCGAGCAGGGCGGCGCTCGCGGCGAGGGCGAGCAGGGAGAAGGAACGCGATGAGCGCATGGGGATGAAACTCCAGAGAGTGCGAAGGGAAACGGGACTCGGCGACGCTGCCAGAAGTTAGGTTAGGCTAACTTCACGCTAGGCGCCACTCCACGCCGAGTCTCACGCCCAACTCACCGTTTCGTGCCAGATCTGGCACGAAAGGGCGCTTGCCGTGGCGGATAGACCCCGTTTGCGGCAAGTCTAGGCCCCTCGAGCACGCGGCGCGAGCACGCGGGGCGAGGCGCGAGGACGTGCGAGCTCCGTGGGGCACATGCACACGGCGACGGATGCGCGGCTCGCGCACCCCTCACGCGAACTCGGCGAGCACCGCCTCGAGCTGGTCGAGACCCCAATCGAGGTCCTCCTTCGACACGACGATGGGCGGCGCGAGCCGGATCGTCGAGCCGTGCGTGTCCTTCGCGAGCACGCCCCGCGCGAGCAGCGCCTCGCACACCTGGCGCCCGGTCGCGAGCGACGGGTCGATGTCGATGCCGGCCCACAGCCCGGCGCCGCGCACCGCGAGAACGCCGCGGCCGATGAGCGCCTCGAGCCGTGCGTGCAGGTGCTCGCCGAGCACGCGCGAGCGCTCCTGCATCTCCCCGGTCTCGAGCAGCGTCACGACGGCGTGGCCGACGGCGGCGGCAAGCGGGTTGCCGCCGAACGTGGATCCGTGCTCGCCCGGGTGCAGCACGCCGATGACGTCGCCGCGCCCGATGACCGCGCTCACGGGGACGATGCCGCCGCCGAGCGCCTTGCCGAGCACGTACAGGTCGGGGATGACCCCGGTGTTGTCGCACTGGAACGTCGCACCCGTGCGGCCGAGGCCCGACTGGATCTCGTCGGCGATCATGAGCACGTTGTGCTCCGCGGTGATGCGGCGCATGCTCGGCAGGTAGTCGGCCGGCGGCACGACGACGCCCGCCTCGCCCTGAATGGGCTCTACGAGAACCGCGACCGTGTTGTCGGTGATGGCCTCCTCGAGAGCGGCCGCATCCCCGTAGGGAACCGCCACGAAGCCGGGCGTGAACGGCGCGAACCCGTCGCGGGAGGTCGGGTCGTCGGAGAAGCTCACGATCGTCGTCGTGCGGCCGTGGAAGTTGCCGCTCATGACGATGATCTCGGCGGCGCCCTCGGGCACGCCCTTCACGCGGTAGCCCCACGCGCGTGCGAGCTTGATCGCCGACTCGACGGCTTCGGCTCCCGTGTTCATGGGCAGCACGCGGTCGACCCCGGCCAGTCGCGCGAGCGCTTCGGCGAACGGACCGAGGCGGTCGTTGTGGAAGGCGCGGCTCGTGAGCGTGATGCGCTCGAGCTGGTCGCGGGCGGCCGCCAGAAGATCGGGATGCCCGTGGCCGAAGTTCACCGCCGAATAGGCCGCAAGGCAGTCGAGGTAGCGCTTGCCGTTCACGTCGGTGACCCAGGCGCCCTCGCCCCGCTCCACGACGACGGGCAGGGGGTGGTAGTTGTGGGCGAGCCGCTCGTCCTCGATCGCGATGAGCGCCTCGCCGGCGTCGTGGGCGGTGGTCGTGGTGGGGGTCATCATCGTCGCAGCTCCAAGGTGCAGCACTTCACGCCGCCGCCCCCGAGCAGCAGCTCGCTGAGGTCGACGCCGATGGGTTCGTAGCCGCGCTCGCGCAGCTGTCGGTCGAAGTCGGTGGCGCGGCTCGCGATGACGACGTGCAGGCCGTCGCTGAAGGAGTTGAGGCCGAGCACGGCCGCGTCCTCTTCGGTCGCGATGATCGCGTCGGGGTAGCGCTCGCGCAGAATCGCCTGCGAGGCCTCGTCGAAGGCCTTCGGCAGGTAGGCGATGTTCGCCTGCTGACCCGGCGCCGGGTCGGGGTCGAGCACGGCGATCGCCGTGTCGAGGTGGTAGAACTCGGGGTCGACGAGGGTCAGGCTGACGACGTCGCGGCCGACCGTCTCGGCGAGTTCGCGGTGGCTCGCGGTCGAGGTGCGAAAGCCGGTGCCGGCGAGGATGACGTCGCCGACGAGCAGCATGTCGCCCTCGCCCTCGTTGACTTCGGCCGCCGCGTGCGGGGTGAAGCCCTGCTCGGCGAGCCACGCCAGGTAGGCGGGGCCTTCGGCCGCGCGCTCGTCGTAGGTGAACTTGGCGCCGTAGGCGATGCCGTCGAGGGTGAAGCCGCCGTTGGCCGAGTAGACCATGTCGGGTAGCCCCTCGATGGGGTCGATGAGGTGCACCTCGAACCCGAGCTCGATGTAGATCGCGTACAGGCGCTCCCACTGCTCGACGGCGAGGGTCGTGTTGGTGGGGTTCTCGGGGAACATCCACGGGTTGATCCGGTAGCTCACCGTGAAATAGTCGGGGCGGCACATGAGCACGGTGCGCGTGCTGGCCGTGCGGGCGGGCGTGCGCGCCGCAGCGGGGTCGTTCGTCGGGGTCAGAGTCACCCGTCCAGTGTCACACGCAACCGAACGGCGCTGTCAATCGCTGAGCGCAACTTTTCTGCATCATCGTGTCGCTCCACGCAGCTAATCGCCGTACTCTGGGGGTGTGGACGCCATCGACTACCGCATCATCGACCAGTTGCGCCAGAACGCCCGCGCGGGCTACGGCGACATCGGGGACGTCGTCGGGCTCTCGGCCTCCGCAGTTAAACGCCGCGTCGACAAGCTCGTCGCCGACAAGGTGATCCGCGCCTTCACGGTGCAGGTCGACCCTGCTGTCGACGGGCTCGCCGTCGAGGCGTATGTGGAGCTCTTCTGCCGCGGCACGGTCGCGCCGGACGAGTTGAGGCGCATCCTCTCGACCGTGCCCGAGGTGATCGATGCCGGCACCGTGACGGGCGAGGCTGACGCGATCGTGCGCATCCGCTCGCGTGACATTCAGAGCCTCGAGGATGCCCTGGAGCGGGTTCGCGTGGCCCCCAACGTCGACCACACCCGCAGCGCGATCATCCTCTCGAGGCTCGTCGACCGCGTGCAGGACTGACGGCGCGCTGAGTCGCTCCGGTCCACGAGGACCGGTGGAGTTCATTCCTCGGACCAGTCCGGTCGGTTCCTCCGGGGGAAGCGCGCGACCCCGGCCGTGCGGCTCAATGGACGCATGACCACGTCACGCATCATCATCCTCTCCGCTCTCGCCCTCGCCTCGGCTACTGCGCTCACGGGCTGCGCGATCGCCGACTCCCTCCAGAACGAGAAGGCGAGCGAGTTCTCGTCGACCGCCGACCTCGTCGCCGACTGGGAGAAGTCGGCCCCGTGGCTTCCCGAGGACGCGACCGGCATCCGCATCCGCGAGACTCCGGATGCTGCGCCCGCGACCCTCCTCGCGACGAGCTCGACCGCTCTGGACCCGGCGGTCTGCATCGAGACCGAGCGGCTCTCGGGCCCCACGTTCGCTCTCGACGGCGCCCCGAGCCCGTACACCGATAGCGCGTTCGCGTGCGGCGAGTGGACGGTGATCCCGACCGACGACGGCTGGTACGGCTGGACGCCGAACCACCCCGACGAGCGGGCCGCGGCCGAGAACCTCGACTGACCCGCCGGGCTGGCCGGCTCGGGTAGGCGCTACGCGGCGACCGTCACCACATCGACCCGCTCCTCACGCTCGGCCTGCTCCACGAGGTACCGCGTGTAGGCGGGCACCGTGAGAAAGGTCGGGAAGTCCTCCTGCAGCGTCACGGTGCGGAACACGTCCTCCGCCTCGGCGAGCTTGTGCCCTTCGGGGGTGGGCAGCTCGGCCATGATCTCCCGCAGCAGACGCTCGACGAGCTGCTTGCTCACGGGCTCGCCCTCGGTCGTCAGGTGGTCCTGGTGGATCCACTGCCACAGCTGCGAGCGGCTGATCTCCGCGGTAGCGGCATCCTCCATGAGGTTGTCGATCGCCGCCGCGCCGATGCCGCGCAGCCAGGACTCCAGGTAGCGCACCGTGATGGAGATGTTGGCGCGCACTCCCGCGAGCGTCACCTCGCCACCGGCCGAGCGGATGTCGAGCAGGTCGCGCGCCGTCACGTGCACGTCGTCGCGCTGGCGGTCGAGCTGGTTCGGCCGACCGCCCAGGACGGCGTCGAACTCGGCGCGCGCCACGGGGATCAGGTCGGGGTGTGCCACCCACGAGCCGTCGAAGCCGTCGCTCGCCTCGCGCAGCTTGTCGGCGGCGACGCGCTCGAGCGCCCGCTCGGTGACTTCGGGGTCGCGTCGGTTCGGGATGAACGCGCTCATGCCGCCGATCGCGTGCGCGCCCCGCTTGTGGCAGGTCTGCACGAGCAGCTCGGTGTAGGCGCGCATGAAGGGCAGGGTCATGAGGATGCGGTCCCGGTCGGGCAGCACGAACCACTGGCCCCGTCCGCGGTAGTTCTTGATGATCGAGAAGACGTAGTCCCAGCGGCCGGCGTTGAGGCCGGCGCAGTGGTCGCGCAGCTCGTAGAGGATCTCGTCCATCTCGAACGCGGCGCCGAACGTCTCGATGAGCACCGTCGCGCGGATCGTGCCGTGCGGCAGCCCGAGGCGCTCCTCGCTGAAGGTGAAGACGTCGTTCCACAGCCGCGCCTCGCGGTGGTTCTCGAGTTTCGGCAGGTAGAAGTACGGGCCGCGGCCGCGCGCGATGAGCTCGTGCGCGTTGTGGAAGAGGTAGAGCCCGAAGTCGACGAGGCTCGCACTCGCCGCCAGGCGCAGGCCGTTGCGGTCGACGTGCTCGATGTGCTTCTCCACGAGGTGCCAGCCGCGCGGCCGCATGACGATCGTCGGCGTGCGCTCGGCCGTCACCTCGTAGGTCTTGCCTTCCGCGTTGGTGTGGGTGAGCCGCCCGCGGATCGCGTCGAAGAGCGAGAGCTGCCCCTCGACGATGTTCCCCCACGTCGGACTCGTGGCGTCCTCCAAATCGGCGAGCCACACGTTGGCTCCTGAGTTGAGGGCGTTGATCGTCATCTTCGGGTCGCACGGGCCCGTGATCTCGACCCGTCGGTCCTCGAGGCCGGGGCCGGCCCCGGCGACGCGCCACGACGCATCCTCGCGGATGCTCGCCGTGTGCGGCAGGAAGCGAAGGTCGCGCCCATTGCCCAGGTCGTAGCGCACCTGCATGCGCTCGGCGAGGCGGTCGTGCCGCTCGCCCGCGAAGCGGTGGTGCAGCTCGGCGAGGAACTGCAGCGCCTCCGGCGTCAGGATCTCGTCGTACCGGGGCCGCATCGGCCCGGTGATGCTCAGTGTGGTCATGATGCTCGTCCTCTCAGGGAAGTACTGGTCCAGAAGTGCGGTGGTGGTGTTCGCTCATTCGGGCTTTCGGATGCGGAACCCGCTGTGTCGCGTGCGACACACCGTGTGGAACGGTCGTGCGCCCGAGTGAGCGAACAGGAAGCGCTGTCTAGTGGAACTGCTCGGACTCGGTCGAGCCCACGAGAGCGAGGGTCGCGCTGGCCGGGTTGAGGGCCGTCGCGATGCGGTCGAAGTAGCCGGTGCCCACTTCGCGCTGGTGCTTGGTGGCGGTGTAGCCGTGAGCCTCGGAGGCGAACTCGGCCTCCTGCAGCTCGACATAGGCGCTCATCTGACGGTCGCGGTACCCGCTCGCAAGCTCGAACATGCCGTGGTTGAGCGAGTGGAAGCCGGCCAGGGTGATGAACTGGAACGCGTAGCCCATCGCCGACAGTTCGCGCTGGAACTTCGCGATGGTGTCGTCATCGAGGTGGCGCTTCCAGTTGAACGACGGCGAGCAGTTGTATGCCAGCTTCTTGCCGGGGAACTCGGCGTGGATGCTCTCCGCAAACGTGCGCGCGAGCTCGAGGTCGGGCTCGCTCGACTCGACCCAGAGCAGGTCGGCGTACTCGGCGTAGGCGTGGCCACGGGCGAGCACCGGACCGATGCCGGGCTCCACGCTGTAGAAGCCCTCGGCGGTGCGGCCGCCGGTGAGGAACGGCTGGTCGCGCTCGTCGACGTCGCTCGTCAGCAGGTTCGCGGCGAGCGAGTCGGTGCGGGCGATGATGATGCTCGGCACGTCGCTCACATCGGCCGCGAGGCGCGCGGCCTGCAGCGTGCGGATGTGCTGGCTCGTGGGCACGAGCACCTTGCCGCCCATGTGGCCGCACTTCTTCTCGCTCGCGAGCTGGTCCTCCCAGTGCACCCCGGCCGCTCCGGCCTCGATCATGCTTTGCATGAGCTCGTAGGCGTTGAGCGGTCCGCCGAAGCCGGCTTCGGCGTCGGCGACGATGGGCGCCATCCAGTCGCGCCCGTCCTGCTCGATCTGCCCAGCCCTGAGCAGCGCGTTGTTGATGCGGCGCACGACGGCGGGCACCGAGTTGGCCGGGTAGAGGCTCTGGTCGGGGTAGGTCTGGCCCGACAGGTTGGCGTCGGCGGCTACCTGCCAGCCGCTCAGGTAGATGGCTTTGAGCCCCGCGCGCACCTGCTGCACGGCCTGGTTGCCGGTGAGAGCACCGAGGGCGTAGGTCCACTCCTCGGGGTTGTCGGTGTTGGCCTGAATCTGCTCCCACAGCTTCTCGGCGCCGCGGCGGGCGAGCGTGCGCTCCTCGCGCACGGGGCCGCGCAGCTCGATGACGTCCTCGGCGGTGTAATCGCGGCGCACGCCGTCCCAGCGCGCGTCGGTCTTCCAGCTGGCCTCGAGCTCAGCGGCGGTCTGCGTCTGGTCTCCTGCGCGCTGCTGTGACGGGCTCTGCGTGCTCATGGTGTGCTCCTCGTGACGAGTGGGTCGGTGTGGAAGCAACACTGGGCGAAGAACAACCCTCCGCACCCGCCCCGAAGCACTGAAATACCCCGCTATTTCAGTTGCGCTGAAAACCTCGCGGTGTCAGGCTCTCGGCATGACCCCAACGCCCCTGCTCTCGGCCCAGGCTGAAGAGGTGATCGATTCGTTGACCCTCGGCAAGCGCATCCGGCAATTGCGATCGGATGCCCAGCTCACGCTCGCCGACCTCGCGAGCTCTGTCGGGGTGGCCACCTCGCACATGTCGAGCCTCGAGAACGGCAAGCGCGAGGCGAAGCTCAGCGAGCTGCAGTCGGTCGCCCGCGCCGTCGGCGTCACGCTCGACGAGCTGCTGACGCCCACGCCGCCCAGTCGCCGCGCGGCGCTCGAGATCGCTCTGGCGCGAGCGCAGGAGGGTCCGCTGTTCTCGGCCCTGAGCATCCCGCCGCTGCCCGTGCGCAAGTCGCTCAGTGACGAGGCGATCGAGACGGTGCTCGCCCTTCATGACGAGCTGCAGCGCGTGCACGTCGAGCGTGCGGCGACGCCGGAGGAGGCCCGGCGGGCCAACGCCGAACTGCGGCAGTCGATGCGGGCGCGCGGCAACTACTTCGGCGAGCTCGAGACGATCGCGGCCGACCTGCTGCGGAAGATCGGGCACGAGGGCGGGCCGCTCTCGCAGCGCCTCGCCGCCGAGCTCGCGAGCCACCTCGGCTTCGCGCTGCACTACGTGAGCGACCTGCCGAGCTCGACCCGGTCGATCACCGACCTCGAGAACGGCCGCATCTATCTGCCCGTCTCGAACGCGCCGGGCCGCGACCCACGCGCGAACCTGCTGCAGGCTCTCGCCGGCCACGTGCTGGGGCGCCCGGAACCGCGCGACTACGCCGAGTTCCTCACCCAGCGCGTCGAGTCGAACTACCTCGCTGCCGCGCTCATGATCCCCGAGGGCGACGCGGTCGCCTTCCTGCAGCGGGCGAAGGAGCGCCGCGAGCTCGCCGTCGAAGACCTGCGCGACGCCTTCGCCGTCACCTACGAGACGGCTGCCCACCGCTTCACGAATCTCGCCACCGAGCACTTAGGGATCCCCGTGCACTTCCTCAAGGTGTCCCCGGCCGGCGTGCTGTCGAAGGCGTACGAGAACGATGCGGTGCAGTTTCCAAAGGATGCCCTGGGCGCGGTCGAGGGGCAGCTCGTGTGCCGCAAGTGGTCGGCGCGCACGGTGTTCGACGAGCCCGACCGCTTCAGCGCGTACCACCAGTACACGGACAAGCCCACGGGTACCTACTGGTGCACCTCGCGCATCGAGTCGGGCTCGGCCGGCGAGTTCTCGATCTCGGTCGGCACGCCATTCGCGCACGTCAAGTGGTTCCGTGGCCGCGAGACGAGTCGTCGTGGGGAGTCGAGCTGCCCGGACCCGGCGTGCTGCCGGCAGGCGCCGGCGCCGCTCGCCGAGCGCTGGAGCGGCGCCGCACGGCCCCAGGCGCGCATCCACTCCTCCCTGCTCGCCGCCCTGCCGACGGAGTCGTTCCCCGGGGTCGACCAGACCGAGGTGTACGGGTTCCTCGAGCGGCACGCGCCGCGCGCGTAGGGAGCAGGCGCTGCCCTCGACTCACCCACGTTTGTATTGCTACAATCGCGGGGTCGAGGGGAGCCCATGACAGCAGGAACGCACATCATCGACCGCGGGGGCACGAGCACCACCGTCGTGGAGATCCCGAGCGAGGTCTTCTTCACCGGCATGCTCGTGGCGTTGGCGGCGGGCGGCGTCGCCGTCCTGACCTTCCTCGCCCTGACCTTCGTGCGCACGTGGCGCCCCGCGACGCGCGAGCGGCTCGTGAACCGCCACGCGCTGCGGGCGAACCTCGTCGTGCCCGAGGAGCTACGGCCCGCGCTCGAGCATCAGCTCGCTATGCGGGTGCGGGGCGGCGTACTGGGAGGTCTCGTCGGCCTGACGTCGGTCCTGATGCTCGTGCGGCCGTGGGAGTTCCCGCCCCCAAGCCTCGGGCTCGCCACAGGTCCGCTCAGCTTCGGCCTCGCCTTCCTCGGAACGCAGGTGGGCGCCATCGTCGGCGGGATGCTCGCACGGCGGTCGATGCCCTCGCGGGCCGTTGTCGCTCGCGTGACACCGATCAGCCTCGCCGACCTCGTCGCTCCGGCCGAGCGACGCATGGCCGCCGTCGCCGCGTGCGTCGCGGTCGCACTCCCCGCGCTGCTGCTCGTCGTCCTCTCGCTACCGCTCGCTGACGCCCCTGAGTCGCTCGCCCTGTCCGCGGCGCCTCTTGCTTTCCTGGGTCTCGCCGCAGGCGCGCTGTACCTCACCCTCCCCGCGATCGCCGATCGCCTCGCCCGACGCCGCGCGCTGCTCGGAGATGCCGCGGCGCTCGCGTGGAGCGACGCGCTGACCGCGCAGAGCCTGCGTGACCTGCACTGGGCGATCGCATACGTCGGAGGCGTCGCCGGCTTGAGCGCGCTCATGGTGATCGGCACGGCAGTTCCCGACGACTCCGCCGTCGCCTCCACGATCTGGATCAACGTGAGCGCCTACGCGAGCTTCGTCCTGCTGCTGGTGACGGTGGCGCTCGTGCTCGTGCGCTCCCCCGAGCGCCACGTGCAGCGCACGCTCTGGCCCGAGTTCGCGATCCACCCGCAGTAGTCTCAGCCCATGCTCGTCACGGTCAGCACAGAGTCGGCGACGCCGCCGTACGAGCAGATCCGCGTGCAGGTGCGGGATGCCGTCGCGAGCGGAGCGCTCGCGCCGGGCGCGAAACTGCCGCCCGTGCGGCGCCTCGCGGAAGACCTCGGCCTGGCCGTGAACACGGTCGCCCGTGCCTACCGCGAGCTCGAGGCCGACGGCGTCGTCGAGACGCGCGGTCGCAACGGCACGGTCGTCTCCCCGCATGGTGACGCGACCGAGCGCGCAGCTCAGCAGGCGGCGACCGCTTATGTCGAGACGGTACGACGCCTCGGCGTCGCCGACGATCACGCCCGCGCACTCATCGACGCGGCACTGCGCACCTAGCGCTGCTCGAACCCTAGAACTCCAGCTCGCCCATCGCCGGGTAGGGGTTGCCGAACCGGTGCGCGGTGAGCGACACGGCTTGCTCGCGCAGGAACGGCAGCAGCTCGACGCGGCCCGAGACTGTGACCGGGTTCGACCAGATCGCAACGTCGGGGTCTCCGCCGAGGGCCGCATGCAGCTCGCGCGCGACCTCGAGGGCGGGGCGAGCGCGAGGCGCATCCGTGCCGGCATCAGCAGCAGCGACGACCGTGCCGTCACTGCCGATGAGCCGGATGCGCGCGGGCCGCTCCTGGACGACGCGCGCGCTGAACGCGCTATCGCTCTCGATCGCGACCGAGGTCACCCGCAGGCGCGACTCGCCGGCTTCAATCGCGGCGAGCAGGCGCGCCGGAATGGGCGCCGCGCTGCTCAGCTGCACGTGGGCGCCGACCCGCGCGGCGGCGAGCAGCACGCGCACGAGCCCGACGACGGGGGCACCCTCGGCGGCCCGCACGGTGACGTCGGTGCGGCGGTAGCGCAGCACGTTGCGCTCGACGCCGAGCTGCGAGTCGTCGCGGCCGAGGCCGAACTCGTCCTCCCACGCGGCCTGGTCGCTCAGCGCTCCCGCGCGAGCAGCGTCGAAGCCGACGAAGTCGAGGGCCGGCTGAGCCGCCTCGAGCAGGCGCCGCACTCCGTCGTGCAAGCCGCGCACGCTGAGGTTCTGCTTCGGCTCGCGCGCGACGGGGTGCCACGTGCCGAAGCCCATGACGTAGCTGGGCCCGCCCGCCTTGGTGGAGCCGCCGACGCTCGAGCGCTTCCAGCCGCCGAACGGCTGCCGGCGCACGATCGCGCCCGTGATGCCGCGGTTGATGTAGAGGTTGCCCGCCTCGACGTGCTCGAGCCAGTGGTCGACCTCGTCGACATCGAGCGAGTGCAGGCCCGCCGTGAGGCCGAACGATGTCGCGTTCTGCAACGCGATCGCCTCGTCGAGCGAGCGCGCGCGCATGATGCCGAGCACGGGCCCGAAGTACTCGGTCGTGTGGAACTCGCTGCCGCCGGTGACGCCGCGGCGCACGCCGGGGCTCCAGCTGCGGCCCTCGTCGTCGAGCTGGCGCGGCTCGATGAGCCACGACTCCCCGTCGTCGAGCGTCGTGAGCGCGCGCAGCAGCTTGCCCTGAGCGGGCTCGACGAGCGGGCCGACGATCGTCGTCGGGTCGGTCGACGCCCCCACCTTCATGGTCATGACGGCGTCGACGAGCTGGCGCTCGAAGCGGTCGGAGTCGGCGACGGAGCCGACGAGGATCGCGAGCGAGGCGGCCGAGCACTTCTGCCCGGCGTGCCCGAAGGCGCTCTTGGCGAGGTCGGCGACGGCGAGGTCGACGTCGGCCGACGGTGTGATCACGATCGCGTTCTTGCCGCTCGTCTCGGCGAGAATCGGCAGGTCGCTGCGCCACGACCGGAACAGCGCCGCGGTCTCCCACGCTCCGGTCAGCACAAGACGGTCGACGCTCGGGTGGCTCATGAGCGCCCGCCCGACCTCGTTCTCGGGCACGTCGACGAAGCGCAGCACCTCGCGCGGCACTCCTGCATCCCACAGCGCCTGCACCATGACGGCGGCGCAGTGCCGCACCTGAGGGGCGGGCTTTATGATGACCGAGCTGCCCGCGGCGAGCGCCGCGAGCGTGCTGCCGGCGGGGATCGCGACGGGGAAGTTCCACGGCGGCGCGACGACGGTCAGGCGGGCCGGCTCGAAGCGGGCGTCGTCGATGCGGGCGAGGTCGTGCGCGCTCTCGGCGTAGTAGTGGGCGAAGTCGATCGCCTCGCTGATCTCGGGGTCGCCTTCGGCGAGGGTCTTGCCGGCTTCGGCGACCATGACCTCGAGAAGCTCCGCGCGGCGCGAGGCGAGCATCCGGCCCGCGGCGTGCAGAATCTCCGCGCGCCCGCCGGCGCCGCGATCGGCCCATCCGGATGCTGCGCTGCGGGCCTCGCTCACGATGCGTTCCAGCGCGCCCACCTCGGCGACCGCAGCCTGCTGCACGAGCTCCGAGCCGGGCAGCCGGCCGTTCTCGAGCCCCGCCGCGGCGGCGCGGAGCACCGCGCGGCCCCACTCCCGGTTGGCGGGCAGCGCGGGGTCGGTGTCTGGCTCGTTGTCGAAGCCCTCTCGAACTCCAGCGCCCTCGTGCACGCCGGCGCTCCCGGGCTGCGTGTGCGGAGCATCCTCGAGCCGGTTCTGCACCCGGTGCACCTGAGGCGCCCCGGGTGCCGCGGCGAGGTCGTCGAGCGCCGCGCGGAATCGGCCTTCCTCTCGAGCGAAGATGCGCGCATCGTCGACGAGCTCGAAGACGCCGCTCATGAAGTTCTCGGTGCTCGCGTTCTCCTCCAGCCGGCGGATGAGGTAGCTGATGGCCGACTCGAAGTCGCGAGGGTGCACGACGGGCGTGTAGAGCAGGAGGTGCCCGACGGTGCGGCGCACGGCGTCGGCCTGGTCGGGAGCCATGCCGAGCAGCATCTCGAACTCGACGCGGTCGCTCACCCCGCGGGAGTCGGCGAGCAGGTGCGCCCACGCGATGTCGAAGAGGTTGTGGCCGGCGACGCCGATGCGCACGGCGTCGACGCGGTCGGGGTGGAAGGCGTGGTCGAGCACGCGCTTGTAGTTGGTGTCGCTCGCCTGCTTGCTGGGCAGCACCGCGACGGGCCAGCCGTGCACGGCCGCGTCGACGCGCTCCATGGCGAGGTTGGCTCCCTTGACGACGCGCACCTTGATGCCGGCGCCTCCCGCGGCTCGGCGGGCCTGGGCCCACGCGGTGAGGCGCTCGAGCGCGGGGAGCGCTTCGGGCAGGTAGGCCTGCAGCACGATGCCGGCCTCGTACTGGCGCAGGGTGGCGCGGTCGAGGAGACGCTCGAAGACCTCCATGGTGAGGTCGAGGTCGCGGAACTCCTCCATGTCGAGGTTGAGGAAGGTGGGGCGCACGCCGAGCGCGGCGGCCTCGTAGAGCGGCACGAGGCGGTCGACGACGCGGTCGACGGTCTCGTCGAAGGACCACATGGAGAGCTGGCTGACGATCGCGGAGACCTTGACGGAGACGTAGTCGACGTCGTCGCGGTCGACGAGCTCGCGGATGCCCTCGAGGCGCCGGTCCGCTTCCGCGTCGCCGAGGACGGCCTCGCCGAGCAGGTTGATGTTGAGCTGGTCGCCGTCGCCGCGCAGCTTCTGCAGGGTGCGCCCGAGGCGGCTGGGTGTGGCGTCGATGATGAGGTGCCCGACCATGCCGCGCAGCACGCGCCGCGCGATGGGCACGATGGGCCAGGGCAGGAGGGGCGCGAAGCCGCCGCCGAGGCGGATGAGGAACCGCAGGTGCCAGGGCAGGAATCGCGGAATGCGCTGGCTGAGCTGCTCGAGGTTGCGGGCGGCGACGCGCAGGTCGTCGGGGCGGGCGACGCGATCGACGAAGCCGAGGGCGAACTCGAGCCCGAGCGGGTCCTGCAGCAGCCCGGCGAGGCGCGTGGCGCTCGCGTCGGGCGTCACGCCCTCGGTCTGGCCGAGCCAGTCGCGCACGAGCTCGACGGCAGGGTCGGCGAGGGCGGTGGGGGTGCTGGGTGCGGTGCTGTCGACGCTCATGCCCCCAGTCTGCGCCCTGGAGTCGTGCAGGAAAAGCGATGATACGCGTACAGTTTTGTTCGGGATGCTCGAACAGCACTCTTTCGGACGACGGAAGGCCGCCCATGCTCGACCTGCGCCGCTTGAGCCTGCTGCGGGAGGTGCACCGCCGCGGCACGCTGCACGCCGTCGCGCGAGCTCTCTCCTACAGCCCGTCGACGATCTCGCAGCAGCTGAGCCTGCTGGAGCGCGAAGCGGGCGTGACGCTTCTCGAGCGCACGGGGCGACGCGTGCAGCTCACGCCGCAGGCCGAGCTGCTCGTCGCGGGCGCGAGCCGGCTGCTCGACGACATGGAGCGGCTCGAGGCCTCGCTCGTGCCCTCGACGCAGGAGGTCACGGGCACGGTGCGGCTCGCGGTGTTCCAGTCGGCGGCGCTCGGCATCGTGCCGCAAGCCCTCTCCCTCCTCGCCGAGGAGCACCCCCGCGTGCGGCTGGAGATCACGCAGCGCGAGCCCGAGAGCGCGCTCGACGAGGTGTGGGCGCGCGAGTTCGACCTCGTGATCGCCGAGGAGTACCCCGCCCACGCCGCTCCCCTGCGGCGCGAGCTCGACCGCGTGCCGCTGGGCCGTGACGCGCTGCGCCTCGGGGTGCCCGCGGCGGGGGTCTCGCGCGCCCCGTCGGGGCGCGCCATCCGCTCGCTGGCGGAGGCGGCCGAGCACGCCTGGGTCATGGAACCGCGCGGAACAGCGAGCCGCCACTGGGCCGAGCAGTCGTGCCGCCTGGCCGGGTTCGAACCGGACGTGCGCTTCGAGACCGCCGACCTGCAGGCGCACATCCGCCTCGTGGAGGCCGGGCACGCGGTCGCCCTGCTGCCCGACCTCGTGTGGGGCGGTCGCCCGCCGACGGTCGAGCTCGTGACCCTCGACGGCGACCCGCACCGCACCCTCTTCACGTCGACGCGCACGGCGGCGGCGTCGCGGCCCGCGATCGTCGCGGTGCGCGAGCTGCTCGCGCGCGCCCTCACCCCCGCCTCCCCCTGACCGCCGCTCGACCGAGTCGCGGCTCAGGCGTCGAGCTGCACGGCCACGAGCAGAACGGCGGCGACCACGGCGCTCAGCACGACGACGGCAGCCGTGCGCACCATGAGCGACCACGGGTCACGGCGCTCGGCCGTCGAGCGGTGCACGCGCGGGGTCGACGCGGCGACGATGACGGCCGCGAGGATGAGCGCGCCGGCCGCGATGGCCACGGCGGGCTCGCCGAGTCGCACCGCCGTGATCGCGGCGAACAGGGCGACGAGCGTCGAGTGGGCCTCCGTGCGCTGCCAGGAGAGGCTCGTGCGGTCGACGGGTGCGCGCGCGGCCGCGTTCACGTCGCCGACTCGAGCGCCTGGAAGGCGGCGAAGGCGGCGAGCACCAGGGCGACGGCTATGACACCGCCGACGAGCCACGGGAGTGCCGCGGGAGCGGGCAGCGGTTCCCGCAGACGCAGCGCCTTCTCCGAGCGGTGCCAGGAGACGAGCGCCCACACGGCGAGCGCCGCACCGCCGAGACTCGAGAGCGCCGCGATCGCGAGGATGATGACGGGCAGCTCGCCGAAGCTCGCGAGCGTCGCGAGGGCGACACCGCCGGCGACGAGCGCCATGCCGGTGCGGATCCAGGAGAGAGCCGTGCGCTCGTTCGCGAGGGAGGCCTGCACCTCGGGCTCCTCCCCCACGCTGTACACGGAACGGGGGCGGCGCGAGTCGGTCATGCCGGAACGCTAGCGGAGCACCCGGCCCGTGCTGTAGCCGCTTCCCGGCCTATTCCCAGACGCTCGGCGTGGCCTCGCGACGCGGCGGCAGCGTCATGCTGCGGCTCCACTCGGCGAGCCAGTCGGGCAGCGGGTGGTTGTCGGGGTCGAGCCCGAACAGCTCGGCGAGCTCGGGGATCGGCACGATGCCGCCGCTCTTCTTGAGGAACCGCGCCTTGATGACCCCGCGTGCGCAGATCTCGCCGTCGCGCACGAATCGCTGCTCGACATACCCGGCGATGTCATCGATGCCGACGATGCGGCTCTCGATCTCGTAGCGCTGCCATGGGTCGAGCGAGCGCCGGTAGGTGATGGTCGAGCTCA
Source organism: Microcella indica (assembly GCF_013414345.1). Taxonomy (NCBI): domain Bacteria; kingdom Bacillati; phylum Actinomycetota; class Actinomycetes; order Micrococcales; family Microbacteriaceae; genus Microcella; species Microcella indica. The sequence continues at coordinate 76,663 of NZ_CP058670.1, read as the reverse complement.
CGACGACGGGGTAGTAGCCGCGCGTGCTGAGCTCGCGCCACACGCCCGACCGCACCATGAGGTCCATGCGGCCGAGATCCATGAGGGAGAGGTAGACGCCGTTGTTCATGTGGCCCTGCACGTCGAGGTCGCTCGGCAGCACGCGGAACCGCACGGTGCCGACGTCGGTGGGGGCGAGCGGCGGGCGGCGACGGGCGGCGAGCATGACGCGCAGCAGGCGGAGGATCTTGTTCACGCCTGGAGCGTAGGCGCTCAGCGCGCGCGGTGGTCTTCGATGGTGGCTTTCGGCCCGAATCGCGGCCCCGTGACCCCGCTCAGCGTGATGAGTCGCACAACGCGCTGCCGCTGCCCGCTGAAGGGGGCGAGCAGCGCGAGCATGCCGTCGTCGTCGGTGCGCTCGCCCGTCACGTAGTGGCCGACGACGTGGCTGAGATGGGCATCGCCGACACTCACCGCATCGGGGTCGCCGTGCGCGCGCTGCGTGATCTCGGCCGCCGTCCAGATGCCCACGCCCGGTATCGACGTGAGCGCGGCGACGACCGCGGGGCCTCCCCGGCCGAGGTCGAGCGTGCGGTCGAGGGCCGAGGCGACGGCCGCGACGCGGCGAATGGTGCGCATGCGCTGCGGGCCGACTCCCGCGCGGTGCCAGTCGTGGTCCGGGATGCTCCGCCACCCTTCCGGCGTCGGCACGACCCGCATTCCCTCCGGTGCGGGGCCGGGCGGCACCTCGCCGTGCTGCAGCAGCAGCCGGCGCCACGCCCGCCGGGCTTCCACGCCCGTGACCTTCTGCTCGAGCACGGCGGGCACGGCCGCCTCGAGCACGAGCTCGGTGCGGGTGAGCCGCACTCCCGGGCGGCGGCGCTGCACGGAGGCGAGTGCCGCGACGGCCGAGGCCGGCCACCCCGGCACGGGCCGAGCGGCCGCTGCCGCGAGGTCGAGCGACTCGGGGTCGTCACCGTCCCCGAGCAGTGCGGGCACGTGGGCGAGACTCCACTCGGCGCCGGGGCCCCAGGCGCGTGCGCGCACGACGGTCTTCCCGGGGGCGACACGTCGAGACTCGAGGTGCAGAGTCGCGGCCCCGCGCGGTGTGCGCTGCGTGCGCCAGACGCTGCCGTCGGGCATCCACTGCGAGGTCGGGTCGCCGCGACCGCGCTGGAGGGGCGAGAGGGTGCTGGCGAGATCGAGGGGATGCTCGGGGCAGTAGTCGAGCGCCGCCCCGGCCTCCGCACCCTCCGCTCCCCGAGCCCTCAGCGTCACGACTCCATGATGCGCACGACGACCGACGCCGAGCGGGAGCGCCCGCGCACGCGGCCGTGGGCGCGGATGGCGCGGTACTGCGCCCCGTACTTCTCGAGGAACACCTCGTCGAGCCGCTCGCGCGCCGCGTCGTCGTCGAGAATGGTGGCGTGGGCGGAGACGACCCGCGCATCCTCGTGCGGCCCACCTGATCGGTCGCAGCCCTGCAGCGTCACGCGCGGCGTGTGGCGAATGCGCTTGACCTTGCCTGAGTCGGCGCCGGTGGTCACGATGAGGGCGTCGCCGTCGCGGGCCACCCACACGGGCGTGGGCACGTCGACGCCCGAGCGCCGCGTCGTCGTGAGGAGCACGTACTGCTCGTCGCCGAGCTCGAGCAGGCCTGGTTCGGTGGTCATGGCGTCACGGTAAAGGGGGCGGCTGAATGCGCGGTGCGCATCCCGCCGCCCCCTCCCGGAGCTGTGCGGTCTAGTAGTAGCCGACGGTGCTGAAGAGCGCGGCGCTCGTCACGGCCACGATGATGCCGACGATGAGACCGATGACGAGGAAGATGATGCTCAGGATGATCGCCCACTTGGCGAAGGGGTTGGCGTAGCCCGCAGCCTTCGACTGGTTGTTGGCGACGATGCCGAGGATGAGGCCGAGGAGAGTGAAGAGGAACGCGAGGACGAGGGCGACGATGCCGAGAGTCTTGCCGGGGTAGTCGGCGGGGTTCTCGGCGGGGGCGGAACTGTAGGGCGTGGGCTCGGTCATGCGGGGCTCCTAACAGGGTGGGGGCGAACCCGGGCGGGCTCACCGTCGCGCGAACTCTACCGGCAGAGGGTGTCGCGCAGAAGAAGCCATGCGGAGGTCGGGCACGCGCGTTTCCGCTCATCCCCGCGGAGGCACCAAGATAGAACGCATGAGAATCGGAATGCTCACGAGCGGTGGCGATGCCCCCGGCCTCAACGCGGTCATCCGCGGGGCCGTGCTGATCGGCCAGACGGTGCACGGGCACGACTTCATCGGTCTGCGAGACGGCTGGCGCGGGCTCATCGAGGCTGACACCATGCCGCTCGGCCGCAACGAGGTCAAGGGCATCAGCAAGCAGGGCGGCACGATCCTCGGTACGTCGCGCACGAACCCCTTCGAGGGGCGCGGAGGGGTGGACCGGGTGAACGAGGTCATGACCGATCTCGGCATCGACGCGATCATCGCGATCGGCGGAGAGGGCACGCTCGCGGCGGCGAAGCGGCTGACCGACGCCGGCATCCGCATCGTGGGCGTGCCGAAGACGGTGGACAACGACCTCGACGCGACCGACTACACGTTCGGCTTCGACACGGCCGTGCAGATCGCGACGGAGGCGATGGATCGCCTCCGTACGACGGGGGATGCCCACAGCAGGTGCATGGTCGCCGAGGTCATGGGGCGCCACGTCGGGTGGATCGCCCTGCACTCGGGCATGGCATCCGGCGCGCACGCGATCCTCATTCCCGAGCAGCGCACGAGCATGGAGCAGATCTCGCAGTGGGTCACGAGCGCCGCGTCGCGCGGCCGCGCGCCTCTCGTCGTCGTCGCGGAGGGCTTCACTCTCGACTCGATGGACGATCCGCATTCGGAGCGAGGGCTCGACGCCTTCGGCCGCCCGCGCCTGGGCGGCATCGGCGAGCTCATCGCCCCCCTCATCGAGGAGCGCACGGGCATCGAGACGCGCGCCACGACGCTCGGTCACATTCAGCGCGGCGGCACCCCTAGCGCCTTCGACCGCGTTCTCGCGACGCGACTGGGCATGGCCGCGGTGAACGCCGTGACCAACGGTGACTGGGGTCGCATGGTCGCGCTGCGCAGCACGGAGATCGTGACGGTGCCGTTCGCCGAGGCCCTCGGCACCCTCAAGACCGTGCCGCAGTCGCGCTACGACGAAGCGGCGATGCTCTTCGGCTGAACCGCCGCTCCACCACCGGCCCCGCCCTCGCGCGGCGACGCCGTGCGCGCATAGGGTGGGCGCATGACGCGCGGTTGGCAGCTCACGCGAGGCGACGACGGAGTCGACGCCCGCCTGCTCGACGACGTGGGCGACCTGGGGGCGGGTGACGTCACCGTCGACGTCACGTGGTCGGGCATCAACTACAAGGATGCGCTCGCCTTCACCGGCAACCCGGGAGTCATGCGCATCGATCCGCTCGTGCCGGGCATCGACCTCGTGGGGCGGGTCAGCGCGAGCGACGACGAGCGCTGGAGCATCGGCGACCGTGTGCTGCTCAACGGCGACGGTGCCGGCGAGACCCACCACGGCGGCCTGGCCGAGCACGCCCGCGTGTCGGGAGGCGCGCTCGTCGCCGTGCCCGACAGTCTCACCGATCGGCAGGCGGCCGGCATCGGCACGGCCGGCTTCACCGCGATGCTGGCCGTTCTCAGCGTGGAGGACCATCGCGCCGACCTGGACTCCGTGCTCGTGACGGGTGCGAGCGGCGGCGTCGGCTCCTTCGCGATCGCCCTGCTCGCCCGCGCCGGTGCGACCGTCATCGCGTCCTCGGGCCGCCCCGAGCACGCGCAGCAGCTGCGGCATCTGGGAGCGTCAGAGATCATCGACCGCGACGAGCTCGACCGTGAGAGCCGCCCGCTCGACACGCAGACCTTCAGTGCCGCGATCGACTCGGTGGGCGGGCGCACTCTGGCGAGCGTGCTGAGCCGAACGCGGCAGGGCGGTACCGTCGCGGCCTGCGGGCTCGCCGGTGGCACCGATCTGCCCACGACGGTCATGCCGTTCATCCTGCGCGCCGTGACGCTCGCGGGCATCAACTCGGTGCACTGCCCGACCCCGTTGCGCGAGCGCGCCTGGCAGAGGCTCGCGCGCGACCTCGACGCCGAGGTCATCGACGGCGTCGTGACCGACGTCACGCTCGATCAGGCGCAGTCCGCCGCCGAGGACCTCCTGGCTGGCCGCGTGCGAGGTCGCATCGCGGTCGAGGTGCGCGGAGCATCCGGATGATCGCCGGTCTCACGGTGAGTGTGATCGCCGCGGGCCTCGCCGTCGCGGTGCACATCGCGATCTTCGTTCTCGAGAGCGTGCTGTTCACGCGGCCATCCGTGCGCCGACTGTTCGGGGTGCGCCCGAGCGACGACTCGGCGCCCTTGCGGGTCTTCGCCCGCAACCAGGGCGTCTACAATCTCGGCCTCGCGCTGGTCGTGGGAGCCGGAGTCGTGCTCATACTCGCCGCACCATGGGGCGAGCGCGCCGGAGCCGAGCAGGGCGCGATCGGCGCCGCTGTGCTCGTGGCCGGGTGCGCGGTCATGCTGCTCGCCGCCCTCACTCTCGTGGTGACCGTGCCGCGACTGTGGCGTGCCGCCGTCGTGCAGGGGGCACCACCGCTCGTGGCGATCGGGGCACTCCTGTTCGGGGGGTCCGTGCCGCTGGGATGAGAGTCGATGTCGCCGGTCAGGGCACGACGGGCGGGCAGCGGTCGTCCGGATCCATCGCGTAGTCGGCGAGGGCACGTACGAGCGCGCTGCTCGACCGCTCTTCGGCGATGCGGTGCACAGAGAGACCCGCGGCGCGCGCGTCGAACGCCGTGCGGGGGCCGATGCAGGCCACGACGGTGCACTCGGGCAGGGGCGCGAACTGCTCCGCGATCTGCCGGGCCACGCTGCCCGAGCTCACGAGCAGTCCGTTGATGCGGCCCTCCGCGATCTCGGTGACGAGCTCGGCGGGTGCCGCGACCCCGACGGTGCGGTAGGCGCTCACGAAGCGGGCATCGATGCCACGGTCGCGCAGCCCGCTCACAAGCGTGGGCTCCGCAATCTCCGACTGGGGAACGAGCACGCGGGCGCCGCGCGGGTCGGGCCATTCCTTGACGAGGCCGCGAGCCGAGTGGTCGCTCGGCACGAAGTCGACCGGGTACCCGGCGAGCTGCAGGGCGTGCGCGGTGGTTTCGCCGACCGCCGCGACGCGTGTTCCCTCGGGCAGGCGCACGCCCTGGCCGAGCAGCACGTCCACGGTCGTGGCGCTCGTCACGACGAGCCAGCCGTACTCTCCCGCGCGCAGCGCGTCGAGTTCGGCGTTGAGGGCGTCCTGATCATCGGCGCCCGCGAAGTTGATGAGCGGTGCGATCACGGGAGATGCCCCGAGCGACCGCAGCTGGGCGGCGATGCCGTCTCCCCACTTGCCGCCGCGGGGCACGAGCACGCGCCAGCCGAGCAACGGCTTGATGACCGGCAGCGCGCCCGTGGGCGTGCGGTCGATCGCCATGTCTGTGGGTGAGGACATCAGGTTAATGATGACCCGCTCGAGCGCAGACGCATAATCGAGCCATGAACGCCCGGTCGACGCGCAGAGGTTCCGTGATCGCACCGGGCAGCAGGCGCGGCGCTCCCGGAGGCGCTCAGTCGTCGCTGAAGATCGCCCACGCGACGAGCCCGACCACGACGACCGCGGCAGCGGTCGCTCCGATGACCCAGGGGACCGGGTTCGACTCGTAGGAGGCCTGCGCGCGCTGCGCCACCTCGGTGCTCCGCTTCTTGACGTCGAACTTCTCGTCGATCGCGTCTAGCGTCTGCTCGAGCTGCGCGCGGGTGGCCGAAACGGTGCTCTTGACGTTGTCCTTCGCCGCGTCGACGGTGTTCTTGACGGTGTCGCTCATGAGTTTCCTCGCTTCCTGAGTCCGCGGATCGCGCGGACGTCTTCCTTCACGCTGTCGATGGTCTCGGTGGGGGTGGGGGGAACGCCGCGCTTGAGCTGCCCGTACCCGACGAGGCCGATGAGCGCCGCGAGCACGAGCAGGATCCCGCCGACGATGAGGGCCGCGGCCCAGGCCGGAACGACGAGTGCCAGGGCGAGCACGCCGGCTGCGGTGAGCACGAGCGCCGCGAAGAACGCGAACACGCCGGCGCCGACCAGCAGCCCGGCGCCCATGCCCGCTGACTTGAGCTTGCTCGTGATCTCTGCCTTGAACGATTCGATCTCGGCCTGCAGCAGCTCGATGATGAGCCGAGGAACGTCCGCGATGAGCGAGATCAGTCCTCGACGGGAGCGTCCTTCAGGAGGAGTGGTCATCGTGTACCGCCGATCAGGAGTTCGTGGTCGAGCCGGAGCCCTTGGCGGTGGAGCTCTTCGCCGACGAGCTCTTCGCGGACGAGGCTTTCCCAGTGGAGCTCGTCCTGCCGCTCGAGGTCGAGCCCGACTTCTTGGCGCCGCTCGAGCGCGAGCTGCTCGGCTTCGCGCTGCGACCCGTGATGCCCCCGACGATCTTCTTGGCGCCGTCGGAGACGAAGCCGGCGACCTCGGGCGCCTTGTCCTTCACGAAGTCCTCGGCCTGCTCGACTCGCTCCTGCACGCGGGGGTCGTTCCAGAGCCGCGCAGACGCGGTCTTGATCTGCTCATAGCGCTCGCGTCCCGCGCGAGTGCCGAGTACGTAGCCGACGCCGAGTCCAGCGGCGAACAGGATCTTGCCTCTCATGGCTCCTCCTTCTGCGATGGGCACGGATGTGGAGCGTCCGCGGGTCTCCAGCGTAGTGCCGCCCGACCCGTGCCCGTCGGGGAATACGGAGGGGATTCCCAGGACGGCACGGCTGGCGCCGACGCGCGGGTCGCGTGCATACTTAGGCAATGCTTACCTCACCTGAGCGCACCGCGGTCGCCTGGCCGGCCTACCGTCCGTACCGCGCTACGGTCGCTCGCGTGCTGCCGCTGAGCCCCAGCTTCCGTCGCGTGACCTTCACCGGGCCCGACTTCGAGGTCTTCGGCACGACAGGGCTCGATCAGCGCATCAAGCTCATCCTTCCCTCCGCCGACGGGGGCCTGTGCGACGTGGGCGCCGACGATGAGCGCGTCGTGCGCGAGGGCAGCTGGTACGCCCGCTGGCGAGCGCTGCCCGCTGCTGACCGCAGTCCTTTCCGTACATACACGGTGCGCGCCATCCGGCCCGAGCGACGCGAGCTCGATGTCGACATGGTGCTGCACCCCGCCACGTCGGGCCACAGGGACGGCCCCGCCGCGAGCTGGCTGCGCCGCGCGACGGTGGGAGACGAGGTCATCATCGTCGGCCCGGATGCGCGCACTGCCGACCCGACCGTCGGAATCGACTGGCGACCGGGCTCGGCCCGGCACGTGCTGCTCGCCGGTGACGAGACGGCCGCTCCGGCCATCTGCTCGATCATCGAATCGCTCGACCCCCGCATCACGGCGCAGGCGTTCATCGAGGTGCCCTCGAGCGCCGACATCCTCTCGCTCGTCCCTCGCGGCATCTCTCGCGTCGCCTGGCTCGCGCGCGACGCTGGCTGCGAGACCGCGCACGGCTTCGAAGCGATCGCTCCGCGCGGCGAGCTGCTCGAGCGCGCCGTGCGCGCCTGGCTGCCCCGCCACACCGCCGAGCTCGCGAGCGCGGTCTCCCTCGCCCCGCAGCAGCTGGACGATATCGATGTCGACGCGGAGCTGCTCTGGGACTCCCCGGTCGACCCCAGCACGGGAGACTTCTGCGCCTGGATCGCCGGGGAGGCCTCGACCGTGAAGTCTCTTCGCCGGCACCTCGTGAGCGACATCGGCGTCGATCGTCGCAACGTTGCCTTCATGGGCTACTGGCGCGACGGTCGCTCCGAAGCCCAGTGACCGTCCGCCGGCTCGCGCCGCGGACGGCTGGCACCGCGATCGCCGGCGCCGTCGTCGTGCTCGCCGTTCTCGCGAGCCTCGCCATCGGCGCGCGCGCGATCGACCCGCTCACGCTCGTGGACGTGATCCTCGCCTCCGCGTTCGAGGGAGCGGTGCTCGACGCGACCGGCCTCGGCGCAGCGGAGGTCGATGCCATCGTCATCGTCGAGCTGCGCATCCCCCGCACCCTCATCGGTCTCGCCGCCGGTGCCGCGCTGGGTCTCGCCGGAGCGGTCATGCAGGGCGTCACGCGCAACCCGATCGCCGACCCTGGACTGCTCGGCGTGAACGCGGGCGCGTCCTTCGCCGTCGTCGTCGCGATCTCCATGCTCAGCGTGGTCTCGCCGCTCGGCATCGCCACCGGTGCCCTGCTCGGCGCTCTCCTGGCCTCGGTGCTCATCGCCATCGTCGCCGCGTCGACCCGTTCGCTCACGACTCCGGCCGTGCTCGTCGTCGCCGGCGCCGCCGTCACGGCGGGGCTGACCTCGCTCACGACGCTCGTGCTGCTGAGCGACCCCGCGGCCCTCGATCGGTATCGCTTCTGGACGGTGGGTTCGCTCACGGCCCGCGACCTCGAGCTCGCGACCGCCCTCCTGCCTCTCCTCCTGCTCGGGGGCATCCTCGCCGCCCTCCTCGCGCGGCCCCTCGACGCGCTCGCCCTGGGCGACGATGTGGCGCGCGGGCTCGGCTTCCGGCTGCGCTCGACGCGCGGGCTCGCCCTCGCGAGCATCGTTCTGCTGTGCGGCACGGCGACGGCGCTCGCCGGCCCGCTCGTCTTCGTCGGTCTGCTCGCCGCGCACGCCGCTCGCGCTCTCGTCGGTACGCGCCACGGCATCCTCCTGCCCACCTCCGCCCTCGTCGGCGCCGCCGCCCTGCTCGTGGCCGACACGCTCGGCAGGGTCGTCGCTCCCCCGGCCGAGATCGAGGTCGGCATCGTCATCGCCGTGCTCGGCGCCCCCCTTCTCATCGGCCTGGTCCGGTCTGCGCGGGTGGCGGTGTGAGCGGGCTCGAGCGACACCGCTCGCACGATCGCCGTCGAGGCTTTCTCGTGATGCTCCTTCTTCTCGTGTGCCTCACGGCGCTCAGCGTCGTCGCCCTCGGGGCCGGCGCCGTGACCGTGCCCCCCGCCGAGGTCGCCGGCGCGCTCCTCGGTCTCGACGTGGGCGGCTCGAGCTTCATCGTGCTCGGGCTGCGCCTGCCGCGCCTGCTGCTCGCACTCCTGGCCGGCGCGGTTCTGGGCCTGGCTGGAGCCCTCCTGCAGTCCGTCGTGCGCAATCCGCTCGCGAGCCCCGACATCGTCGGCATCACGGGTGGCGCGAGCGCCACGGCCGTGCTCGCGATCGCCGGGGGAGCGAGTGGCTGGGCCGTGAGCGGCGCGGCGCTCGGAGGCGCGCTGGGCGCCGCCGCGGTGGTCTTCCTCACGAGCGGGCGCGGCGTCGCCGGAGCGCGCTTCGTCGTGGTCGGCATCGCCGTAGCCTTCCTCGCCCAGGGGGTGCTCGGGTTCGCGCTCACACGCGCCTCGCTCGTGCAGGCCGAGTCGGCCTACTTCTGGCTCGTGGGCAGCGTCGGCTCTCCGAGCGATTCCGACCTGCTGCTGCTCGCGGTGACCCTCGCGGTCGTCGTCCTCGCGCTCGTGCTCGGCGCCCACGCCCTCTCGCTGCAGGCCTTCGACGACGACACCGCGCGAGCGCTCGGCGGTCGGCCCGTCGCCACTCGGGTTCTCGCGATCGCGGGGTCGAGCATCCTCGCCGCGATCGCGGTCGCCGTCACGGGACCGATCGCGTTCGTCGCGTTCGTCTCCGGCCCTCTCGCTCGCCGGATGCGCGGCCGCGGCCCCGCGCTCGCCACGGCCGCACTCACCGGAGCCCTCATCGTGCTCGCCGCCGACCTCGTGAGCCAGAATCTGCTTCCCGGCTCTCTGCGCCCGCCCGTCGGTCTCACCACGGGCGCGCTCGGCGCTCCGTTCCTGCTGTGGATCCTCGTGCGCGGCGAACGAGGATCCGCACGATCGCGCGCTCGGCTCCCGACCCGCGACCGGGCCCCGATGATGGAGGAGACATGACGACACCCGCCCTGCGGGCCGAGAGGCTCACCCTCGGCTACGACCAGCGCATCGTCGTGCGCGGCGTCGATCTCGAGATCGCCCCCGGCTCGCTCACCGTGCTCGTGGGCGCGAACGCGAGCGGCAAGTCGACGCTTCTGCGCGGACTCAGCAGGCTCATGACACCGCTCTCGGGTCGCGTGCTCGTCGAGGGGCGCGACGTGACCGAGCTGCGGGGGCGCGAGCTCGCCCGCATCCTGGGCGTGCTGCCGCAGAGCCCGATCGCACCCGAGGGCATCATCGTCGCCGACCTCGTCGCGCGCGGCCGCTACCCCCATCACGGCATCTTCGGCGGGCACCGCAGTGATGACGACGCGGTCGTCGCTGCGGCCCTCGACGCGACCGACGCTGCCGAGCTCGCGAGCCGTCGTGTCGACGAGCTCTCGGGCGGCCAGCGCCAGCGGGCCTGGATCGCCATGGCCCTCGCCCAGCAGCCCCGCATCCTGCTGCTCGATGAGCCGACGAGCTCGCTCGACATCGCCCACCAGACGGAGGTGCTCGATGTGCTGCGGGCGGAGGTCGCGCGCGGCATGACGGTCGTGGTCGTGCTGCACGATCTGACCCTCGCCGCCCGCTACGCGGACGAGGTCGTCGTCCTGGCGGACGGCGAGATCGTGGCGCAGGGGTCGGCCGAGAGGACCATGACGCCCGCCGTGCTGCAGCGCGCGTTCGGCATCGAGGCGCTCCTCTTGACCGATCCGGATACCGGCCGCCCGGTCGTGCTGCCGCGGGCGGTTGCAGCGCAGGCTCGCTAGATATAAGGTTAGCCTTACCTAAGCATGGTCGCTTCGGGCCCTCTTCGAGCCCACCCGCGCGACCGCGCACCGTCCCTCCCGTTCGCCCTGTCTAGGAGACCTTCGTGACCCCCACTCCCCTGCGCGCTCTGCGACGCACCGCCCTCGCCGGCCTCGCCGCCGCGACCATCGCACTCGTCGGGTGCGCCGCCGAGACCGCCGACGTACCGGACGGCTCGCCCGGCGACGCGAGCTTCCCCGTGACGATCGCGCACGCCTACGGCGAGACCGTGATCCCTGAGCAGCCCGACCGCGTCGTCACGTGGGGCTGGGGTACGACCGATGCCGCGATCGCCCTCGGCGTCACGCCCGTCGCGATGCCCTTCCAGGCCTACGCGGGAGACGCAGAGGGCGTGCTGCCCTGGATTCGTGAGGCCCTCGAGGAGACGGGAGAGCCGTTGCCGACGGTGCTGCCCGACACCGGGGAGGACGTGCCCTTCGAGGAGATCGCCGCGGCCGACCCCGACGTCATCCTCGCGCACTACTCGGGGCTCACCGAGGAGCAGTACGCCACGCTCAGCGAGATCGCTCCCGTCGTCGCCTTCCCCGACCAGCCGTGGTCGACGCCGTGGCGCGAGGTCATCACCATCACGGGCGACGCACTCGGCCTGCGTGCGGAAGCCGACGACGTGCTCACCGGGATCGAGGACGCGATCGCCGCCTCCGCCGCAGAGCACCACGAGTTCGCGGGCGTCAGCCTCGCCGCCGTGTGGGACAGCGCGGCGACATTCTACGTCTACGCCGATGAGGACCCCCGCGTGGAGTTCATGCTCGACCTCGGCTTCACCAACGCCGCGGCCGTCGACGAGCTCGACACCGACGAGTCGCCCTTCTAATTCACCCTCTCCCACGAGCGGCTGAGCGAGCTCACGAGCGACGTTCTCGTCGTCTACGGCACGACCCAGGAGGAGGTCGACACCTTCCTCGACGCCGGATACTCCCAGGCGATGCCGCAGGTGCAGGCGGGGGCGATCGCGCCGATCGTCGGCGCCGAGTTCATCTCCTCCGTCTCGCCCCCCTCGGCCCTCTCGCTCACGTGGGGCCTCGACGAGACCGTCGCTCAGCTCGCCGCGGCGGTCGCCGCGCTCGAGTAGCGAACACGCGCCCGCGCGCGGTGGGGCAGTCTGTCGACGCCCATCAGGAGCGCGGCGCCGGTCAGGAGCGCGACGCCGAGGCGGCGGCCCGAGCAGCGGGGGCCGCCGCCTCGAGCACGCGCGCGACTGCCGCGTCGTCGTGCGCGGCGGAGACGAACCACGCCTCGAAGACGCTCGGCGGCAACGAGACGCCGTGGTCGAGCATCCCGTGGAAGAAGGCGGGGTATCGCCACGATTCCTGATCCTGGGCCTCGGCGTAGTTCTGCGGGGCCGTCTCGCGGAAGAAGATCGAGAACTGCGAGCCCGCCCACGCCACCGTGTGCACGACGCCCTCCGCGGCGAGAGCCGACGACAGGCCGTCGCCGATCTGCCGCGCGGCGCTCGTCAGCCGGTCGTAGACGGCCGGGTCGGCCCCCGCGAGCATCGCCGCGCCCGTCGCCGCCGCGACCGGATTGCCGCTCAGCGTGCCTGCTTGGTAGACGGGCCCGAGCGGAGCGAGAAGGTCGAGCACCTCGGCGCGACCGCCGAGACCCGCGAGCGGCAGACCGCCGCCGATGATCTTGCCGAACGTCGTGAGGTCGGCATCGTACGGTGTGCCCTCGCGCTCCTCGAGGCCCCACCAGCCCGCGGCCGTCGCGCGGAACCCGGTCATGACCTCATCGCTGATGAGCAGGGCGCCGTGAGCATGCGCCGTGTCGGCGAGGAGCCGGTTGAAGCCCGGCTTCGGAGGCACGACCCCCATGTTCGCGGCGGCCGCCTCCGTGATGACGGCCGCGATGCGATCACCGTGCGTCGCGAAGACCTCGGCGAGCGCCGCCTCGTCGTTGTAGGGGATCACGATCGTCTGCGCGGCCGTCTCGGGGGTGATGCCCGCCGACCCGGGAATGCCGAGCGTCGCGATGCCCGACCCCGCCTCCGACAGCAGCGAATCGGAGTGCCCGTGGTAGTGGCCGGCGAACTTCACGAGCAGCGGCCGACCGGTCGCCCCGCGCGCCAGGCGGATCGCGGTCATGGTCGCTTCGGTGCCCGTCGAGGTGAGGCGCAGCTTCTCGATACCGCGGCGCTCGGTGCCGTCCGCGGCGGTCAGGGTGAGGCGATCGAGCACGAGCTCGGCGAGGTCGACCTCTCCCGTCGAGACGGCCCCGAACCCGAGGCCGTGATCGACGGCAGCATGGGCGGCCGCGATGACATCGGGATGCGCGTGGCCCAGCAGCGCCGGGCCCCACTGCCCCACGAGGTCGACGTACTGAGTGCCCTCGATGTCGGTCACGTACGGGCCGCGGCCGCTCGCGAGGAAGCGCGGGGTGCCGCCCACCAAGCCGAACGCGCGCACGGGCGAGTTGACACCCCCCGGCGAGACGGCGAGGGCGCGCTCGAAGGCCTCGGCGTTCGTGGCCGAGGTGCGCCCGGAGACGAAGCGGGTCATGACAGGAGTCCCTTCTCGGCGAGGTCGAGCGCCGCGTAGCTGAGGGTCGCGTCCGCGCCGGCCCGGCGCAGCGAGGTGAGCGCCTCGAGCTGAGCGCGGTCGCCGTCGATCCAGCCGTTCTGCGCTGCAGCGGCGATCATGGCGTACTCCCCCGAGACCATGTAGGCCCACACGGGCACCGGGGAGGTGTCGGCAACGCGGCGCAGTACGTCCAGGTACGGCAGCGCGGGCTTGACCATCACGATGTCGGCGCCCTCGTCGATGTCGAGCGCCGCTTCGCGGACGCCCTCGCGGCCGTTGCCCGGGTCGAGCTGATAGGTGCGGCGATCACCCTGCAACGCCGACTCGACCGCATCGCGGAAGGGCCCGTAGAACGCCGAGGCGAACTTGGCCGAGTAGGCGAGCGTTGCGGTGTCGGAGTATCCCGCGGCGTCGAGCGCGTCGCGTACGACGCGCGTCTGGCCGTCCATCATGCCGCTGAGGCCGAGCAGCTGGCTGCCCGCCTCGGCCTGCGCGATCGCCATGGCCGCGTAGCGCTCGAGAGTGGCATCGTTGTCGACCCGGCCCTGAGCATCCAGCACGCCGCAGTGCCCGTGGTCGGTGAACTCGTCGAGGCACAGGTCGGTCTGCACGACGAGACTGTCGCCGACCTCGGCGACGACGGCGCGCGTCGCCACATTGAGGATGCCGTCCGGGTCGGTCGCTCCCGTTCCCGTCGCGTCGCGCGTCGAGGGAACGCCGAAGAGCATGAGCCCACCGAGCCCAGCCTCGGCCGCGCGGGCGGCGAGCGCGCGCACGCTGTCGAGGCTGTGCTGCTCGACGCCCGGCATCGAGCCGATCGGCTGCGGGGCGTTCAGGCCCTCCCGCACGAAGACGGGCAGCACCAGGCGCCGGGCTGCCACCTCCGTCTCGCCGACGAGGCGGCGCAGAGCGGGCGTCGCACGCAGACGGCGGGGGCGGATGCGCGGGCCGAGGCCGCTCATCGCGCACCGCCGAGAGGCGCGAGGTCGGCCGCACCCTGCCGCAGCAGCTCATCGACGACGAGCGCAGCGGCGTCCTCCCCGGGAGTGCGCGTGTCGGCGACGTACAGCGCATGCGCGCTCGAGACCTGCTCGCCCGTCTCGGGCGAGTACACGCGTGCGGCGAGGAAGAGCATGCCGTCATCGAGGAAGGCGTGGGCGCCGAGAGGCGCCGAGCAGCCCGCCTCGAGCAGGCGCAGCACGGCCCGCTCGGCGTCCACGGCCGTGCGCGTGGGGCCGTGGTCGAGGCTCTGCAGGGCGGAGGTGAGGGGGCCGCGCGTGCCGCGACGCACCTCGACCGCCAGGGCTCCCTGCCCCGGGGCGGTCGGCCAGCCATCGATCCCCAGGTGCTCGGTGATGGCATCGTCGCGGCCCAGACGCTCGAGCCCCGCGGCGGCGAGGATGACCGCCTCGAGGTCGGCCGCCACGCCCTCCCGGTCGCCGAGGACGCGCGCGAGCCGGGTGTCCACGTTGCCCCGCAGCTCGACGACCTCGAGCTCGGGGAACCGGCGGCGCAGTTGCGCGCGGCGTCGCGGTGAGCCCGTGCCCACTCGCGCGCCCGGCGCCAGCTCGGCGAGCGGAACCCCGCCCCCGACGACCGCGGCGTCCCGCGCATCCGCGCGCTTCGGCATCGCACCGATGACGAGCTCGCCATGCGGGGTGGTCGGCAGATCCTTGAGCGAGTGCACGACGACGTCGCACTCCCCCGCCAGGAGCGCCTCGCGCACGGCGGTGACGAACACGCCAGCGCCGCCCATGCTCGCGAGCGGCTCTGGCGAGGTGTCGCCGTGCGTCGTGATCGTCACGAGCTCGACCTCGAGGCCCGTACGGGCCGCGATCGAGTCGGCGACGCGCTGCGACTGCGCGAGGGCGAGGGCGCTGCCCCGAGTGCCGAGCCTTATCGGCGCCACGTCGGGTGTCGGCGGTGGGGCGGCCGTCACGGCTGCAACCCCGAGATGGCGGGCTTGTAGCCCGCGCGCACGTTCTCGCAGCAGCCCGGCCGGCACACGTCGTACCAGGGCCCGAGGGTCGTCTCCCGAACGCGCTCGACGGTCGGCGTGCCCCGCAGGCGCTCCTCGATGAGGTCGACGAGCCCGCTCACATAGACGGGGTCGACGCCGGGAGTCGGCACGCGCACGCCCGCCACCCCGTGCTCCTCGCAGGTCTCCATCGCCTCCGTGTCGAGGTCCCACATGACCTCCATGTGGTCGCTCACGAAGCCGACCGGCACCATGACGATCGTCGTCGCGCCCGCGGCAGCGTGCTCGCCGATCGCGTCGTTGATGTCGGGCTCGAGCCAGGGCTGCGTGGGAGGGCCGGACCGGCTCTGGTAGACGAGCTGCCACTCGACCTCAGGCACGTCGGCGCCCTCGTCTCGGAGCGTCGCGAGCGCCCGCTGCATGATGACCTCGCTCACGGCGAGGTGCTGAGCCGCGTAGGCGCCACCCTCGCCCCAGTCGACATCTCGAGGGCCGCTGCGCTCGGCATCGGTGGTCGGGATGCTGTGGGTCGCGAACAGCACACGCGTCGCGGCGAGGTCGGTGCCGGCCGCGAGCAGCTCGCGCAGAGCATCCGCGACGCCCGTCACGAACGGGGCGACGAAGCCGGGCGCATCGAAGAACTGGGCCACCTTGTCGATGCGCACCTGGCCCCACAGGCCCGTCGCGTCGAGGGCCTTCGCGAAGTCCTCGCGGTACTGGCGGCAGCTGGAGAAGCTGCTGTAGGCGCTCGTCGCGAGGCCGAGGATCGTGCGGTGGCCGTCGTCGAAGGCCTGCTGCAGGGCCTGGGGCAGATAGGGATCCCAGTTGCGATTGCCCCAGTAGATCGGCATCCCCAGGCCCCGACGATCAGCCTCGGCCTGCAGCGCCGCCTGCAGCTGGCGGTTCTGCTCGTTGATGGGGCTCACCCCGCCGAAGTGGCGGTAGTGGTGCGCGACCTCCTCGAGGCGCTCGTCGGGGATGCCGCGCCCGCGCGTGACGTTGCGCAGGAACGGGATGACGTCGTCCTGACCCTCGGGGCCGCCGAAGCCGGCGAGGATCACGGCGTCGTAGGCGACGGGCGCCTCGACGCGCCCGGGCACGGCGAAGGCCTGCGCCGTGTCGGTCGCGGCGCGCGCGAACTGCTCGCCCTCGTAGTGGCCGTCGGCCAGGTCGACCACCACGGCCTTGCCGTCCGGTCCGAGACCGTTGTTCGAGATGTTCGATGAACTCAGCGTCATCGCAGAACCTCCAGGATCTGGGCGTCGAGCTCGGCATCGTCGAGCCTGCGGCCGGTGTAGAACGGCACTTCTTCACGCACGTGCCGGCGAGCCTCCGTGTAACGGAGGTCGCGCATCATGTCGACGAGGTCGAGCAGCTCGTCGCTCTCGAGACCGAGCAGCCACTCGTAGTCGCCGAGGGCGAAGCTCGCGACCGTGTTGGCGAGCACGCCGGTGAAGGCGCTGCCTTTGCGGCCGTGCTCGGCGAGCATGTCGCGCCGCTCCTCGTCGGGCAGCAGGTACCACTCGTACGACCGCACGAACGGGTACACGCACAGCCAGGTCTTGGGCTCCTTGCCGAGCATGAAGGCGGGCGCGTGGCTGCGGCTGAACTCGGCCTGCACGTGCACCCCCATGGCGTTCCACGTCGGCAGAAGCCCGCTCAGCAGCTCGGCGCGGCGCAGGGTCCGCACCGCCGACTGCAGCGCCTCGGGGTCGGCGCCGTGCAGCCACAGCATGATGTCGGCGTCGGCGCGCAGGCCGCTCACGTCGTAGACGCCGCGCACCGTCACTCCTCGTTCGGTGACGGCGGCCACGGCGTGCGCGACGCCGCCGCCGCTCGCGGGGCGGGCGGCATCCCGTCGCAGGACGACGTAGAGGGTGTAGGCGAGGGTGTCGCTCACGGCTGCAGCTCCTTCATGGTGCGCTGGGTGTGGTCGATGATGGCGGCGAGCCCGGTTCCGGCGACCTGCTCACCGACGATCGGGATGCTCCCGCTCGCCTCGATGCGGCCGGCCCGGTGCCACGTGGTCACCGTCGAGCCGACGATGCTCGCAGCGGGCAGAGCGAAGCCGAGCAGTCTGCCCGCGTCCTCGCGGGCCTGGTCGACGGTCGCATCGTGCTCGTAGCTCAGGCGCAGCACCTCACGGCCGTGGGCGGCTGTGCGCACCCACTCCCACTTCGCGGTGAGGTGCGTGAGGGCTCGGGCGCGCACGCTCGAGCCTCGGGCGACGAGCACGCCGGTGCCGCGGGGCGCCTCGGCGAGAGCATCTCTGCCGCCGAGAGCATCAGCGTCGACGACGAGCGTCACGAGGTGGGTCGCGGTGCGCGTACCGGCGCCGACGAGGCCGGGTGCTGCGACGACGACCCGCCCCTCGAGCTGCTCGCCGTCGTGATCCGGGTCGTCTGTGGCGAGCACGACGCGATCGTCGTGCACCTCGGCGACTCGCGTGCCGTAGTGCACGGGCACGCCGAAGCGGTCGAGTTCGGCGAGCAGCGCCTCCACGAGCACGCTCATGCCGCCCTCGAGGCCCGCGACGAGACTGCCCGCGGGGGCGTCGATGCGCAGCCGGGCGACGGCGCGGCCGAGCGAGTTCTCTCGCAGGAGGTGGTGCGCGAGCCCGGGCACGGCGCCGAGCGGGAGGTCGTCGGGGTGCCGCGAGTGGATGCCCTCGACGACGGGCGCGACGAGCTTCTCGAGGATGCCGTCACCCATGCGGCGGCGCACGAGCTCGCCGACGGTGGCGGACTTCGCGCCGACGGGCCCGGGTAGCACCGTGTCGAGCATCCCGCGCCAGGCATCGCGCCGCCCGACGATGCTCACGACGTCCGCCGCGAGCGGGGCGGACGGGATGCCGAGGAGGCTCACAGCGGGCAGCCGCGCCGCGCGGTCTTCAGCGCTGTGCAGCCACGCCCCCCGGTCGTCCGGGCTCACGATGCGGTGCTCGAGGTCGAGTCTCGCGAGATAGTCGCGCACGATGCCACCGCGCGTCGCGAACGATTCGGCGCCGGAATCGAGGCGGATGCCGGCGACCTCGTGGGCTCGCACCTGGCCTCCGGCGACCGCGTCGGCCTCGAGAACGCGCACGGTGAAGCCCTGCAGCACGAGCTCGCGAGCGGCGACGAGGCCCGCGACACCCGCGCCGACGACGATCGCGGCGGGCGGCGCCCCCGCGACGGGAGCGCGCTCGCTGGGGCTCGGGTCAGTCATGCTCGGGTCGGTCGCCGTGCACGTGGGCGACGAGGCGCGTGAGCGTGTCTGGGTCGGTCTCCGGGGGCACGCCGTGCCCGAGGTTGAGCACGTGGGCGGGCGCGCGGCGGCCTCGCTCGAGCACGTCGTCGGCGTGCGCGGCGAGCACGCTCCACGGAGCGGTGAGCAGGGCGGGGTCGATGTTGCCCTGCAGGGGCATCGCGTGGTCGAACGCCGCGCTCGCCTCATCGAGCGGCAACCGCCAGTCGATGCCGATCGCGTCGACGCCGAGGGCGGCTATCTGCGGCAGGATGCGATCGGTGCCGAGACCGAAGTGCACGCGGGGCACGTCGAGCCCGCGCAGGTGGTCGAGGGCGCGCTTCGAGTGCGGCGCGACGCGGCGCTGGTAGTCGGCGCGCGAGAGCGACCCGACCCAGGAGTCGAAGAGCTGCGCGGCGCTCGCGCCCGCCTCGACCTGCGCACGCAGGAACATGCCCGTGACGTCGGCGCACCAGTTGAGCAGCGTCGCCCACGTGTGCGGGTCGCTGTGCATGAGCGCACGCGCCCTGATCTGGTCCTTCGAGGGTCCGCCCTCGATGAGGTACGAGGCGAGCGTGAAGGGGGCGCCGGCGAAGCCGATGAGCGGCGTGGCGCCGAGCTGCTCGACGGTGAGGGCGACGGCCTCGCGCACGGGGTCGAGCGCGGCGGGGTCGAGGGGGCGCAGCGCGAGCACATCGGCGGCCGATCGCACAGGATGCTCGAGCACCGGCCCCCGCCCCGCGACGATGCTCACCTCGACTCCGGCAAGCAGCACGGGCACGACGATGTCGCTGAAGAAGATGCCGGCGTCGACGCCGTGGCGCCGCACGGGCTGCAGGGTGATCTCGCTCGCGAGCTCGGGCGTCAGGCACGCCTGCAGCATGTCGCCGCGCGCGCGCAGCTCACGGTACTCGGGCAGGGATCGCCCGGCCTGCCGCATGAACCACACGGGGGTTTGCTCCGGTCGGTCGCCGCGGTAGGCGCGTACGAGGGCGGAATCGGTCGTGCGACCGTCGACGAGGGGGTGGGTGGGGCGCAGAGGCACCCGACCAGGATAGGCGGCCTGGAGTGTGAACTCGCTGTTCTGAGGCACCCTCGGCAATACCCCCTGGGGGAATGTCAGGGTTCGTCGGCTCACGCGCCGTAGGATGGGTCCTCGTGCTCCTCTGCATCACCGCTCACCACCGCAACACGTCGTTCGAGCTCCTCGAACGACTCGCGGTCGACGCCGCCGAACTCTCTCGGTCGGTGCACGATGCGCACCCCGCGATTCGCGGCGCGGTGTCGATCGCGACGTGCAATCGGCTCGAGGTCTACCTGGATGTGGACGCGCCCGATCTTCTCGCGCGCGAGCTCGCGCAGCGCTCGGTGCTCGGTGCACTCGAATCGCTCGCCGGTGTGGAGGAGGCCGCGGTAGCGCAGAACGCCGAGCTTCTCGACGGCGCCGGCGCCGTGCACCACTTGTTCTCGGTTGCCGCCGGTCTCGAGTCGGTCGCCGTCGGCGAGGAGGAGATCGCCGGTCAGGTGAAGCGCTCGGCGCAGCTCGCGCGCGAGGCGGGCACCACCACTCCCACGCTCGACCGGGCCTTCCAGGAGGCGACGCGCACCGCACGAGCGGCGCGGGCCAAGGGCGATGCGAGCCGCACCGGTCGGTCTCTCGCCCGGCTCGCGCTCGACCTCGTGGGCAGCCGCCTCTCCGACTGGGGCGGCGTGAACGTGCTGCTCGTCGGCACCGGCCAGTACGCGGCGACGACGGTCGCCGCACTGCGCGAACGCGGCGCCGATCGCATCCGCGTGTACTCGCCGAGCGGCCGCGCGCAGGTCTTCGCGGCCCGCACGGCCAGCGATCCCACCAACGACCTGGGCGCTTCCCTCATCTGGGCTGATGTCGTCGTGACCTGCACGGCGCGCCTGTCGATCGGGGTGGAGGACGTACCTGCGGACGCCCGGTGCTTCATCGTCGATCTGGGCCTGCCCCGCAACGTCGATGCGGCAGTCGGCGAGCTCGAGGGGGTGACGCTTCTCGACCTTGAGACGATCCGCGTGCACGCGCCGCTCGTCCACTGGTCCGCCGAAGAGGATGCCCGGGGCGTCGTCGATGCCGCCGCTCACTCGTTCGTGTCCGACGCTGCCGTCCAGCCCGCCGTCGTGGCGCTGCGCCAGCACGTTCTCGAGCTCGTCGACGGCGAGATCGCCCGCGCACGAGCGCGCGGTGACGACGGGAGGGTCGAGGAGGCCCTGCGTCACCTCACGAGCGTGTTCCTCCACACCCCGTCGATCATGGCGCGACGCCACGCGGCCGCCGGGCGGGCAGAGGCGGTGGCCGACGCGGTCGAGACGCTGTTCGGTCTCGAGGTGGGCGCGGAGCGCTCCCGAAGCGCGCCGCGGCCCTCAGGGGCGGAGTCCCTCGAGCAGGGCGAGCAGGGCGAGGCCGTAGGCCTCGGGCGCTGAGACGCTCTCGAACTCGGTGAGCTCGCCATCGAGCTGGATCGTCACGCGGTAGCCATCGTCGACGACCTCGAGCGAGCGGAAGGCCGTTCGCAGCAGGTCGCGCAACTGATCCTCGTGGGGGAGCCACAGGGTGTCGCCGAGGTCGACGGAGTCGAGCGCCCACTCGGTCGTGCCGTTGAAGCCGAGCACGGTGCCGGAGGGGTAGTCGTGCGCCTCGATCGTGAGCTCGCTCACCGTGAAGACGTCGGCGTCGAGCTCGTGCCGGTCGATGTGGAATCGGTCGCCCGACCGGGGCGTCCAGGAGAGCCCAGCGTCGCGCAGTCTCCTCGCGAGTCCGGTGCTGATCATGCCTCTAGCGTGACAGCACGAACCGGGTGCCGCCTGGAGGGCGACACCCGGTTCGTGGTGCTGTGCGTCAGTGACTGCTAGGCGTTGTTCCTAGGCCTCCACGCGACGGCGTGCGACGACCATGCCCATGCCGGTGAGGGTGATGAGCAGTGCCGCGAGCCCGAAGGCACCCGTGAGGTCGCTCGCTCCCGTGTAGGCCAGCGTCTCGAGCTCACCGCACTCGTCGGCGTCCTGACCGGCTACGGCGACCGCGAAGACGTCGCTCGTGCCACTGTCGTTGACGCTGTCGTTCGGGTCCGTCACGACGGCGGTCACGACATAGCTGCCAGCGGGAACCTGAGTTGTCTCCTCAGTGAGCTCCTGCTCGTTCTCACCCTCGTAGTCGATGAAGTAGCGCACCGGCGTGGGGTTCTCGACCGACCCGGCCGGGAACGTGACCGTGATCGAGCCGCTCACGACGTCGAAGGGTCCGCAGACCTCGTCCGTGGTGGAGACCGAGGCGGGCCAGTTCGGGAAGGTCGGGAAGTCGAAGTCGCACTCCTCAGCGTCGACGCCCTCGACCGTGACCGGGAACTCCGCGCTCGTACCGCTGTCGTTGACGCTGTCATTGAGGTCGGTGACCACAGCAGTGACGACATAACTGCCCGCCGGCACCACCGTCGACTCCTGGGTGAGCTCCTGCTCGTCCTCACCCTCGTAGTCGATGAAGTACCGGATCGGGTTCGGGTTCTCCTCCGAGCCCTCCGGGAACACGACGTTGATCGCGCCGTCGGTCACGGAGAACTGCACGCACTGCTCATCCGTCACCGTCACCGATGCCGGCCAATTCGGGTAGGAGGGCAGATCAGTGCACGCCGCCGCGTCGACGCCCTCGACCGTGACCGGGAACTCCGCGCTCGTACCGCTGTCGTTGACGCTGTCATTGAGGTCGGTGACCACAGCAGTGACGACATAACTGCCCGCCGGCACCACCGTCGACTCCTGGGTGAGCTCCTGCTCGTCCTCACCCTCGTAGTCGATGAAGTACCGGATCGGGTTCGGGTTCTCCTCCGAGCCCTCCGGGAACACGACGTTGATCGCGCCGTCGGTCACCGTGTAGTCGACGCACGCCTCATCGGTCACGGTCACCGATGCCGGCCAGTTGGGGAACGTCGGCAGGTCAGTGCAGTCCTCGGTGAACTCGTTGATCGTCGCGTTCTGGTTGAGTGGCGTCGCGGTGTACAGATCACCGGAGTCCGCATCGACGCCGGCGACGGTGTAGTCGCCAGCGGGTAGAGCGGCGGTACGACCGGTGGTCCCGTCGAACGCCACGGGGTTGCCCGACTCGTCCTCGATCGAGTAAGTGACTCCCGGCACGGTGAGGTCGACCGTGATGTATCCGCCCGCCACGGCCTCATCGACGCAGCTGTACTGCGTCGCCGTCGCGCTCGGGGTGACCGGCGTCGGCTGCGGAGTCGACACGATGCGGAAGCCCGTGTGTGAGATGTCGTGCCCCGTCTGCGCCGAGAAGTCGTAGGTCGTACCGGCGAACGCCGACGTATCGACGCCCGCGACCAGGGTCGAGCCCTTGACGCAGAAGTCCACGTCGTACTGGGCGTTGAGTGTCCACGTGAAGCTCGCGCCGTTCCAGGACACCGATCCCCAATCGGCGGAGTAGGTGCCCGAGGGCGCGTTCATCGCGTCGGGCTTGGTGTAACCCGCGCCGTCGCACGTCAGGCCGTTGTCGTCGGTGAGGGTGACACCGGTCACGGTAGGCAGGTCATCGACCGTGGCTCCACCGCCATTGTGGTCGGCGAAGGCGGCGCCAGCGCCGCCGAGACTCATGCCGAGTGCGACGACTGTGGCCGTCGCAGCCGCGAGGATACGCTGTCGAGTTCTCATGATCTTTGCTCCTGAAGGGTGAGGAGGAGCCTCGCGCGTCGGGTACGGCGTGTGAGGTTCGGGTGGGTTGTAGCGGGTACTGCTGGGATATTCAGTTGTGGGGGTGATGCAACCCGGCGCGACAGACCGTTTTCGGGTCGGTCCGGCACGCCGGGCTGCGCTGTGGTCGCGGGGCTATTCCACGAGCTGGCGTCGAAGCACGAAGCCGAGCCCCGCGAGGATGATGATGACCGCGCCGATACCGACTCCGGTCACGGCGTTGCTCGCCCCGGTGATCGCGAGCGTCGGCAGGTCGCAGTCGCTCTCGTCAGCGGCCCCGATCGTGAGGGGGAAGCTCACGGGGTCGCTGCCGGAATCGTTGAGGCTGTCCTCCGGATCGGTGAGCACGGCTGTCACGACGTAGTCACCGTCGGGCAGCGTGGTGGTCTCCGCGGTGAGTTCCTGCTCAGCGTCCGTGCCGTAGGCGAGGTAGTAACGCACCGGGTTCGGGTTCTCCTCCGGACCGGTCGAGAACTGCACGGTGATCGATCCGCTCGTCACGCCGAAGGGCGTGCAGACCTCGTCGGTCGCCGTCGCGCTTGCCGGCCAGTTGGCGAGCTCGGGCAGCTGGCAGCCGTCCGGGTAGGTGTTGAACGTGCGCTCGAGCGGTGCCGGCTGGTCGGGGGCGAGCACATAGCCGGGGTTAGCGACCGGCGTCGCGAGGACGTAGTCGCCCGGGTTCGCGGCGAACGTCTTCGACACCTCGTTCTCGCCGAAGGCGACCTCGAAGGGCTCGTCGTCATTGACCGTCACCCAGTAGGTGAGGCCCTCGACGAAATAGAGCGCGTAGGTCGCCGTGAGGCACGTGTCGACGTACTCGAACGGGTCGACGACGGGCAGCTGCTCGCACAGCTCCTCGTTGGGACCCTCGAGAGTGCCCGTGAAGGTCAGCGTCTTGCCGTCCGTCGAGACCTCGCGGCCCTCCGCATCGACGTCGGGGCTCTGGTCGAACGTCGTGTTGGCTCCGACCGCCGTGAAGACGACCGTGTAGTCACCGTTCTCCTCCACCGTCGTCTCGTCGATCGAGGCGAGCTCGGAGTCGAACAGGAAGCCGTCGACGTCGAGTGCCTGCGACTCGAGGCACGTGGCGTCGGTGAAGGCCAGGAACGCATTCGTCACGGGCAGGACGCACTCGTCCTCGCCGAGCGCCGGAGCAAGATCCCCGGTGGCCATGAGGGTCCGCGTCCCGTTGCTGAACAGGCTGCCCTCGGGAGCCGTGAACAGTACCTCGAAGGCGCCGCTTGTCGCCCCGTCGTCGATGACCGACCAGGTGACACCGTCGGAGAATGAGAATCCGGACTCATCCAGCGTCTCACCGCTGAAGCACGACGGGTCGGTGGTGTCCACTGAGGCAGTCGCGACGCCGCAGTTCTCGGTCGAGGACGTGACCTCGACGTCGAACGGTGAGGAGCCGGTGGCGAGCTCGAGGCCGTCCTCGGCCACAGCGGTCACGGTGTAGGTGTCGGCCGAGAGGCCCGTGAGAGTCGCGCCGGGAGCGAAGGTGCCCTCGATGCCCTCCACGGAGTAGCTGGCGATGCCGTCGACGTCTCCGAAGACGATCGTGCCGTTGCCGTCGAGGCAGGTCTCAGGGGTCGGCGTGGCCGTGGGGGTCACGGGGCACTCGACGTACTCGCCGAGGTCGTAGGTCCAGCCGCCCTCGGGGTAGTCCTTCAGGATGTAGGGGAAGGAGGCGTGCGCGGTGACGGTGAACTCGCCCTCGCGAGCAGCCTCGACGTCGACGATGTCGCCGTCCGCATTGCGGACGGTGTACGAGACGTAGGGGTTGTCGTCAGGCAGAGAGATCGAGCCGTATGTTCCGCACTCGACGATGTAGCTCACGGTCGGCGCGATCGGGGTTTCCGCGTTGCACCCGGGATCGGTGTAGGTGTAGGTCGGGTTCGGGCCGTCGAACCCCATGTTGTGCAAGAAGCGCTCTTCGAAGTCCCACGGCGTCACGCCCTCGGGCCATGCGGGCTGGTTGGGCCCGTTGAGCAGCGGGGAGGGGTTCGGGAAGGCGGTGCGCGAAGCGTAGATGTCGCCCTGGCCGCAGTCGACCGGAATGCCGTACTCGTACTCGCCGACCTCCGTGATCGCGACACCGTCGTTGATCTCCTCGGAGTCCACGAGAGTCTGCGTTCACAGGGACGTGGGGCTGTTGAAGGCCCACGCGGCTGCGGTCACGTAGAGCGGCGCGCACAGCTGGTCGGTGTAGTCGTCACCGGCGGGCTGGGTGACGGTGACGACGCCCGAGTTGGTGCTGGCGTCGTACGTGTACGAGATGTACTCGTCGGGGATGCACTCGGGCGGCGCCGGGCAGTCGGTGGGTTCCAGGAATCCGAACGTCCACTCGGTCTGCGTCTCCGCCGCGAAGCCGTAGTCGTCGCTGGAGGTCTCAGCGCGCA
The DNA here is from genome assembly GCF_013414345.1 of Microcella indica. Taxonomy (NCBI): domain Bacteria; kingdom Bacillati; phylum Actinomycetota; class Actinomycetes; order Micrococcales; family Microbacteriaceae; genus Microcella; species Microcella indica. The sequence goes on along the minus strand of NZ_CP058670.1, from coordinate 51,024 downwards.
CATCGACGGTCTGGGCGCTCGTCACGGGGTACGTGCCGTGCGGCGTCTCGGCGTACTCGCCACCGTCGATCGAGACGAACCAGACGACGCCCTCGACATCGCCGAGCGTGTAGGAGCCATCGGTGTCGCACGTCAGCTGCTGCATGGAGGCCGTCGGCACGACGAGCTCGTCCGTGGGCAGGTCGCCGCACGTGACGAACTCGAGCTCGTCGCGATCCTGGTTGAAGTACGTGCTGTTGAACTGCACCCACTCGATCGTCCAGGTGCCGGTGAAGTACTGCCCGTACTCGAATCGCAGAACACCCGAGTCGAGCTCCTCCTGCGAGATGGGAATCTTCACGTCGTCGATGCCGAAAGCGGCCGCGAACTTGAGGTATGCGTGGAATCCGGAAGTGCTGTCCGGGTCGCCGTTCGCGAGCTTGTTGTCGTTGATCTCGAGGTTGATCTGACCCTCGACCCCGTTGTACACGACGTCGACGTTGATGTGGTCCGCGCCGTTCAGCGGCCGCTGCGTCTCGTAGCTGATCTCGACGCAGTCGACGATCATCGTCGGTTCCGGTGTCGAGACAATGCGGTACCCGACGTGAGAGGTGCCGTGCCCCGTCTGCGACTTGAAGTCGAACGAGGAACCGTCATATGCGCTCGAGTCGATGCCCGCGACGATCGTCGACCCCTTCACGCAGAAATCAACGTCATAGCCGGGCGTGAGAGTCCAGTTGAAGGCTCCGTTCTGGGTCCACGTCGCAGAGCCCCACGGTGCGGTGAACGTGCCGCTGCTCGCGTTCATCGCCCCAGGCTTCTGATAACCGGCCTTGTCGCACGTGAGCCCGTTCTCCTGGGTGAAGGTGACTCCGGCGATCGTCGGCAGCGATGAGGACGGCGGCGTGGCCATCGCGGGCGTGACGCCGCCTACGGCGAGTCCGAGGCCGACGATGACCGCGGTGGCTCCGGCGAGGATGCGCCGACGCAGCGAGGTGGCACGTTCGGCACGGCGGGTTGCTTTACGAGACATGGTGGTGCGCTCCTGGGGGGTTGGAGCCTCACGCCGCGGGGGTGCGCGGCGCAGGGTGCTTCGGGTTCCGGCTGCTCGAGTCGACGGCACCGAGATCCGGGGAGATCATCGGCACCGACCGGAGCGGTCGGGTTCGGGTGTTCGGGTTGAGATATTCGGGTTGTGTCTCGACCCTGCGTCAACGTCGGGTGGGCGCAGTTCGAGGCCGATAGGAGACTACTCGGTCCGCCCTTTGGGGGACAGCCTGAACAGACTTGTCTACCCCAGGACTGGGGAGAGGCATGATGAAACCTCAGTGCACGTACTCGAGCAGGTCGAGCCCGAAGGTGCGCAGGGCGTCGATCACGCGCAGTCGCCGACCCAGGTCGGTGTCCTCGAAGTGCACGGACACCGCGTAGGAGACCCCGGCGCGCGGGCCCCGCAGAACACCCGCCTCCGAGCGCACGCCTGCGTCCGTGCCGGTCTTGTTGACCATCCAGGTGTTGTGCTCGACGCCTCGGTGCGCCAGCGGGTCTCGCCCGAACGACCCCGCGACGAGGGAGAGGTCGGCATTGAGCGAGAGCCACCCGAGCACCCGTTGACTCGTCTCCTCGTCGACGATGTGGCCGTGGGCGAGAGCGTGGAAAAGCCACGCGAGTTCGGCGGTCGAGCCCACGGAGAGCTGCGGAGCGTGGTCGGGGCCGCGTTCGTCGCGCACCCGATCGAGCAGCGCCGTGCGGGCGAGCCCGAGCTTCTCCGAGCGCGCGCGCACCGCCGGCAGGCCGATCTGGCGCAGCAGCGCGTTCGTCGCGAGATTGTCGCTCGTCGCCCCCACGAGCGCCGCCAGATCGCCGAGCGGGAAGGCTGGCGCCTGCAGATGCCGCCAGAGTCCGCTGTCTGCCACCGCGTCGCCGTCGACGCGGTCGATGATCGCGAAGTCCGAGACCGAGCGCTCCGTGAGACGCGCGCTCACCTCGATGAGCAGCAGGATCTTGCCGACGGAGGCGGTGGGGAGGACGATGCGCTCGTCGACGGCGAAGACGCTCCCGCCTGTCGCGAGATCGCTCACGGCAACCGAGACCCTCGCACCTTCGAGAGCGACGGCCCCGAGGGCACGGTACGACGCTCGAAACCCCGGCTCCCTCTGATCCGCCCGGTGGCGCGCCGCCGGAGGGGAGCCCGCGTGGGCTCCCGGCGTGCGCGTCAGGGGCAGATCTACCAAATGGTCACGCGCTCCTCGGGGGCGAGCCACAGAGCATCCGCGGGGGTGACGTCGAACGCATCGTAGAAGGCGTCGATGTTGCGCACGATCTGGTTGCAGCGGAACTCGTTCGGAGAGTGCGGGTCGATGGAGAGCAGGCGCAGTGCCTCCTCCGGCCGGATGGCGATCTGCCACGCCTGGGCCCAGGAGAGGAAGAATCGCTGAGCTGCCGTGAGGCCATCGATCACCGGGGGCACCGCGCCGTCGAGCCACAGCAGGTAGGCCTTCCATGCGATGCCGAGACCGCCGAGGTCGCCGATGTTCTCACCGATGGTGAGGGCGCCGTTCACGTGGTGGCCGGGGGTCTCCCGCGGCTCGAGCGCGTCGTACTGACCGATGAGGGAGGCGGTTCTCTTCTCGAAGGCGGCGCGATCCTCCTCCGTCCACCAGTCGAGCAGCCGGCCGTCGCCGTCGTAGCGCGAGCCCTGGTCGTCGAAGCCGTGCCCGATCTCGTGCCCGATGACCGCGCCGATCGCGCCGAAGTTGGCCGCAGCATCCCGCTCGGCGTCGAAGAAGGGGTACTGCAGGATGGCAGCGGGGAAGACGATCTCGTTCATGCCGGGGTTGTAGTACGCGTTGACGGTCTGCGGGGTCATGAACCATTCGTCACGGTCGATGGGCTTGCCCACCTTGCCGAGCTCGCGCTGGAACTCGAACTCGCCCGCCGCACGCACGTTCGCGAGCAGATCGTCTGGTGAGATCTCCAACGAGCCGTAGTCGCGCCAGCGCACGGGGTAGCCGATCTTGGGGGTGAAGCGCTCGAGCTTCTCGAGAGCCTTCTCGCGCGTGGCCGGGGTCATCCACTCGAGAGTCGTGATGCTCTGCCGATAGGCCTCCACGAGCGTCGCCACGAGGGCGTCCATCTCCTGCTTCGCCTCGGGGCGGAAGTGCCGCTCGACATAGGCGGCGCCGACCGCCTCGCCCATCGCTCCTTCGACGAGGCCGACGCCGCGCTTCCAGCGCGCCCGCTGCTCCTGCGCTCCCGTGAGGGTGCGGCCGTAGAAGTCGAAGTTCGCCTCGACGAACGCCGCCGAGAGGTAGGGGGCGAAGGACCGCACGATCGACCAGCGCAGCCAGTCCTGCCACTGCTCGAGCGGGCGCCCGGTCAGCTCGGCCGCGAGGCCGGGGGTGTAGTCGGGCTGGCGCACGACGACCTCGGCGAGCGCCGTCGCCGGAATCCCGTAACCCTCGCGCCACGCGTCGAGGGCGACTCCCTCGGCCGCACCGGCCCACTCGGCCCACGTGCGCAGGTTGTAGGTCGCCTGAGCGTCGCGGTTGCGCACGTTGTCCCAGTGGTGGCCGGCGAGCGCGGTCTCGAGCGACATGACGCGCTCGGCACGGGCGGCCGGGTCGTCGAGGCCCGCGAGCGCGAGCATCCTCTCGATGTGGGCGAGGTAGGCGGTGCGCGTCGCCTCGTGCGCGTCGACGCGGTAGTAGGACTCGTCAGGCAGCCCCAGCCCGCCCTGCTCGACGAGCACGATGTAGCGCTCGGGGTCTCCCGGATCGGTGTCGACGAACAGCTGGACGAAGCCTCGGGCACCCTGCCGCTCGAGGCTCCCCGTCGTCGCGAGAAGGCCCTCGAGATCGGCCACCGCTTCGACCTGCGCGAGCAGAGGCTCCAGCGGGGCGGCGCCGAGCGCCTCGATGCGCTCCTCGTCCATGAAGCTCGAGAACAGATCGCCGACCTTGCGTTCGGGAGTGCCGGGCTCGGCGAGCTGCGCCTCCTCGATGATCGTGCGCACCGCCTTCTCCGCCTCCTCCGCGAGGATCATGAACGAGCCGTAGCGGGCCTTGTCGGCGGGAATGGGCGTGCGCGCCTGCCACAGCCCGTTCACGTGACGGAACAGGTCGTCCTGCGGTCGGATGTCTGGGTCGAGTTCTGCGCGGTCGATGCCGCTGGCGGAGGCGTCAGTCACGAGGATTGAGCGTAGTCGCGCTCGCCTTGGCAGACCATGACGAATATCGCCGGCGGTAGCGTGAGGGCGTGCGCGCCTCCCGAGCTCTCGACCGCGACATCGTGCGGCTCGCGCTCCCCTCGCTCGGTGCGCTCGTGGCCGAGCCCCTCTTCGTGCTGACCGATACGGCGATGGTCGGCCACCTCGGTGCCGAGCCGCTTGCGGGTCTCGGGCTCGCGAGCACGATCCTGCAGACCGCGATCGGCCTGCTCATCTTCCTCGCCTACGCGACGACGCCCATCGTGGCGCGGAGGATCGGTGCGGGAGACGAGCGCGGCGCGCACGCGGCCGGCGTGGACGGCCTGTGGCTCGCGCTCGGGCTCGGGGTGGCGCTGCTGCTGGTCATGCTGCCGCTGAGCCCCTGGCTCGTCGGGCTCTTCGGCGCGGAGCCCGCGGTCGCGACGTCGGGCGGGCAGTACCTCGCTGTCGCGTGGTGGGGCATCCCGGGCATGCTCCTCGTGCTCGCCGCGACAGGGGCGCTGCGCGGACTGCAGGAGGTGCGCATTCCCCTCTTCGTGGCCGCAGTGGGTTTCGGCGCGAACATCGCCCTCAACGCCGTGCTCATCTACGGGCTCGGTCTGGGCATCGTCGGCTCGGCGATCGGCACCGTCATCGCGCAGTGGGGCATGGCGATCGTGCTCGTCGCGGCGGTGGTGCGCCGCGCCCGGGCCGCGACGGCGCCCCTGCGCCCGAGTCGCGTCGGCCTGCTCGCTGCTGCGCGGGCCGGCTCGTGGCTGCTCGTGCGCACCCTGAGCCTGCGCATCGCCCTCGTCGCCACCGTCGTCGTCGCCACCTCGCTCGGCACGGTCGAGCTCGCGGCGACCCACGTCTGGTTCGCGCTCTACGCGCTCCTCGCGCTCGCGCTCGACGCCCTCGCGATCGCGGGTCAGGCGCTCATCGGGCGCGGTCTCGGCGCTGCCGACGTGCCGCGCGTCCACGCGATCACCCGGCGGCTCGTCGGCTGGGGGCTCGTCGTCGGCCTCGCGCTCACGGGGGTGCTCCTCGCGAGCATCCCCCTCCTGCAGGTCGCGATGACCTCCGATGCCGCGGTGCGGGATGCCCTGCCGCTCGCCGTCGCGATCCTCGCGCTCGGCCTGCCGCTCGCCGGAGTGGTGTTCGTGCTCGACGGCGTGCTCATCGGCGCCGGTGACGGGCGGTATCTCGCCCTCACGGGCGTGCTCAACCTGGCGGCCTATGCGGCGGTGCTCCCGCTCGTGACCTCGCTCGAGCTGCTTCTGGGGGCGTTCACGCTCGTGTACCTGGGCGCCCGCGCCCTCACTCTGGGAATGAGGGCGCGCGGCACAGGATGGATCGTGACGGGACTCACGACCTAGTTCTTGAAGGCGTCCTTGGCCTCTTCACCGGCCTGCTTGAGGTTGGCCTTCGCCTGGTCGGCCTTGCCTTCCGCTTCGAGCTGCTCGTCGTCGGTGAGCTTGCCCGCGGCTTCCTTGGCCTTGCCGCCGAGTTCTTCGCCCTTGTTCTGCGCCTTGTCGTCGATTCCCATGGTGAACCTCTCTTCGTGTCGTGGAGCGTTCGTGCGGACCACTGTCACGTTTCCACCGAGCGTCGAATCGCGGCACCCCCTTGACAGTGCAGGTGTGAGGTGTTCCGCGCCGAGCGCGGTAAGGCACCGCTGGTAGCGTCATCTCTCGACCTGCGCACCTCACCACCGCAGTCCCTCCCACGAAAGGTCGCAGTGAGCGCCACCCCTTCCTCCCGCACAGCGCGCCCGGGCCGCCCGAGCCTCGCCGCCTGGCGTCTCGCGGTCTTCGTGGTCTTCGCGATCAACGGTCTCGCCATGGCGAGCTGGTTCGCGCGCACGCCGGCGATCCGGGATGCGCTGCAGGTGCGCACCGACGAGTTCGGGGTGCTCATCGCGGGCATGGCGGTCGGGTCGATCGCGGGCCTCCTCGGCTCCTCCCACGTGATCGCCCGCATCGGCACGCGCGCGACGCTCCTGGTCGGCCTCGTCGTGAGCATGGGGTCGATCGCCCTGCTCGGCATCGGCTCCGCGGCTTTCGGCTCCTACCCGCTCGTCCTCGTGGCGCTCGTGCTGTTCGGGGCGACGACGGGCATCATCGACGTCGCGATGAACGTCGAGGGCGCGGGCGTCGAGCAGGCGCAGGGTCGCAGCATCATGCCCTGGTTCCACGCCTCGTGGAGCCTCGGCACGATCGTCGGCGCCGCCGCGGCCGCCGGGCTCGCGGCGATCGGTGTGGGCCTCGACGCCCACCTGCTCGGCATGGCCGCGCTCGGTCTCATCGCGAGCATTCTCGCCGTCCGGCATCTTCCCCGCCATCGCGCACTGCCGGGGCTCGACGATGACGGACCAGGCCCCGAGCGCTCGACCTTCGCGGAGCGCATGGCGATCTGGCGCGAGCCGCGCACGCTCATCATCGGCGCGATCGTGCTCGGCATGGCGTTCGCGGAGGGCAGCGCGAACGACTGGCTCGCCCTCGCGATGGTCGACGGCCGCGGTGCGGACGAGGCGACGGGCGCCCTGGCCTTCGGCGTCTTCGCGACAGCGATGACGACCGGTCGCATCGCGGGCGTGTGGGTGCTCGACCGCTTCGGCCGTGTGCCGGTGCTGCGCGCGAGCGCGCTCCTCGCCATGGTCGGCCTCGCGCTGCTCATCCTCGTCGACCACCCGGTGGCGGCGGGCATCGGCATCTTCGCGTGGGGCCTGGGGGCGTCGCTCGGCTTCCCCGTGGGCATGTCGGCGGCGGCCGACGAGCCGTCGAAGGCGGCGGCGCGCGTGGCCGCGGTCGCGACGGTCGGCTACTTCGCGTTCCTCGTCGGGCCGCCCCTCCTCGGCTTCCTGGGCAAGCAGTTCGGCCTGCTGAACGCCTTCTGGGTGGTGCTCGTGCTCATCGCGGTCGCCTTCGTCGCGACGCCGGCCGCGCGCGAGCGCGGCGCATCCCGGCATGCGACACCGGTTCGGGATGCCCCGCACTAGCCTCAGCCCATGACAGGTTCGCCCCGCTCGCACTCCGCCCTGCCGCTCGACCTCGATCTGAGCGGCCGCACGGCGCTCGTCACGGGGTGCGGATCACCCAGCGGCATCGGCTTCGCCACCGCCCGCGCGCTCGCGCAGCGGGGTGCCCGCGTCGCCATGACGGCGACGACCGAGCGCATCGAGGCCCGGGTCGCCGAGCTGCACGACGAGGGCCTCAACGCGGTCGGCGTCGTCGCGCGGCTCGAGACCGAGGCCGCCGCGATCGCGGCCGTGCGAGCCGTCGTCGAGGCGGTGGGCGCGCCGAGCATCCTCGTCAACAACGCCGGCATGGTGGCGACCGGCGAGGAGATGCCGCGGGGCGACATCGGCATGAGTGTGGAGGAGTGGCGCAGCGCGGTCGACGTCAATCTCACGAGCGTCTTCCTCGTCACGCGTGCGGTCGTCGCGGGCATGCGCGACGCCGGCTGGGGCCGCATCGTGTCGGTCGCCTCGACGACGGGTGCCGTGCAGGCCGCGCGCGACGACCTCGGCTATGCGACCGCCAAGGCCGGGGTGCTCGGCTTCACCCGGGCGCTCGCGGTCGACGAGGCGCGCCGCGGCATCACGGTCAACGCCGTCGCTCCCGGGTGGATCGCGACGGGCTCGCAGCTGCCGCAGGAGGCCGAGGAGGGCGAGCTCGTGCCGCTCGGCCGTAGCGGCACCGCCGAGGAGGTCTCGAGCGCGATCGCGTGGCTCGCCTCCCCGGGCGCGAGCTACGTGACGGGGCAGCTCATCGTCGTCGACGGTGGGGGCTCCGTCATCGAGGAGCGCCGCCCGGGCCTCTGGGCCCGACAACCGTAGGCTGAACGGATGCGTCTCGTCATCGCCCGCTGCTCCGTCGACTACGCGGGCCGACTGAGCGCGCACCTGCCTCTCGCGACGCGCCTGCTGATGCTCAAGAACGACGGCAGCCTGCTCGTGCACGCCGACGGCGGCAGCTACAAGCCCCTCAACTGGATGAGCCCGCCGTGCACGCTCGCGATCGAGCAGCCAGACGACGACCAGGCCGAGGCCGGCGTGGTCGAGCTGTGGCGCGTCACGCACGTCAAGACCGCCGACCTGCTGGTCGTGAGCATCCACGAGGTTCTGCACGACACGGCGCACGACCTCGGGCTCGATCCGGGCCTGCAGAAGGACGGCGTGGAGGCGCACCTGCAGAAGCTCCTCGCCGAGCACATCGAGCTGCTCGGCGAGGGCCACGCTCTCGTGCGCCGCGAGTACATGACGGCCATCGGCCCGGTCGACATCCTCGCGCGCGACGCGAGCGGAGCATCCGTCGCCGTCGAGATCAAGCGCCGCGGCGGCATCGACGGCGTCGAGCAGCTGACGCGCTACCTCGAGCTCATGAACCGCGACCCGTTGCTCGCTCCCGTCACGGGAGTGTTCGCGGCTCAGGAGATCACGCCGCAGGCGCGCACGCTCGCCGAGGACCGCGGCATCCGCTGCCTGCTGCTCGACTACGACGCGATGCGCGGCCTCGACGACGGAGTGCCCCGGCTCTTCTGAGCCGAGGCACTCCGTCGAAACGAGGTCAATCCGAGCGAGTGATCACGCTCGCACGGCGGTACGGCGGCGCCCGACCGCGACGAGCATCGTGCCGAGCAGCAGCAGGGCGACCATGCCCAGCGCCGCCGACTCCGATGCTGCCGCGCCCGTGGAGGCGAGTGCGGCCGCCGGGGTCGCCATGACGACGATGCCGGTCGTGAGGCTGCGCACCTCGCCGCCCGCGGCGACGCCGTTGAGCTGGATCGTGTGCTCTCCGACCGCGATGCCGCCGGGCAGCGGAAGGGTCGCCGAGAAGCGGCCGCCCGAGTCGACGAGGAGCTCGCCGAGCAGGTGCGGTGTCGAGAACAGCCACACGTCGACGGTGCTGCCGGGCAGGAATCCGCTTCCGGAGACCCGCACCGAGCCGTCCTCGGTCACGATGAGCCTGCCCTGGGCATCCACGGGGAAGCTGCCGCCGTCGGCGTCGTACGCGGTGAGCGTCATCGTGAACCCCTCGCCCGTCATCGTCGTGGTGTCGCCGTCGACGGTGATCACGACCTCCTGCGGCACGCCGTCGACGAGCAGTGTGCCGGTGCCGGGCGGCGTCGTCGGGATCTCGGGCACGAGCCCGCCGCCGTCGTACACAGGCCGAACCTCGGGGGTTCCCGTCGCAGGATCGCTCGCCGCGCCGGGACCCGCCTCATTGACGGCACGGATGAGGATGCTGTGCTCGACGTCGTTCGTCAGGCCCCAGGCCTGCACCCGCAGGCCGGTGTCATCCATCGTTGCGCTCGACCACATGACGCCGTCGTCGATCGAGAACTCGTACCCGGTGATCGGCGCTCCGCCGTCGAAGGCAGGTGCCGCGACCGTGAGGATGAGGCTGCGGTTGCCCGGGTCGACCCCGTCGATACCGGGTGCGTCCGGCACGGTGCGCGGCGTCGCGGTCGCCGTGCCGCTCGGGGCACCGTCACCCGCCTCGTTGAGTGCCGAGACGCGGAACGTGAGGGACTCGCCGTTCGTGAGACCTGCCACACGGAGCGTCGTGTCGGTGGAGCCGGTGTCGGCGACCACGACGCTCCAGGTCTCGCCGTCCGTCGTCGACTCGATGCGGTACCCGCTGACCGGGTTGCCGCCGTCCTCGAGCGGTGCCGTCCAGCTGAGGTCGACCGCCTCGTCGTCCGGCGCCGCGGCCAGGTCGAGGGGAGCATCCGGCACGGTGCGCGGGGTCGCCGTGGCCACCGTCGACGCGGGACCGGCTCCCTCGGCGTTGAGCGCGATGACGCGCACGGTGTAGGGAGTGCCGTTCTCGAGCTCCCCGATCGCGAAGGTCGTGGCGGTCGATTCGGTGTCGTCGACAGCGGTCGTCCACTCCTCGCCGTCGGTCGAGATCTGCACGCGGTAGCCGAGGATCGGCAGGCCTCCCGTGTCGGCCGGGGTCGACCAGGTGACCGTGAGAGATCGATCGTCCGGTGAGGCCGCGACGTCGCTCGCCGCGCCCGGTACATCGACGGGGGTGGCCTCGGCAGTGCTCGACGGCGCACCGGTGCCGGTCGCGTTGATCGCCGAGACCCGGAAGGACATGGGCACGCCGTTGGTAAGGCCGCTGACCGTGTGCTCGGTGCTCGCGCTGCCGGTGTCGGCGACGAGCGTCTGCCAGGCCCCTCCGTTCGCAGCGCCCTCGATGCGGTAGCCGCTGATCTCCGAGCCTCCGAGCCACTCAGGCGCCGTCCAGCTGAGCGCCGCCGACTCCGGACGCGGCGAGGCGGCGAGGAGCGTCGGGGAGCCGGGTGCCGTGTCGGGCACCGAGACGCGCAGCGTGATCTGACCGGCGTCCGTGAGACCGAGCGCGTCGACGCTCGCTGCGAAGACCTCCTCGTCGTCGATGAGGCGCGCATCGATGGCGTCGTCGTGCGCCTCGAACAGGTAGGCGCCGCTGGCGGAGTCGAGGCGCAGTGTTCCGTACTCGCCGGTGACGTACTCGGTGTACTCCTGCTCACCGATCGTCACGACCTCGGCGGTGCCGCCCGTGAGCGAGTAGGTGCGGGGGTCGTCCTCGGGGTCGGTCGCGAGCAGGGTGCCGGTGAGCGGCGTGCGAGTCTCGGGGCCCTCGGCGTTCGTGAAGGTCGACGGCGCCGGGTCGACGAAGGTCGGAGCGTCGTCCACGGGCGTGATGTCGACCGAGACCTGGCCGGTGCCGATTCCCGTCGAGTTGCTCTTCGCCGCGATCGTGATGGTACGGCTCGTCGGGGGGTTGTCCGACTGGTTCTCGTACTGCAGCTTGCGCGCGATGTCCTGCACGACGGTGTCGTTGACCTTGGTGCCGAAGACGCGAACGTTGTCGATGTAGAGCGAGGCTCCTGCGGCCTGACCGCACGTGGCGTCGTAGGTTCCGGAGACGAAGACGAAGAGGTACGTGCCCGAATTCGGAATCACCGTCTCCTTCGTCGTCCACGCGGTGTTGCCGCCTCCGGTCGCGTCGAGCACCTCGATCTGCGTGCCGTTCTGATCCACGATGTAGCCGAAGACGTGATAATCGTCGTCACCGGCGAAGGCCCGCCAGTCGAAGTAGATCGAGTCGCCTGCGCCCGACTCGAAGGGGTCGCTGTACACGGCGGGGCCGTGGACGACGTCGCACCCCTGCCTCGTCCAGATGCCCGACGATTCGAGGCGCAGAGCGTAGCCGCCCTGGCTGGCCTGCGAGCTCTGAATGTAGGCGTTGTAGGAGCCGAGAGTGTCCGGAACGTTGTTGTCCTGGTTCGGCGTGTTGCCGGGGTAGGTCGAGGTGTCGGTCGGCACGCGCCCGGCGATGGAGGTCACGCCGAGGTCGATGCGCTGGTTCATGGTCGTCCAGCCCGTGAGGGTCGAGGTCTCGAAGCTGGGGTTGGTGAACTCGCTCGTGAAGTTGACACGCAGAGGCTGGCCGTTCTGCCCGTTGCGCACAGGGTCGACGGAGCCGACCGGGTCGGCGGTGGAGCCGTTGCCGAGGTACACCGCGGTGCCGACGATCGAGATGACGCCGTTCGCCGTCGATGCGCTACCGGTCGTCATGAGTGAGAGCGACTCGTACGAGGTTCCGCTGTCGACGGTGAAGTCGAGGTACTCCCCCGCATAGGCGGTTCCGCCCGTGATGGTGACGTTCTCCGCCACCGGCACGGGAGGCTCCTGCTCTGTGTAGGAGGCGGGCGAGCCGCTGTTCGAGACGGACGGTGCCGCGCTCGCGCCCGTGGCAGGGAAGGCGACGAGCGCCGCGATGAGGCCGGTGGACGTGAGGAGCCCGAGGTGCTGCCGACGTCGGCGCCCCCCGTGGGTCGACGTGGTGGTGCGCATGGTGCTGTTCCCCCTTGCTGCAGCCGCTCGTGCGGCCACCGCGCCACGCCGTGCCCTCCCCCGTGGACGGCGTACTGCGACGTGCGCGCGTTCCCCGACGGTATCGAGAATATGAACTGAATTCGCGACCCCAATGCGGGGCACCCCCGAACGCGGGGGCCTCGGCTCGGGCGCTCTAGGCTGGCGGGATGCCCCACTACTCGGCGATCCTGCTCGATCTCGACGGCACGGTCACCGACTCCGCCCCCGGCATCACCGACACGCTCGCGTGGACCTTCACCCAGCTCGGGATGCCCGTGCCCCCGCCCGAGGAGCTCCTCCGGTACGTCGGCCCACCGTTGCTCGACTCGTTCCGCGACCGCGCCGGCCTGACCCTCGAGCAGCGCGAGCGTGCCCTCGAGGTGTACCGCGAGCGCTACCTCGACCGCGGCGCCTACGACTCGACCCTCTACCTCGGCATGGGGCTGCTCGTGCGCGACATCGCCGAGGCGGGCATCCCGCTCAGTCTCGCGACCTCGAAGCCGGAGACTCCCGCGACGCTCATGCTCGAGCACTTCACGATCGCCGAGCATTTCGACATCATCACGGGCGCCTCCGAGGACGAGGTGCGCAGCGCGAAGGCCGACGTCGTGGCCGAGGCGCTCGTGCGACTGCGGGCCATGGATGCCGACCTCAGCCGCCCCGTCATGATCGGCGATCGCATCCACGACATCGAGGGGGCCGCGGTGCACGGCATCCCGACGATCGCCGTGACGTGGGGCTACGGCGACGACGAGGAGCACCAGCACGCCCGCGCGATCGCCCACGACGTGGAGGAGCTGCGCGCCCTGCTCGGCCTCTGACCCCCGGGCCAGAGCGCTCGGGCAACGGAAAGCCCAGGCCGCTCAGCGCGCGAGACGCTCCACGACCGCGCCGAAGACGCTGGGCAGGCGCGCGGCCGTCGGCACGATCAGGCCGCGCGCCGGTGACGTCGCCGCCGCGAGCAGGCCCGCGGTGAGCACGCGGAAGTCGCGCGTCGCGCGCGCCCACGCCCGCTCGTAGCCGGGCAGGTCGTCGGCGGCGAGCCGGTCGGCGAGCACGCTCGCCTGCGCGAAGCCGACGCGCAGGCCCTCCCCGGTGAGCGCGTCGACGTAGCCCGAGGCGTCGCCCACGAGCGCGATGCGCCCCGCCGTGCGCGCCGTGCTGCGCTGCCGCAGCGCTCCCGCCCCGCGCAGCTCGCTCGCCGGGGCGGCCCCGTCCAGTCGCGCGCGCAGCTCCGGCGCCCGCGCGATCGTCGCGTCGAGGTCGGCGGGCTTCCCGCCCAGCACCGCGACGCCCACGGTGCGCTCGTCGACGGGCGTCACGTACAGCTCGGCGTCGTCGAGGTAGGTGACCTCGACGAGGTCGCTCCACGGGGCGATCGAGTAGTGGCGCCGCAGCCCGAAGCGCGGTGCACGCGAACGCCCCCGAGGCGCACGCGACTGCAGGCCGGCGAGCTCGCGCACGCGGGAGTGCAGGCCGTCGGCCCCCGCGAGCCAGCGGGCGCGCATCCCGTTCACCGTCACTCCCGCGTCGTCCTGCGCGATCTCCTCCGCCTTCTCGGCACGCACCTCGATGCCCGCCGCCTCGACGCGCTCGCGCAGTGCCGCGTGCAGCACGAGCCGGCGCACTCCGCGACCGGGGGCGCCCGCGAAGCGGTGGGCGACCTCCCGGCGCGCATCCCGATACCGGATGCCCGCGATCGGGTGCCCCACCGGGTCGACGCCGAGCGTGCCGAGGGCCGCGAGCGCTCCCGGCATGAGCCCCTCGCCGCAGGCCTTGTCGATCGGACCCTCCCGCGGCTCGAGCACGACCGGCGTGAGGCCGCGCGCGTGCACCTCGAGCGCGAGCGCGAGGCCCACCGGCCCGCCGCCGACGATCGCGAGGTCGGCGTGCATTCAGCTCTCGCGCAGAGCGGCGAGCGCGCGGTTCTCGGTGGGGATGCGGAAGCCCAGGAGCAGGATCGCGTTGAGCACCGTGAAGACGAGCGCCGTGATCCACGCGGAGTGCACGAGAGGCAGCGCGATGCCCTCGATCGCGACGATCCAGTAGTTGGGGTGTCGCAGCCACGGCCAGCGGTACGGCCCGCGCGTCACGCGGGTCGCGCCGGGCACGACGATGACGCGCGTGTTCCACTGCTCGCCGAGCGCCCAGATGACCCAGTAGCGGCCGGCTTGGCACAGCAGGGCGATGACGAGCATGGGCCAGCCGACCGCGCCGAGGAACGGGCGGTCGAGGAGCACGACTTCGGCGATGCACGCGAGGAGGAGCCCCGTGTGCAGCACGACCATGGCGGGAAAGTGTCCGAGACCGTGCTCGACGCCGCCGCGCGAGAAGGCGAGGGCCGCATGGCGCTTCGAGATGACGAGCTCGACGAGGCGCTCGATGCCGGTGAGAAGCACCAGGCCGACGTACAGGACGACGCTCACGACCACTCCAGCAGCACGAGCTCGGCGGTGACCCCGGGGCCCAGGGCGAAGAGAAGGGCGCGGTCTCCGGCGGGCCGCTCTCCGACGGCCGCGAGCACGTGCAGTACGGCCGCCGACGACATGTTGCCCGTGCGCTCCATGACACCCCAGCTGATGTCGAGCGCCGCGGGCGCGAGCTCGAGGGAGTCTGCGAACGACTCGAGCACGCGGGGCCCGCCCGGGTGGGCGATCCACACGTCGATGTCGTCGCGCTGCCAGCCCCGCTCGGCGAGCAGTTCGTCGACGCCGGCCGCGAAGTGGCCGCCGATGAGCGCGGGCACGCCCGCCGCGAGCATGAGGCGAAAGCCCGCGCTGCCGATCTGCCAGCCGATCATCTCGGCGCTGTCGGGGTAGAGGGCGCTGCGGCTGCCGACGACGCGCGGCAGCGCGGTGCTGCGCCCGGTCGCGAGGGCATGCTCGTCGCCGACCATGACGACGGCCGCCGCGCCGTCGCCGAAGATGCCGGTGCCGACGACGTTCGCCATCGAGTGGTCGTCCCACTGCAGGGTGAGCGAGCACAGCTCGACGCTCACGAGCAGGGCGACTCCCTCGGTGTGGCCGGCCAGGTAGTCGGCGACGCGCGCGATGCCCGCGGCTCCCGCCACGCAGCCGAGCCCGAAGCTCGGCACCCGCCGCAGGTCGGAGCGAAAGCCCATGCTCGTCGCCAGGAGCGCGTCGAGGGAGGGGGCGCCGAGCCCCGTCACGGTCGTGAAGAACAGGTGGTCGACGTCGTCGACGCCCACACCCGCCTCCTCGAGGGCGACCCGCACAGCGCGCTGCGCGAGCGGCAGGGCGTGCTCGACGAAGAGCTCGTTGGTCTCGGTGAAGCCGCCCAGGCCCCGGTACTCGTCGAGCGGCAGAGCGAGGTGCCGGGTGCGGATGCCGCTCGAGGCATGGATGCGCTCCATGACCGAGCGCGTGCGGTCGTCCTCGGTCATCCCCGCGGCGAGCGCCGCCGTGATCTCCTCCTGGGCGTGCTCGTGATCCGGCAGCGCTGGGGCCACGGAGAGGATGCGCGCCATTCGCGCACGCTAGCAGGGCAGGGTGAGGATTCGGCCACGTATTCAGCACACCGTAGGCTCGATGATCGTCCGTCCCGACGCACCCACCTCGCATCAGGAGACCCTCATCGGCAGTCCGCCCAGCACGACAGAGATCCCGCTGCCGCTGAACCCCTCGACCGAGCCCGTGCCGGTCACCCGACGTCGGCCGCGCGGTCGACTGTGGTGGTGGGGAGTCGTTGTCGGGGCCGGGATCGTCTCCGGGCTCACAGCTCCCGGCCAGACCGCGGGCCTCAGCCCGCTCGTCGACCCGCTCATCACAACGCTCGACATCACCCGCACCGAGATCAGTACGGCGTACCTCATCGGCACTCTGGCCGGCGCGGTGGCGCTGCCGTTCATCGGCCGCGCCCTCGACCGCTGGGGCGCCCGCTCGGTCATGATGATCGTCGGCGTGGTCTTCGCGCTCCTCCTCGCCGCGGCGAGCTTCGTCACCGACATCTTCGGCCTCACGGGCGCCTACGCAGGGTTGCGCATGGCGGGCCAGGGGGCTCTCTCCCTCACGGCGGTCACGATCGTCGCCCGCACAGTCACCCACCGGTCTGGCCTCGCGCTCGGCATCACGAGCGCGATCGGCTCTGCCGGCATCTCGCTCGCGCCCCTCGGCGTCGAGCGGCTCGTCGCCGCGAGCGATGTCGCGACGACGTGGCGCATCGAATCGCTCGCGGTGCTCGCGATCGTGCTGCCGATCTCGCTGCTGCTCCCCCGCGACGCCCCGGGGCGGAAGGGCTCCGAGCGGCCCACCGAGGCCCCCGCCGAGGGCTGGGATCTTCGGCCGGCCCTGCGCACCGGCATGTTCTGGGTGCTCACAGGCGCGATCTTCTGCACCGGGATGCTCACCACGGCACTCGCGTTCCACCAGATCTCCATCCTCGGGCAGCAGGGCTTCTCGACCGTCGAAGCGGCCGCAAACTTCGCGTACCAGACCATCACGGCCCTACTCGCGACGCTCGCCGTCGGCTCTCTCGCCGACCGCATCGACCCGCGCTGGGGGGTCGTGTTCTCGATGGCGATGATGGCGGGCACGCTCCTCTTCCTTCCCTTCGTGGAGAGCGGTGTGCTCGGCATCCTCTACGGGCTCATGCTCGGCGCCGCCGGCGGCGGGCTGCGGGGCATCGAGGCCGCGGCCTTCGTGCGCTACTACGGTCGTCGTCGCATCGGAACGATCCGCGGGGTCGCGACCTCGATCGGTCTCGCCTCGACGGCGCTCGGCCCTCTCGTCTTCGCGCTCGGCTTCGGGGCCACGGGCAGCTACATCGAGACCGCTCTCGTCTCCGCGCTCCTGCCGCTCGGCATTCTCATCGCGGCGATCGTCGTGCGTGCTCCCGTCGCGTCGTCGGCTCCGGTTGACTAGCGCCGAGCATCCCCAGCCCTGACCCTCGAACCGCGCCGAGCGGTTAGGCTCGACGCGCCCCGCCTTCACCGACGAACGCGCCCTCGAAGGAGTCTGTGTGCCCCCGTCGAACGCCGATCACTCACCCCGTGTGGATGCCCTGCGCGCGGGAGCGCAACGGTGGGTCGAGCTGCCCCTCGCGAGCAAGCGCGACCTCCTGCGCAGCGTGCGGGCCGCCACTCTCGCCGCCGCAGCCGACTGGGTGCGCACGGCCTGCGAGATCAAGGGCATCGACCCCGATTCTCCGGCCGCGGGTGAGGAGTGGTCGACGGGCCCCTACTCGCTCATCACGGCGACGAGCGCGATGGAGAAGACCCTCAAGCTGCTCGACGCGGGGCGCTCCCCCGTGTCCGAGGTCGAGATCGGCCGGGCTCCTGGAGGCCGCACGACTCTGCGCGTCTTCCCCTACGTGGCGAAGGATGCCGTCCTGCAGGACTACGAGGCGCGTGTGTGGCTGCGACCCGGCGTCTCGCTCGACGAGGTGCGCGCCGGCATCGCGCGCGAGCTGCGTCGACGCGACCCCCAGCCGCGACTGACGCTCGTCCTCGGGGCCGGCAATATCACCGCGATCCCCGCCCTCGACGTGCTGAGCGCGCTCTACCAGGAGAACTCGGCCGTCCTCGTCAAGCTCAACCCGATCACCGACCCGTTGCGGCCGGCGCTCGAGGCCGCGTTCGCGCCGCTCATCGACCTCGGTGTCGTGGCGGTCGTCTCGGGCGACCGCGACCTCGGCGAGGCTCTCGTCACAGACGATCGCGTGGATCGCGTCCACCTCACGGGCAGCCGCCACACCCACGATGCGATCGTGTGGGGTGACGGTGAGGATGCCGCCCGTCGCCGCGCGGCGGGCGAGCCCCGGCTCTCCAAACCCGTCACGAGCGAGCTCGGCGGCGTGGGCCCGGCGATCATCGTGCCCGAGGAGACCTGGAGCGACGACAACGTCGACGCCGTCGCCCGCGACATCGCGACGCAGCGCCTGCACAATTCGGGGTTCAACTGCGTGGCGACCCAGATCGTCGTGATCCCGGAAGCCTGGGGCAAGGCCGATGCCTTCGTCGACCGGCTGCGCCACCACCTGGCGATCGCACCGACGCGGCCCGCCTACTACCCGGGGGCTTCGAGCCGGCAGCTCGCCGTCGTCACCGTGCACCCGCACGCCAATGTGCTCGGCGGCGACCCGAACGTGCCCCGCACCCTCGTCGATCACCTCGACCCGCTGGACGCGGACGAGCACCTGTTCACGCAGGAGGCGTTCGGGCCCGTGCTCGGCGTCGTGCGGCTGCCCGGCACGCGCGAGCCCGAACCGTACCTGGCTGCGGCGATCGAGTTCGCCAACGAGCGCCTCGCGGGCACCCTGAGCGCGAGCATCCATCTTCATCCGACCACGCGGGACGCCCTGGGTGTCGCCTTCGACGACCTCGTCGCGCAGCTGCGCTACGGAACGATCGGCATCAACGCGTGGGGCGGCACCGTCTTCGGGATGCCCGGAGGCACGTGGGGCGCCTTCCCCGGCCACACCCTCGCCGAGGTCGGCAGCGGCCTCGGCATCGTGCACAACGCCCTGCTGCTCGACCCCGACCACGTGGAGCGCACCGTCGCGGAGGGGCCGTGGCGCGCGCATCCCACCCCCCTCTGGTACGTCGGCAACCGCACCGCGCACGTGACCGCCCGCCGCCTCACGCGTTTCGCGGGCATCGACTCGTGGGCGATCGCCGCCCCGATCGGTGCCGCCGCGCTCGACAGCTACCGCAAGGGCTGAGGGTGACGACCGCGCCCGAGCACGAGCGGCACGTCGATGTGCTCGTCATCGGCTCGGGGTTCGGCGGCGCCGTCGCCGCGCTGCGCCTCGTCGAGAAGGGATACTCGGTCGCCGTGCTCGAGGCCGGTCGCCGGTTCGCCGATGACGAGTTCGCGCGCACCTCGTGGAGTCTGCGCAAGTACTTCTGGGCTCCCGCGCTCGGCCTGCTCGGCATCCAGCGCATCCACCTGCTCGACGACGTCATGATCCTCGCGGGCGCGGGCGTCGGCGGTGGCTCGCTCGTCTACGCCAACACGCTCTACCGACCGTCGAGCGACGCGTTCTACCGCGACCGGCAGTGGGCTCACATCGCCGACTGGCGAGCCGAGCTCGACCCCTACTACGACCAGGCCTCGCGGATGCTCGGGGTCACGACCAACCCCACGATCACGCCCGCCGACGAGGTCATGCAGAAGGTCGCCGCCGACCTCGGCGTCTCCGACACCTTCCGCCGCACGCCCGTGGGCGTGTTCTTCGGCGAGGGCGCTGGTGTCGAGTCGCCCGACCCGTACTTCGGCGGTGCCGGCCCGGCCCGCGCCGGCTGCCGCGAGTGCGGCGAGTGCATGACGGGCTGCCGCCACAACGCGAAGAACACGCTCGTCAAGAACTACCTGCACCTGGCCGAGGCGGCTGGCGCACAGGTGCACGAACGCACCACGGTGACCCGAGTAACCCCCCGCCGCCCCCACCCCGAACGGGACAAATCTGGCGCACAGGGGCGCGTGCCCCACGCCCCAGCGCCGATTCGCGCCAGATCTGGCACAGCTGGGGCGGGTGGGTACCTCGTGACCACGCGTGCAACCGGCGCCGGGCGGCGCAGCGAGCGGCGGTGGACGGCCGACCAGGTGGTCGTCGCGGCGGGAGCCTGGGGCACGCAGCAGCTGCTGCACCGCATGAAGGCGGAAGACCATCTGCCGGGCATCTCCGACCGGTTGGGCACGCTCACCCGCACCAATTCGGAGGCCCTCGGCGGAGCATCCACGGCCCTGCGCCGCAGCCGCGGCGTCGACTACACGCGGGGCGTCGCGATCACGTCGTCGATCCACCCCGACGAGCACACGCACGTGGAGCCCTGCCGGTACGGCCACGGCTCGAACGCGCTCGCCCTGCTCGCGACGCTCGCCGTTCCCGGCGGCCGCCGCACCCCGCGCTGGCTCCTCTGGATCGGCCAGCTGCTGCGCCACCCCGGCCGCGTCGCCTCGATGGCGTTCGGGCTCGGCAGCTGGTCGCGCCGCTCGATCGTCGGCCTCGTCATGCAGACCCGGGACAACTCGCTCACGGTGCGCGCGAGCCGCGGCGCCTTCGGGCGCTTCCGCCTGAGGTCGCAGCAGGGGCACGGCGAGCCGAACCCCACCTACATTCTGCAGGCGAACGAGACCTACGCACTCATGGCGAAGCACATGAACGGGTTCCCGCAGTCGGGCATCAGCGAGGTCGTCGACGTGCCCATGACGGCGCACTTCCTGGGCGGCTGCGCCATCGGCGACTCCCCCGAGTCGGGAGTCGTCGACGCGTACCACCGCGTCTTCGGGCACGAGGGCCTGCACGTCGTCGACGGCTCGGCGATCTCGGCGAACCTCGGCGTGAACCCCTCGCTCACGATCACCGCGCAGGCGGAGCGCGCCTTCGCCCTGTGGCCGAATCGCGGCGAACGGGATGCTCGTCCCGCGCTCGGCGAGCAGTACCACCCCGTTCCGCCGGTCGCTCCGCGGTCGCCCGTGGTGCCGCCCGGCGCTCCCGCCGAGTTGCGCCTCCCCGTGCCGCTGGGCATCCCGCGCGTCGGCCGGAAGGCTTAGAGGGTCTCCCCGAGCCTGCCGCGCGGGGATTGCCTTGTGCTTCGCAAGTAGAGTACCGAGTGAGCCGCTTGCCACGTGCAGCAGACGTGTGCGACAGTGCGGCCCGATAGGGGGATCCTCAGCCCATGAGCAGTGACCTGCGTTCCGGGTGCCCGATCGCGGCGTCCCTCGACATCCTCGGCGACCGGTGGACCCTCGTGGTCCTGCGCGACATGCTCCTGGGCGGCAGAACCCGATTCTCAGAGTTCGCCGCCGACGAGTCGATCGCGACGAACATCCTCACCGACCGGCTCCACCGGCTCGTCGACAGCGGGCTCGTCGAGAAGAGGGCCGACCCGGATGACGGCAGGCGAGTGATCTACCGTCCCCTGCCTCCCGCCATCGACCTGATACCCGTCTTGGCCGAGCTCGTCGCCTGGGGCAGCCGCCACACCGCCGTTCCCGAGAACCCGGCCTTCGCGGCGTTCGCGAACCCCGGCACCCGTGCAGCGGCCGTCGCCGCGGTGCAGTCGAGGCTCAGGGCCTAGGCCGGCGAGGGGCTCACCGCAGCTGGGGGCGGAACCCGCGCAACCGCAGCGAGTTCGTCACGACGAACACGCTCGAGAACGCCATCGCGAGCCCGGCGAGCAACGGGTTGAGCAGCCCGAGCATGGCGATCGGAATCGCCGCGACGTTGTAGCCGAAGGCCCAGAACAGGTTGCCGATGATCGTGCGCAGGGTGCGCCGTGCGAGCCGGATGGCGTCGACGACGACGAGCAGGTCGCCGCTCACGACGGTGAGGTCGGAGGCCGCCATGGCCGCATCGGTGCCGCCGCCCATGGCGATGCCCAGATCGGAGGCGGCGAGCGCGGCAGCGTCGTTGACGCCGTCGCCGACCATCGCCACGACGTGACCGTCGGCCTGCAGCTGTCGAATGACGTCGAGCTTGCCGGCGGGCGTCACGCCCGCGCGCACGTCGTCGATGCCGAGCTCGGCCGCGACCGCCGCGGCGGCTCCCGCGTTGTCGCCCGTGAGCAGCACGGGCGTGAGCCCGAGCGCCCCCAGGCGCGAGAGTGCGAGCACCGAGGTCGGCTTGAGCGTGTCGCCGAGAACGATGACCCCGGCCACGGCTCCGTCGACCGCGACGACGATCGGCGTCGCACCCTGAGACTCAGCATCCGTCACGAGTGAATCGTCGACGGGCACAGCCCACTGCTCGCGCAGCCACGACGCCCGGCCGATCGCGAGCGCGTGCCCGTCGACGACGGCCGTGACGCCGGCGCCCGCGTGCGACTCGAAGCCCTCGGCCGGCAGCAGCTCGAGCCCTGACGACCGTGCGTGGTCGACGACCGCCCGGGCGAGGGGATGCTCCGACCCGTCTTCGGCAGAGGCTGCGAGCACGAGCATCCGATCGCGATCGATGCCGCCCGCAGCCGTGACCGAGCGCACCGCCATGTGCCCGGTCGTGACGGTGCCGGTCTTGTCGAGCACGATCGTGTCGATGCGGCGCGTGCGTTCGAGCACCTGCGGGCCCCGAATGAGGATGCCCAGCTGCGAGCCGCGCCCCGTGCCGACGAGTAGCGCGGTCGGGGTCGCGAGTCCGAGGGCGCACGGGCACGCGATGATGAGCGTCGCGACCGCCGCCGTGAAGCCGATCTCGACCGAGTCGGCGACGACGATCCACGCCAGGAGCGTCACGAGCGCGAGCAGGAAGACGATGGGCACAAAGATGCCCGAGACTCGGTCGGCGAGCCGCTGCACGTCGGCCTTGCCGGTCTGCGCTTCTTCGACGAGGCGCGCGAGGCGCGCGAGCTCGGTGTCGGCGCCGATGCGCGTCGCCTCGACGACGAGACGGCCACCGACGGCGAGGGTGCCGCCCACGACGCGGTCGTCGACCGTGACGTCGACGGGCACCGATTCGCCCGTGAGCAGAGACTGGTCGACGCTCGAGGCGCCCTCGATGACGAGGCCGTCGGTCGCGATGGTCTCGCCGGGGCGCACGACGAAGCGGTCGCCGACCTGGAGCGCGTCGACGGGCACGCGCACTTCGACGCCGTCCCGCAGTACGGTCGCCTCGCGCGCGGCGAGATCGAGCAGGGCGTCGAGCGCTTCGCGTGACGAGCGCTTGGCGCGCGCCTCGAGGTAGCGCCCGAGCAGGATGAAGACGGTCACGGCGGCGGCGACCTCGAGGTAGATCTCGTGGGCTCCCGCCTCGGGCGTGCCGAGCAGCTGCAGCTGCATGGTCATGCCGGGCATGCCGGCCTCGCCGAAGAAGAGCGCGTACACGCTCCAGAGGAAGGCCGCCGTCACGCCCACCGAGATGAGAGTGTCCATGCTCGCGATGAAGCGGCGCGCGTTGTGCAGCGCGACGCGGTGGAAAGGCCACGCCCCCCACACGGCCACGGGCGACGCGAGGGCGAGCACGAGCCACTGCCAGTTCGTGAACTGCAGCGCCGGGATCATCGACAGCACGAGCACGGGCACCGTGAGCACCGTGGAGATGAGGAGCCGCTGCCGCAGCGCGCCGAGCTCGTCGGGCGCGCTCAGCGCGGCGCCGTTCCCGTCGTGATCTCCGGATGCTGCGCTCACCTCGCGCGGGACGACGAGCGTCGCCGAGTACCCGGCCTTCTCGACCGCCGCGATGAGCGCGTCGGCGTCGAGCTGCTCTGCCGCGCCCGCGGCCGCGCGCACGCTCGCCTTCTCGGTCGCGTAGTTGACCGTGGCCTCCACGCCGGGCACCTTGTTGAGGCTGCGCTCGATGCGGTTGGCGCACGAGGCGCACGTCATGCCCGTCAGGTCGAGCTGCAGGCCGGCGGGCTCGGTTTCGGCGCCCACCGCGGGCCGAGCATCCGTGGTGCTCATGGTCTAGAGCAGTGCGTAGCCGGCCTCGTCGACCGCTGCGCGCACCTTCTCGGGGCTGATCGAGGCGCTCGAGCGCACTGTCACGCGCGAGGCGCCGTCCTTCTTGAGCACGATCTCGACGGCGTCGACGCCCTCGATCGCACCGACCTCCTCCTTGACGGACGAGACGCAGTGGCCGCACGTCATGCCGGTCACGAGGTATTCGACGGCGAGACCGCCGGGGGCCGTGCCGTTGCCGATGCTGGAGACACGTGCCTCCGAGGTCGCAGTCTCGGTGGCTGCGGCGTCAGCACCGCCGTCGCCGTGACCGCACATGCAGGCTCCGCCACCGCAGCATCCGCCGGCGGCGCTCTGGTCGCCGAGAAGGTTGAGAGAGTTCTGGGGCATGCCGTTGGTGTCCATGCGCCCCATTGTGGCATACCCCCTAGGGGTACTCAAGGGCTCGCATCACGAGGACGGGTCGAGAGGGTGCTCGTGCACGACCGAGCTCAGCGTCACCCCGTTGAGCTCGAGGTACAGCTGCCGCTCCGTCACCGACACCGTGAGGGTGTTGCGCCGCTCGAGCGCCGCAACCGCGGCGTCAATGAACCCGGGGTCGAAGCTGTACAGCACGATCGCTGACGCCTCGTGGATCTTCTTGCCCACCCAGGGCGCCATGACCTTGCCGGGGTCGCGGTGCGTATAGACGGCGGTGCGCTCGGCGAGCTTGCTGCCGTGATGCAGCCGCGCGGCATCCGGAGCCCCCACCTCGATCCAGGCCGTCAGGCGCCCCGTGCGATCGCGCACTATCACGGCGGGCTCCTCGGTCGAGGAGAGCCCCTCGCTGAAGGCGATGCCTTCGGTGTGCTCGAGGCAGTACGCGAGAACGCGCGTGACCATGTAGGCCTCGGTCTCGGAGGGGTGCCGGGCGACGCGGATGCTCAGCTCCTCGTACACGCCCCGATCGACATCGGCGAGCGACCCCGTGAAGGTGTGCACCACTGCGCCCGCTGCCATGCGGTCGAGCCTACGCGTCGGGCGAGGAGCGGGGAGGCGGCTCGAGGAGCGTTCAGGGCTCGACCGGCATCGTCGGCCGCGAGAACCGTTCGCGGTACTCGGTGGGCGTCACACCGAGCACGCGCTTGAACGATCGATGGAGAGTCTCCGCGTTGCGGAAGCCGGTCTGATACGCGACGGCCGCAATGCCGTCCTCGGTGAGTTCGAGCAGCCGGCGAGCGGCATCCAACCTGGCGCTCTCGACATACCGAGCGGGGCTCGTGCCCACCTCGGTCGTGAAGCGACGCTGAAAACTCCGCTCGCTCATGCGGGCTCGCTCGGCGAGCGCCCGCACCGTGAGGTCTGACTGCAGATGATCAGAGATGTACGCGAGCAGATCGGCCATCTCCGAGTGCTGCGACGATTGCGCCGCGAGATGCACGGAGTACTGCAGCTGTCCTCCCGCACGCCGCAGGTACACCACGAGGCAGCGCGCGACATCGGCGGCGAGGGCGCTGCCGTGATGGGTTCGCACGATCTCGAGTGCGAGATCGATGCCGGCCGTGACCCCGGCCGAGGTCCAGACGCCGTCGTAGTGGAAAATGCGGTCCGCGTCGACCTCCACGTCAGGATGCGCGGTCGCGAGGGTGTGCGCGAGCGCCCAGTGCGTCGTCGCACGCCGACCCTCGAGCAGTCCCGCGCGGGCGAGGAGCAGGGCGCCCGTGCAGATGGACCCGACCTCGCCGCTGCGACGTGCCAAGGCGGCGAGCGCGGAGACGAACTCCGGGTTCTCTGCCGCGGCTTCCACCTCGAGGCCGCCGGCGACGAGCAGCACGTCGGCGACGAGTTCGGCGTCGTCGACCGCTCGCGTCGCATACAGCGCGGGCCCCGCTGCCGTGGCGACGGGCCCGGGCTGAGTCGCGGCGATCTCGACGGTGTAGGGAGGATCTGATGTGCCGGATTGCGCGGCGACCCAGTTGGCGAAGTAGAACACATCCGCGGGCCCGAAGACGTCGAGACCCTGCACGTTGTCGAATGCGACGATGACGACCCGGCGGTGACGCACGTCACCATCGTGGGAGGCGCCACCGCCGGTGTCAATGGACACTCGGTCTCAGGAGATCAGGCCGACGTGCTCGCGAGAGGTGCAGCCGCGGGGGCCCTCTCGTGGGCTGGCCGCAGGTACCAGAGAGCGATTCCGACGAGTGAGAACCACACGATCATGGCTACCCCGAAGGCGGCACCGGCATCCGCGAAGCCCGGCACGACGGTCACGAGACCCGGGATGCCGGCAAGGATGCCGATGGCACAGATCCACCGGGGCAGGGCGCGCCCGACCCACGCGGCGAGGCTCGCGGCGATGACCCACACGGCGCCGATGACCTCGTTGCCGCCGCCCAGGCCGTTGCCGACCGTGTCGACCGCGCGCCAGAGCTGCTGGGCACCCTCCGCGTCGGTGCTCGCCAGGCTGGAGACCGTCGAGAGCCCGACTCCGATGACCATGCCGGCCGCGATGATGACCCCCGCCCACAGCAGACCGAAGACGAGTGCGACGCGCGCAAGCTGGCCCGCTCGCTCGTGGGTCACCCGGTCTCGGAGGGCGATCGTGAGCGGCACCATCACGATTCCGAACACAATCGTGATGACGATGTTCCAGAGGATGAGCGTCTGCTCGTTCTCGACGAGGAGCGGCACGGCGACCGCCGGATCATCCGTCGACACGTAGTCGTTCAGGCGGGTGAGGGCGAGGAGGATTCCGAAGACGAAGGTTCCGGCGGCGGTCGACGCCGCGGCACCTCCCACTTTCTGGAGGGTGTTCATGGTTGTTCTCTCTTTCAGGACGGACGCCGCGCACGCGCTCCCGCGGTCGCGGAGACGCGCGCATCACGCGGGCGGCGAGGGGATGGTGTGGTGCTGTCGCCGGCAAGGGCCGACATGATCGCTGTGCCGGAGAGACCCCACGCGAGGGTCGCGACGAACGCGGCGGCCGAGACCCACGTCTCCCACCCCACGCCCGCGCTCCCCTCGCGCGCCGCGCGATGAATCGAGAGGAGCGCGACGAGCCCGGTCAGCGAGCAGGCGAGGGTGGCGATGACGGTGAGCCCTGTCCGCAGCGCGCGCGTCATGCTCGCCACGCGCTGCTCGAGTTCGGTCACGTTCTCCTGCACGCATCCACTGTCTCGAGCGCGGGAGGGTGGCGCTACGACAGATGATTGACGAAGTGCGCCACGTGGGGTGGGGGGAAGCGCCGCGCGGGACGTGTGCCGCAGGCGAAGAGGTGTCGACCCTCGAGGCCGCCGGGCCGTGAGGCGCGTGCCGTCGACCGAGAGTCACGTGCGACCCGTGCGACGAGCCATCCTGCACCTGTGGTGCGCGAGGGGGGACTTGAACCCCCACGTCCTTTCGAACACTGGCACCTGAAGCCAGCGCGTCTGCCAATTCCGCCACTCGCGCGCAACGTCATCGTGCTCGATTCGTGGACGGCCGAGCACCGTGTCGTCAACCAGGTGACATTATCACAGCGCACGCCCACCTCCCGTTCGGCCCCTAGTACCTGCGCCGACTACCATCAGAGGGTCGTCGGCGCCCATGCAGGTGCTTCCACCACGATCATCGAAGGAGGCGGCGATGGGGCTTCTCGACAGCTTCGAGCGCGGTCTCGAGCGGGTCGTGGGCGGGGCGTTCGCCAAGACTTTCAAGAGCGGCGTTCAACCGCTCGAGGTGGCCGCGGCCCTGCGCCGCGAGCTCGACACCAAGGCGGCGGTCGTCTCGCGCGAGCGGATTCTCGTGCCGAACATCCTCACCGTTCGCCTCTCCCCCGCCGACCACGCGCGCATGGCGTCCCTCGGCGAGGCCCTCAACGACGAGCTCACGCAACTGCTGCAGCAGCACGCGACCGCCCAGAGCTACACCTTCCCCGGCGGCATCAGCATCACGCTCACCGTCGACAACGGTCTCGCGGAGGGCGTCGTCGTCGTCGACTCCGAGTCGGTCAAGAACAAGGTCGTGTGGTCTCCCGTCGTCGAGATCGACGGCGAGCGCCACCGCCTCACCCACTCGCGCACGGTCATCGGCCGCGGCAGCGAGGCCGACATCACGATCGCCGACACGGGCACGAGCCGCACCCACATCGAGATCCTCTGGGATGGCGAGCGGGCCCAGCTCACCGACCTCGGCAGCACCAACGGCACGCAGCTCAACGGTGCGCCGGTGTCGCGTGCTGTGCTGCCTCCCGATAGCGTGATCGAGATCGGCCGCACGCGGATCGTCTTCCGCGTGCTGGCGCAGACCGGTCGCGGCGCCGGCCCGACCCCACCCCGAGGAGGCCAGCGATGAGTGAACTGACGCTCCTGGTACTCCGCATCGGCTTCCTGCTCCTCCTGTGGGCGTTCGTGTTCGCGATCGTCTACGCGCTCCGCTCCGACCTGTTCGGGCAGAAGGTGCGTCGGGTCGCACCCCCCGCGGCGCCGGCCGCGCCTCGCGAGACCGACCTCTTCCCACCGACGCCTCCCACGCCGACGCCCCAGCCGAAGACCGACGACCCGCCCGCGAAGCGCCTCGTCATCACCTCCGGCAGCAAGGAGGGGCTCGAGATCGAGCTCACCGGCGAGCAGCTCACGATCGGCCGCTCCTCCGACTCCGCCCTCGTCGTCCGCGACGACTACACCTCGACCCACCACGCGCGCCTCATGCTGTGGGACGGCCAGTGGATGGTGCAGGATCTCGACTCGACCAACGGAACCTTCCTCGCTGGCAACCGCGTGAGCGTCCCCACGCCCGTACCGCTCAACACGCCCGTGAGCGTCGGCACGACGACCTTCGAGTTGCGGCGGTAGCCCCCGTGACGACGCTCTCCTGGGCGGGATCCCACGTCGGTCGCATCCGCGCCAACAATCAGGATTCCGGCTACGCCGGCGCCCACCTCTTCGTCGTGGCGGACGGCATGGGCGGCCACGCGGGAGGGGATGTCGCGAGCGCGCTCGCGATCCAGTCCATCGCCCACATCGACCGCGAGTTCGAGAGCCCCGAGGAGGCTGAGGAGGCGCTCGCCTCCGCGCTCCTGGAGGCCAACAAGGAACTCGCCGAGACGGTGTTCGAGCACCCCGAGCTGACCGGTATGGGTACGACCGTCAGCGGATTCGTGCGCGTCGGCGACCAGCTCGCGATCGCCCACATCGGCGACAGCCGCATCTACCGATGGCGCGACCACGAGTTGACGCAGATCACGAAGGACCACACCTTCGTGCAGCGCCTCGTCGACAGCGGGCGCATCACCGAGGAGGAGGCGGCGACGCACCCTCGGCGCTCGGTGCTCATGCGCGTGCTCGGCGATGTCGACATCACGCCCGAGATCGACACGATGGTCGTCGACACGCAACCCGGCGACCGCTGGCTGCTGTGCTCCGACGGCCTCACCGGTTACGTGCCCGAGTCGGAGATCGCGAGCGTGCTCTCGCGTCAGCCGGATGCCGCGGAGGCCGGCCAGCAGCTCATCGAGGCGACACTCGAGAACGGCGCCCCCGACAACGTCACGATCGTCATCGTCGGCGTGGACGCCGACCGACCGAGCGGGGTGCCGCAGCCGAGCCTCGTCGGAGCCGCCGGCGCGCCGCTGAGCTACTCGCCGGTCGCCGCCAAGCGCTCGCTGCGCATCCCGGCCATGCTGCTGCACCCCATTCGCGCCGCGATCACCGACCCGGAGGACGAGCACTTCGAGCCCGAGTCGGAGGAGTTCCTGCGCGAGCTCATCGCCGAGGACCGGCGGCGGCGCATCCGCCGCCGCATCACGTGGTCGGTCGGCATCGTGCTCGTGGTCGGCATCATCGTCGCCGCCCTCACCGCCGGCTACCAGTGGACTCAGACGCGGTACTTCGTCGGCACCGCCGACGGCAACGTGGCGATCTACCAGGGCGTGCAGCAGGATCTCGGGCCCTTCCCCCTCTCGAGCGTCGTCGTGGAGACGCCCATCGCGGTCGACGACCTGCCCGACTTCACGCGGCGCAGCGTCGAGGCCACGATCAACGCCGACAGCCTGAGCGACGCCTACCGCATCGTCGAGAGGCTCAGTGATGTCCTCGACTGAGCCGACCATGCCGCTGACTGGCCCCGTGGTGGACGCGGATGCTCCCCTCGCGCCCGCGACGCAATCCATCAGGATTCGACTGCGAACGCCCTCGCCGCTGCGCAACCTCGAGTTCTGGCTCGTCCTCATCGCGATCGCGATCACGGGCGCGGCCGTCACCCTCGTGCAGCTCGGCGCCCTCGGCGCGCTCGATCCGCAAGTGCTGCTGTACAGCGCGGGGCTCGGCGTGCTCGGCCTCGGCGTGCACGTCGTTCTGCGCATCGTCGCACGCGATGCCGACCCCTTCGTCCTCCCGATCAGCATGACCCTCAACGGGCTCGGCGTCGCCATGATCTACCGCCTCGATATCGCCGAGGGCTTCGCGGGCTGGGAGAGCGCGGGCATCCGCCAGATGGTGTGGACCGCGATCGCCATGGTCGCCGCGATCGGCGTGCTCGTGCTCGTGCGCAATCACCGCGTCCTCGCGCGCTACCGCTACGTCGCGATGGTCGTCGGCATCGGCCTCCTGCTGCTGCCCCTCCTGCCGGGCATCGGCCAGACGATCAACGGTGCGCGGCTGTGGATTCAGCTCGGGCCGTTCTCCTTCCAGCCCGGTGAGATCGGCAAGATCGCTCTCGCGGTGTTCTTCGCGGGGTACCTCGTGACGGCGCGCGAGTCGCTCTCGATCGTCGGGCGACGCGTGCTGGGCATCCAGTTGCCCCGGGGTCGCGATCTGGGCCCGATCCTCATCATCTGGATCGCCGCGATGGGCGTGCTCGTGTTCCAGCGCGACCTCGGCACCTCCCTCCTCTACTTCGGCCTGTTCCTGGTCATGATCTACGTCGCGACCGGCCGCCTGAGCTGGGTGCTGCTCGGCCTCACCCTGTTCGTGGGCGGTGCCCTCCTCGCCAGCCGGGTGCTCGGCTACGTCGGCGGCCGCTTCGACGCGTGGCTCGACTCGTTCAACCCCGAGGTCTACGAGGCGGTCGGCGGCAGCTATCAGCTCGTGCAGGGCATGTTCGGGCTCGCCAACGGCGGGCTCATCGGCACGGGCCTCGGCCAGGGGCGGCCCGACATCGTGCCGCTCGCCGAGAGCGACTACATCATCGCGAGCCTCGGCGAAGAGCTCGGGCTCGTGGGCCTGTTCGGCATCCTCGCGCTCTACCTCCTCCTCGTCGCCCGCGGGTTCCGCATCGGCTTCAACGGCAGCGACGACTTCGGACGCCTGCTCGCTGTGGGCCTCTCCTTCGTGATCGCCCTGCAGGTGTTCGTCGTCATCGGCGGCGTCACGCGCGTCATCCCCCTCACCGGCCTCACGACCCCGTTCCTCGCGGCCGGCGGCTCCTCGCTCGTCGCCAACTGGATCATCATCGCCCTCCTTCTGAGGCTGAGCGACAGCGTGCGCCACCAGCCGCGACTGGTGGTGGAGGACTGATGAACAAGGAGCTGCGCCGAGTGAGTGTCGCGACCCTCGCGATGTTCCTCGCCCTGTTCGTGTCGACGAGCGTCATCCAGGTGTTCGCCGTCGACGACCTGCAGGCGGATGACCGCAACGTGCGCACCCTGTACGCGAGCTACTCGGCCGAGCGCGGGCCCATCCTCGTCGGCAACTCGCCGATCGCCGAGTCGGTGCGGGTGGACGACGAGTACGAGTTCCTGCGCACCTACCCCGAGCCTTTCCCCTACGCCCACGTGACGGGCTACTTCACGCTCAACCAGGGCGTCACGGGCGTCGAGTCCGCCTTCAACGACTTCCTCACCGGCACGGCCAACGAGCAGTTCCTCGACCAGCTCAGCGCGATCGTCACCGGCCAGAGCCCCCGAGGGGCCGCGGTCGAGCTCACCGTCGACCCGGTCGTGCAGCAGGCCGCGTACGAGGCGATGGGCGATCTGACCGGTTCGATCGTCGCGATCGAGCCGGCGACCGGGCGCATCCTCGCGCTCGTGTCGACGCCGAGCTACGACCCGAACCGGCTCTCCTCGCACAGCACCTCCGAGGTGCTCGAGGTCTACGACGAGCTTCTCGCGGCCGATGGTGACCCGCTCATCAATCGCGCGATCAGCGGCGACCTCTACGCGCCAGGCTCGGTCTTCAAGCTCGTCGTCACAGCAGCGGCCCTCGACAGCGGCGCCTTCGACGCCGACGACGAGTTCCCGAACCCTGCCAGTCTCACGCTGCCCCTGAGTTCGTCGATCGTGACGAACTCGAACAACAGCACGTGCGGCTCCGGCGACACCGCGACACTCGAGACGGCGCTGCGGCTCAGCTGCAACATCCCGTTCGCGGAGCTCGGCCGCGAGTTGGGCGAGCAGACGCTCGCCGACTACACGACCGCGTTCGGGTTCGGCACCGCGCACGAGATTCCGCTCACGGCGACCCCGAGCACCTTCCCCACGGGAATGGATGAGGCGCAGCTCATGCTCTCGTCGTTCGGGCAGTACGACGTGCGCGTGACTCCCCTGCAGGTGGCCATGGTGAGTGCCGCGATCGCGAACGGCGGCAACCTCATGCAGCCGACGCTGCTGGAGCGCATCGTCGCTCCCGACCTCGCGACGATCGAGGACCCCGAGCCCGTGCTGCTGAGCCAGCCGATCGCACGATCCACCGCCACGGAGCTCACGGCGCTCATGGTCGAGGGGGTCGCCAACGGGGCTGCGTCTAATGCCAGAATAGAAGGCGTCGACGTGGCGGGTAAGACCGGCACGGCCGAGAACGGCGCGACCGAGCCCTACACCCTGTGGTTCACCGGTTTCGCCCCCGCCGACAACCCGCAGGTCGCGATCGCTGTCGTGATCGAGGACGGCGGCGGGCAGGGGCAGTCCGCGTTCGGCAACCAGATCGCGGCTCCGATCGCGAAGAGAGTTCTTGAGGCGGTGCTGAGCAGATGAGGCCTACGAGCGGGCTCACCTTCGGTGGGCGCTACCAGTTGCTCTCCCGCATCGCGATCGGCGGCATGGGCGAGGTGTGGCAGGCGACCGACCTCGTGATCGGCCGCACCGTCGCGCTCAAGATCCTCAAGGACGAGTACATGGGCGACCCAGGGTTCCTCGAGCGCTTCCGCGCCGAGGCCCGCCACGCCGCGCTCGTCAACCACGAGGGCATCGCTAATGTCTACGACTACGGCGAGGAGGAGGGCAGCGCCTTCCTCGTCATGGAGCTCGTGCCCGGCGAGGCCCTGTCGACGATCCTGGAGCGCGAGCGGGTGCTGCCCGCCGACCAGGTGCTCGACATCATCGCCCAGACGGCGTCGGCTCTGCATGCGGCGCACCAGGCGGGGCTCGTGCACCGCGACATCAAGCCCGGCAATCTGCTCATCACCCCCGACCGACGGGTCAAGATCACCGACTTCGGCATCGCCCGCATCGCCGACCAGGTTCCGCTCACCGCCACCGGTCAGGTCATGGGCACCGTGCAGTACCTGTCGCCCGAGCAGGCGAGCGGGCACTCCGCCTCCCCCTCCACCGACGTCTACTCTCTCGGCATCGTGGCCTACGAGGCCCTCGCCGGTCGCCGGCCGTTCACCGGGGAGTCGCAAGTCGCGATCGCGATGGCCCAGATCAACGAGGCCCCTCCCGAGCTGCCGGTCACGGTCGCCGAGCCCGTGCGCAACCTGATCTTCGCGTCCATCGCCAAGAAGCCCTCCGATCGCCCCGCATCGGCGCAGGCCTTCGCCCGCGCCGCGCAGGCCCTGCGCCGTGGCGATGTCGGCGCAGCGGCCGCGATCGTACCCGCCATCACGGGCGGCGCGACCACCCAGGCGACGCAGGTTCTCGGGGCGGTCGGGTCGGAGGACGCCACGAGAGTGCTGCCGAGCATGGGCGGCGCGGCGGCGAGCACGACCGACACTCAGCCGGCCCCCACTCAGCGCAGCCCGTGGACGTGGCCCCTCGTCGCCCTCTCGAGCGTGCTGCTGCTCGCCCTCGTCGGCGTGCTCATCGCTGTCTTCGCCGAGCCGAACGAGCCCGCTCCCGTGCCGACCGAGACGACGAGCGTCGAGCCGACCGAGGTCGAGACCCCGTCTCCCACCCCGACGGTCGAGACCGTGCTCATCGTCGAGGAGGAGTGGGTGGACCTCACGCGCGCGCAGGTGCAGGAGAAGGCGGCGCGCCTCGACCTGCGCATCGAGGAGGTCGACGGCAACATCGCCCCGAGCCGGGAGCAGCAGGGGCTCTCCTACCGCACGACGCCGATCCGAGGCGAGGTGCAGACGGGCACGCTCCTCACCGTGTACTTCTACACGGACATCCCGACCCCTCCCGCACCGAGCAATCTCGCGATCGCACCGGGCGAGGGGCCGTACCCCGCGGGGAGCGACGTCACTCTCAGCTGGCCCGCGTACTCGGACTGCCCCGCCGGCTACAGCCTCGAGGCGTACAACGTCACGATCGTCGGCGGAACCCCCGCGCAGGGCAACCCGCTCCCCGCCTCCACCACGAGTCTCGTCGTGACCCTCGCCGACAGCGGCCAGTTGCGCGTGACCTACGTGGCGCAGTGCGGCTCGCTGCAGTCCGAGCGCTCCGCAGAGCTCGCCGTTCCCATCGCCGAGGAGTGAGAGCCCTCCACCCGATCACCGGGTGGTCGCGCACCGCGACCACCTACACTGTGATCGAGTCAGACGCAGCAGTGAGGATACGGTGACGATGGACGATGTCGCGCAGGGTTCGCGGGTTCTCGCGGGTCGCTACGAGCTGGGAGCCCTCATCGGCCGAGGCGGCATGTCCGACGTGCACGTGGCGACAGACGCCAAGCTCGGTCGACGCGTCGCCGTCAAGCTGCTGAAGTCCGCCCTCGCGAGCGACCCCGTCTTCCGCACGCGCTTCCGCCAGGAGGCTCAGGCCGCCGCGCGCATGGCGCACCCCACGATCGTGCGCGTCTTCGACGCGGGCGAGGAGGTCGTCACCGAGTCGGGCACCGGCGAGACGGTCGTTCCGTTCATCGTCATGGAGCACGTCGAGGGCCGCCTGCTGAAGGACATCATCGCCGACGGCCCGCTGCCGGTCGCCGAAGCCGCACGCATCATCGAGGGAGTGCTCACGGCGCTCGAGTACTCGCACCGCGCCGGCGTCGTGCACCGTGACATCAAGCCGGGCAACATCATGGTGACCCCCACCGGGCAGGTGAAGGTCATGGACTTCGGCATCGCTCGCGCGATCTCCGACTCGGCGGCGACAGTCGCGCAGACCAGCAGCATCCTGGGCACGGCGCAGTACTTCTCGCCCGAGCAGGCGCGCGGCGAGACCGTCGATGCCCGCACTGACCTGTACTCGACCGGTGTCGTGCTCTTCGAGATGCTGACGGGGCGTCCTCCCTTCCAAGGGGATTCTCCCGTCGCCGTCGCCTATCAGCACGTGAGCGAGCCGCCCGTCGCGCCGAGCACTCTCGCGCCGCAGGTGACTCCCGCGCTCGACGCCGTCGTCATGCATGCGCTCTCCAAAGACCGCTTCACGCGGTTCCAGTCAGCGGCCGAGTTCCGCACGGAGGTGGCGGCCGCTCTCGGCGGCAGCGCTCCCGTCATGCGACCGGAGAGCGGTCCCGACTTCAGCGCCACCCTGTTCGGCGTCAACCCGCAGGCTACGGCGAGCACCGAGTCGGCCATGCGGCAGCTGAGCGTCGACGACGAGGAGCGCCGCAGCCGCAGCCAGACACGACCCCCCGTCGCCTGGATCTGGTCGGGCATCGCCGTCATGATCGTCATCATCGCGGCCGTGCTCTACTGGGTCTTCAACCTCGAGCAGACGCCGCTCACGAACTCGGTCGCGATCGAGGTGCCCGAGCTCGTCGGCCAGCAGTACGAGGACGGCGCCCAGGAGCTCATCGACCTCGGCCTCGAGCCGGTGCCGTTCACCGAGTCGACCCCCGACATCCCTGAGGGTCAGATCCTCCGCACCGAGCCGCCGGCGGGCATCGCGGTGGGCCCTGGCCAGGACATCGAGGTGTACGTCTCCTCGGGTGCCCCGCTCGTCGACGTGCCGAGCCTCACCCTTCTCACGCTCGAGCAAGCGGAGGCCGAGCTGGAGGCGAGCGGTCTCGTCGTCGGTACCGTCGCGAGCGAGAACTCGCCGAACGTGAGGCCCGACGTCGTGATCCGCACCGACCCGGAGTTCGGAGCAGAGCTGCGGGAGGGCGACTCCGTCAACCTCGTGATCTCGAACGGCCTCGTGACCGTGCCGGACGTGCGCGGCGAGACGATCGGCGAGGCGACGTCGCAGATGAGCGCGCTGCAGTTGAGCGTGACGGTGCAGGGCGATGCCAGTTGCACGGGCCAAACGGTCACCGGCCAGTCGCTCGCGCCCGGCGATCATCCGCAGAACTCCGCGGTCACCCTGCGGTACTGCAACGGCTCCGCCGAAGACGACTAGGAGCGTCGGGGCGAGCGCGAGGCCGCTCAGTCCCCGAGAGTGGCTGAGCTCACGAGCGGCGTGAGGCCGCGCGCGGTCACGGCGGCCTCCACGAGTCCGGCTTCCGCGAGCCAGTTGCCGAGCATCCGATAGCCGCCCTCGGTGAGCACCGACTCGGGGTGGAACTGCACGCCGTGCACGCGTGCGGCGCGGTGTCGCACACCCATGATGACCCCGCCGGGGGTGCGCGCCGTGATGACGAGCGATTCGGGCACGGTTCCCTCGACGATCGCGAGGCTGTGATAGCGCGTCGCGCGGAACGACTGCGGCACACCCGCGAAGAAGGGGCTGTCATCGTGATCGATGAGCGACGTCTTGCCGTGCATGAGTTCCTCGGCGTGGGTCACGACCCCGCCCAGGGCTTCGGCGATGGCCTGGTGCCCGAGGCACACGCCCAGGAGCGGGATGTCCGAGGCGATCGCCGCATGGACTACCGGGATCGAGATGCCGGCCGAAGCGGGGTTGCCGGGTCCGGGTGAGAGCAGCACCGCGTCGTAGCCGCCGATCAGCTCGGCGACCTGATCGGCGTCGACCACATCGTTGCGCACGACCGTGGTGTGCGCACCGAGCTGCTGCAGATACCCATCGAGGGTGTAGACGAAGCTGTCGTAGTTGTCGATGACGAGAACCCTCACGACATCGACTCCACGACGGACTCCTGCTGAAGGAAGGTCTCCGCGATCCAGGGGAAGACCCATGTCACGAGAGCGATGAGGATGCTCGCCACGAGCACGAGCACGATGAGCACCCGCACGGCGAGCGGGCCAGGGAGTACCCGCCAGAGTGCTGCGTACATGAGGTTCCTCTCGTGCCTATCGGCTCGACGCTTCGACGAGTCCGGAGATCTCCGCGGGGGCGCCACCCGAGCGCGGGTGCCAGTCCTCGAGCACGGCGTAGGCGATCATGCGTTCCGCCGTCGAGAAGCGCGGGTTGCACGTGGTCAGGGTCAGGATGTGCTCCCCAGGCTCGACCTGCGGAGCCTGCGGCACGGGCAGCAGCACGTCGACGCCGCTCGGCCAGACGTACTCGAGCCCGCGGAAGCCGTACTGGTACCAGCCGTCGCGCGTCTCGACGTAGAGGTTGTCGCCGAGCTGCAGCTCGCCCACCTCGCTGAAGGCGCCGCCCCAGGTGTTGCGGTGGGCGGCGAGGGCCACGTTGCCGAGCTCGCCCGGCATCTGCGTCTCGGCGTAGTGCCCCACGCCGAGCGTGCGACTGTTGAGCACGGTCGCCGGGTCGACGCCTTCGCCGATGGCCCGCACGTAGTCGTCGCCGAAGCGCGGCACGATGAGCGCGCCCCAGCGCTCCCCCTCAGCACCCGCGACGGCGACGGGCGGGTCAAGCGGGGCGCCCGGCTCGGTCGTCTCCTCGGGCTCGGGCTCGGGCTGCGCGGCGAGGTCGTCCTCCCACTCCTGCTGCAGCTCGCGCTGCACGTCCACGGCGGCGCCCTGCTGCTCCGAGCCGGTCACGATGTCGTTGAGCCAGACGTACCAGCCGAGGAAGAGCATGACGAGCACTCCGGCGGTGATGAGGAGCTCGCCGAGGACGCCCGTGATGCTCACGGGCGTCGTCGACTTCTTGGTCCTGGCCACGCGCTCATTGTAGGCGGAGGTGCTGGGGTGGCGGGTCGGGCTAGAATCGCCCCATGGCCAGGACGACGAGCGACTCCGAGAACACGCCCACTCCGAGCAGCAAGGACACCCCGAACCCGGTGTGGTTCAAGCCGGTCATGTTCGGCTTCATGCTCGTGGGCCTTGTCTGGATTCTCGTCTACTACGTGAGCCAGAGCTCCTGGCCGGTGCCGAGCATCGGCCCGTGGAACATCATGGTGGGCTTCGGCATCATGTTCATCGGCTTCCTCATGACGACACGCTGGCGCTGATCGGGCCTTCTCCGACCCTGTCCCCCGAGCGGGGGTGGAACTACACGTCTGTGATTATCCCCAGTGTGGAATCAGGTGTGGATAACTTTCCCTCACGTCGCGAGCGGCCGCGTCAGACGAGGGTGAACCGTGCCGCTGTGGTGAGCACGAGGACCGCGCCGACGCCAGCGAGCAGCAGAGCCTGACGCCTCTGCTGATCAGCCCGTCTGGTGCGCAGCAGCACGAGCGCCGTCAGCGCCCCGACGACGAGACCGCCGACGTGGGCCTGCCACGAGACGCCCGGGATGACGAAGCCGAGCCCCAGGTTGATGACGATGAGGACGACGAGCTGGATGCTCCCCCCGCCCAGTCGACGCTGGATCACGAAGAAGGCGCCCAGCAGCCCGAAGATGCCGCCGGAGGCGCCGACCACGACCGAGTCGGGCGCGAGCCACAGCACGGCCACCGACCCGCCGAGGATGGAGAGGCCGTAGACCGCGAGGAACCGCGATCGTCCGATGAGGCGCTCCAGCAGGGAGCCCAGCACGAACAGCGAGTACATGTTCACGAGGATGTGGAAGACCGAGCGCTCGCTGTGCACGAGCGCGACGGTGAGCATTCGCCACGGCTCCTGCACGGTGAGAGGCGGGTAGTAGGCGAACGCCTGCGTCAGCAGCCCCTGGGTGAGCCACTGCAGCAGGAACGCGGCGATCGTGACGGTGATGATCGTGTAGGTCACGACGGGCACGCTGCTGCCGCGTCGGAAGGCGCGCGCGAGGCGCGAGGGACGACCCGGAGCCGTCGCGGCCGCGGCGGCACGGCACTCGGGGCAGTGGACGCCGACGGGAGCCGGCGTCTGGCACTCCGGGCAGATGGGTCGACCGCAGCGCTGGCAGCGGATCAGGCTGCGCCGCTCGGCGTGCCGATAGCAGACCGTCGCGCCGGTCGCGGCGCCCGGGTCGCTCACGCGGCCTGCGCCACCTCGATGCTCGAGATGACGACGTCCTCGAGGGGCTTGTCGCCAGCGCCGGTGGGCACGGCCTCGATGGCGTCGACGACCTTGCGCGAGGCGTCGTCGGCGACGGCACCGAAGATGGTGTGGTTGCCGTTGAGCCACGGAGTCGGCACCGTCGTGATGAAGAACTGCGAGCCATTGGTGCCGCGGCCGCCGCGCTTGCCGGCGTTCGCCATGGCGAGCAGGTAGGGCTCGGTGAACTGCAGCTCGGGGTGGATCTCGTCGTCGAACTCGTAGCCGGGGCCGCCGATGCCCTGGCCGAGCGGGTCGCCGCCCTGCAGCATGAAGTCGGTGATGATGCGGTGGAAGATCACGCCGTTGTAGAGCGGCTCGGTCGTCGCCTGGCCGGTCTGCGGATGGGTCCACTCCCGCGCACCCGTTGCGAGGCCGACGAAGTTGTCCACGGTCTTGGGCGCGTGGTTGCCGTAGAGGTTGACGACGATGTCGCCATGGTTGGTGTGGATGGTCGCGACAGCGGTGTGGATCGTCATGACACCTATTGTTCCACGCTCCACTCGGGGTGATTCCTGAGCATTCGGTCTGTGCCGTTGGGGAGCCTCCCGCATCAGTGCCAGGATGGACGGGTCACCGATCGCCACCTGCTGGAGGATGAGGACTATGGGACTGTCACGCAAGCGCCGTCGCGAGATCAAGAAGCTCCGCGGGTCAGCCTCGGATGTCTGGAGCGAGCAGCGCGAGGTTCTCGACCACGCCGCGAAGGTTCTGCGGGCCGCGAGCCGCGAGGCGGCGAACGTCGCCCGCGATGACGTCGCACCCCGTGTGAAGAGCGCCTACGAGAAGCGCGTCCAGCCGGGCATCGACGCCGGCGTCGGCTCGGTGCGGTCCGCCGCGAGTGCGACCCGCTCCACGTTCACCGACGACGTCCTTCCCGCCGTCTCCGGGGCCCTCGGGTCGGCGATCGCGGTTCTCGACATCGCGCGCAACAAGCAGCTTCGGGATGCTCTCAAGTCGGCTTCGGCGTCCGGGCGCGAGCTCGCGACCAGGGCCGGTCAGCGCGTCGGACTCATCGAGGTCAAGCCCAAGCCCGGCCCCGGCACCTACATCCTCATCGGGCTCGGCGTCGTCGCCGCGGCCGGCATCGCCTACGCGGCGTGGCAGACGCTGCGCGCCGACGACGACCTGTGGGTCGAGGCCGAGGACGACGATCTTCCGGTGGAGACCTCCGCCCAGTCCTGAGTCTTGCTGCACGACGAGCGGTGCCGCCCTTCGGGGCGGCACCGCTTCTGCGTTCCCTGAGCGCTGGGTTCCCCGTGCCCTGCGTGGGACGGCGCGGCCCCGGGCTCAGGCTTCGGCGTCGCTCACCAGTTTGAGCCCGACGACGCACGCGACGATGCCGAGCACGAGCAGGATCTTGACGACCGAGGCGGTCTCCGCTCCCGTGGGCATCGCCCAGAGGATCGTGAGACCGGCCCCGATGCCCACCCACACGGCGTAGGCCGTGCCCGTGGGTATCTCGCGCATCGCGTAGGCCAGCCCCGCCATGCTGAGGGCGAGGGCGACGCCGAACACGACGGTAGGCCCGACACGCGTGAAGCCTTTCGATGCGCCGAGGGCGGTCGCCCACACGGCTTCGAGCATCCCCGATGCCACCAGAATGATCCACGACATGACGCAGCCTCCTCGACCCGTCTTGTCGCTGTCCGGGTACGGGATGCCTCGTCCGGGAGCCCCTCTCGGGCTCGCGCCCCATGCTCGCACGCCTCCGTGAGCACCCCCTGCGCACCGCAAGGCATGCGGTCGCGCGTCGAGCTTGAGCGCGCTGTGCCACAGCGTGGTGAGCTGCACCGTGAAGCGAGGCGCTCGCACGCGCCTCGCGGAAGCGCGTCACGCCGCAGGAGCGGCGGCGTGACAGAAAATACCGTGGAGCCTAGGAGAATCGAACTCCTGACCTCCTGCTTGCAAAGCAGGCGCTCTACCAATTGAGCTAAGGCCCCGAGGTCTTCAGTTTAGCGAACCCGGTGTGTCGAGTCCTGTCATGCGGAAGTCGCGTCCACGTCGGCCTGAAGCGCGAAGCGTCGTGACCACGCTCACGACGCGGAAGCGTCGTCACGCCGCAGGATCGGCGGCGTGACAGAAAATGCGTGGGGATACGAGGACTTGAACCTCGGACCTCTTCGTTATCAGCGAAGCGCTCTAACCGCCTGAGCTATATCCCCGTGAGACCGGATACGACTGTACAGCACCCGGTCACCCTCCCCCAATTCGCGCCGAGGCGATGCGGGGAGGGCTCGTTCAGTTGTTGGTGAATCCGACGAGGAGGCCGCCGGTGAGCTTCACGCTGAGGTTGTAGATGAGCGCGCTCACGGCTCCGAGCACGGTGCCGCCGACGGCGTTCAGGACGGCGACGATGCTCGCGAAGAACATGACCTGCCCGAGCGAGAGGATCTCGGCGAGACTCAGAGCGTCTTCCCCGAGGATCTCAGCGAAGAGCGCGTCGACGTCGTTGATGATGCCGAGCGAGGAGAGCACGACCCAGATCATGAGGGTCGTGATGAGGAGCGCGATCGACAGGCAGATGGCGACGAGGAAGGAGAGCTTCACCGCCGACCAGAAGTCGATGTAGACGAGCTTGAGGCGCACCTGCTTGACGGGGGCGCTGCGCTGCGACTTGCGCTGCAGCTTCTCGGCGACTGTACTCACGAGCTGTGGTCCTTCCCGGCCTCGGTCGCGGTCGCGGCCGGAGCGGCATTGTCAGTATCGGCTTCCGTCGCCGTGTCGGCATCGGGATCCACGAGATGGCGCTCGCTGTTGCGAGCGATGGCGATGATGCGGTCGTCGTCGTCCGGCCGAGCGAACACGACTCCCATGGTGTCGCGCCCCTTGGCAGGCACCTCAGCCACGGCAGAGCGTACCACCTTGCCGTTTTGGAGAACCACGAGCACTTCGTCGTCTTCGGAGACGATGAGTGCGCCGGCGAGGGCTCCGCGGTCGTCGTTGAGCTTGGCGACCTTGATGCCGAGCCCGCCACGCTGCTGGATGCGGTACTGGTCGACGGCGGTGCGCTTGGCGTACCCGCCACCGGTGACGACGAAGACGTAGCCGCGGTCGCCCACGACGGCGGCCGCGAGCAGTTCGTCGCCTGGACGGAACTTCATTCCGGTGACGCCTGAGGTGGAGCGCCCCATGGGCCGCAGCGCGCTGTCGTCGCCGGTGAACCGGAGCGACATGCCCAGTCGTGAGACGAGGAGGATGTCGTCGGACTCGTCGGCGAGCATGGCTGACACGAGCTCGTCGCCCTCGCGCAGGTTGACGGCGATGATGCCGCCCGTGCGGTTGGTGTCGTACTCGGTGAGCGCTGTCTTCTTGACGAGCCCCTTGCGCGTTGCGAGCACGAGGTGCTGGGCGACCGAGTAGTCGCGGATGTCGAGGATCTGGGCGATCTGCTCGTCCGGCTGCAGGGCGAGCAGGTTGGCGACGTGCTGACCCTTGGCGTCCCGGCTGCCCTCCTGGAT
Source organism: Microcella indica (assembly GCF_013414345.1). Lineage (NCBI taxonomy): Bacteria > Bacillati > Actinomycetota > Actinomycetes > Micrococcales > Microbacteriaceae > Microcella > Microcella indica. The sequence continues at coordinate 8,850 of NZ_CP058670.1, read as the reverse complement.
CTCGTACGTCTTGAGCCGGTAGACGCGCCCCGTGGTCGTGAAGAACAGCAGCCAGTGGTGCGTGGTCGTGACGAAGAAGTGCTCGACGACGTCGTCGGCGCGAAGCTGCGCTCCGCGCACTCCCTTGCCGCCGCGGTGCTGGGGTCGGTAGTTGTCGCTGCGGGTGCGCTTGATGTAGCCGCCGCGCGTGACGGTCACGACCATCTCCTCGACGGGGATGAGGTCTTCCACGCTCATGTCGCCGTCGAACCCGAACATGATCTCGGTGCGGCGATCATCACCGTACTTGTCGACGATCTCGGTGAGCTCCTCGCCGACGATCGTGCGCTGCCGCTCGGGGCTCGCGAGGATGCTCTGGTAGTCGGCGATGAGCCGCTCGAGCTCCTCCGCCTGCTCCTGGATCTTCTGCCGCTCGAGCGCGGCGAGGCGGCGCAGCTGCAGGTTGAGGATGGCGGTGGCCTGCAGCTCGTCGACGCTGAGGAGCTGCATGAGCCCGTCGCGCGCCTCCTCGGTGGTCTGCGAGCGTCGGATGAGAGCGATGACCTCGTCGAGAGCATCCAGTGCTTTGAGGTACCCGCGCAGGATGTGGGCGTCCGCCTCCGCCTTCGCGAGGCGGAACGCGGTGCGCCGCACGATGACCTCGATCTGGTGGGTCACCCAGTGGCGGATGAACCCGTCGATCGGCAGGGTGCGCGGCACACCGTCGACGATCGCGAGCATGTTGGCGCCGAAGTTGTCCTGCAGCTGAGTGTGCTTGTAGAGGTTGTTGAGCACGACCTTCGCCACGGCGTCGCGCTTGAGAACGATGACGAGGCGCTGGCCGGTGCGGCCTGAGGACTCGTCGCGGATGTCGGCGATGCCGGCGAGCTTGCCCTCCTTGACGAGGTCGGCGACCTTGATCGCGAGGTTGTCGGGGTTGACCTGGTACGGCAGCTCGGTGATGACGAGGCACGTGCGCCCCTGGATCTCCTCGACCGTGACGACGGCGCGCATCGTGATGGAGCCGCGACCCGTGCGGTAGGCGTCCTGAATGCCCTTGACTCCGAGGATCTGCGCGCCGGTCGGGAAGTCGGGGCCCTTGACGCGCTGCAGGATCGCCTCGAGCAGCTCTTCGCGGTCGGCCTCCGGGTTCTCGAGGTGCCACAGCGCCGCCGAGGCGACTTCGCGCAGGTTGTGGGGTGGGATGTTGGTGGCCATGCCCACCGCGATGCCGACGGACCCGTTGACGAGCAGGTTGGGGAACCGCGAGGGCAGGATGCTCGGCTCGCGCGTGCGGCCGTCGTAGTTGTCCTGGAAGTCGACGGTGTCTTCCTCGATGTCCCGCACCATCTCCATGGCGAGCGGGGCCATCTTGGTCTCGGTGTACCGCGGGGCGGCGGCGCCGTCGTTGCCCGGCGAGCCGAAGTTGCCCTGCCCGGCGGCGAGCGGGTAGCGCATCGACCACGGCTGGACGAGGCGCACGAGCGCGTCGTAGATCGCCGAGTCGCCGTGCGGGTGGAACTGGCCCATGACGTCGCCGACGACGCGCGAGCACTTCGAGAAGGCCTTGTCGGGCCGGTAGCCTCCGTCGAACATGGCGTAGAGCACGCGACGGTGAACGGGCTTGAGGCCGTCGCGCACGTCGGGCAGCGCACGCCCGACGATGACGCTCATCGCGTAGTCGAGGTACGAGCGCTGCATCTCGAGCTGCAGGTCGACCTGGTTGACCCGACCGCCGGGGCCGTAGTCGATGGGTTCGGTCGCCTCAGCGTCGATCGGCCCGGTGCCGGTGCTGTCGTCTGCCATGGTGCTGCTGCCTTCGGTGGTGGTGGAGTGGGGGTGCCCGTTCGCGCTGGTCGATCACGCGCGGCGCGGTCAGATGTCCAAGAACCGCACGTCCTTCGCGTTCTGCTGGATGAAGGTGCGGCGAGACTCGACGTCCTCGCCCATGAGGGTGGAGAACACGGCGTCGGCCATGGCCGCGTCGTCGAGCGTGACCTGCAGGAGGGTGCGGCTGACGGGGTTCATGGTGGTGTCCCACAGCTCCTGGTGGTTCATCTCGCCGAGGCCCTTGTAGCGCTGCACCCCGTTGTCCTTCGGGATGCGCTTGCCGCTCGCCAGCCCTGATTCCATGAGAACGTCGCGCTCACGGTCGCTGAACACGTACTCGTGATCGGCGTTGGTCCATTTGAGGCGGTACAGGGGTGGTTGCGCGAGGTACACGTAGCCGAGGTCGATGAGCGGCCTCATGTAGCGGAAGAGCAGCGTCAGGAGGAGCGTCGTGATGTGCTGGCCGTCGACGTCGGCATCGGCCATGAGCACGATCTTGTGGTACCGCACCTTGTCGGGGTCGAAGTCTTCGCCGATGCCCGCGCCGAAGGCGGTGATCATGGCCTGCACCTCGGCGTTGCCGAGCGCGCGATCGAGGCGCGCCTTCTCGACGTTGAGGATCTTGCCGCGCAGCGGCAGGATCGCCTGCGTCTCGGGGTTGCGCCCCTGCACGGCCGAGCCGCCGGCGGAGTCGCCCTCGACGATGAAGATCTCGCTGAGCGAGGGGTCTTTCGACTGGCAGTCCTTGAGCTTGCCGGGCATGCCGCCCGACTCGAGCAGGCCCTTGCGTCGAGTCTGCTCGCGCGCCTTGCGCGCCGCGAGCCGCGCGGCCGCGGCCTGCATGGCCTTGCGGATGACGTCCTTGCCCTGCACGGGGTTGCGCTCGAACCAGTCGGAGAGGTGCTCGCCCGTGACCTTCTGCACGAACGACTTCGCCTCGGTGTTGCCGAGCTTGGTCTTCGTCTGGCCCTCGAACTGCGGCTCGCCGAGCTTGATCGAGATGACGGCGGTGAGGCCTTCGCGCACATCGTCGCCTGAGAGGTTCTCGTCCTTCTCCTTGAGGATGCCCTTCTCCCGCGCATAGCGGTTGACGAGGGTGGTGAGTGCAGCGCGGAAGCCCTCTTCGTGGGTGCCGCCCTCGTGCGTGTTGATGGTGTTCGCGTAGGTGTGGACCGACTCGCTGTAGCCGTTGGTCCACTGCATGGCAACCTCGAGCGCGATGCGGCGCTCGGTGTCCTCCGACTCGAAGGAGATGATCTCGGGGTGCACGACCTCGGTCTTCTTCGCCGAGTTGAGGAACTCGACGTAGTCCACGAGGCCCTGCTCGTAGTAGAACTCCTCGCGCAGGGGCTCGTCGCCCGCTTCCTTGGCGACGATCGTCTCGCCCTCGGTCGCGACGCGCTCGTCGGTGATGGTGATGCGGAGACCCTTGTTGAGGAAGGCCATCTGCTGGAAGCGCGTGCGCAGGGTGTCCCAGTCGAACTGCACGGTCTCGAAGATCTCGTCGTTCGGCCAGAACGTGATGGTCGTGCCGGTCTCGGTCGTCGCCTCGCCCTGCGCGAGCGGGGCATCCGGAACACCGTGCTGATAGCTCTGCCGCCAGATCGAGCCCTGGCGCCGCACTTCGACCTGGAGACGCGAGGAGAGCGCGTTGACGACGGAGCTGCCGACGCCGTGGAGGCCGCCCGAGACGGCGTAGCCGCTGCCGCCGAACTTGCCGCCCGCGTGGAGGATCGTCAGGACGACCTCGACGGTCGACCGCTTCTCGATCGGGTGCTCGTCGACGGGGATGCCGCGGCCGTTGTCGATGACCTGCACACCGCCGTTCTCGAGCAGCGTGATGTGAATCGTGTCGCAGTGGCCAGCGAGGGCCTCGTCGACGGAGTTGTCGACGATCTCGTACACGAGGTGGTGCAGACCGCGCGGGCCCGTGGACCCGATGTACATGCCCGGGCGCTTGCGTACCGCCTCGAGCCCCTCGAGTACCTGGATGTCGCCGGCGCCGTATCCGTTGTCCGAGTGCGAAGTCGAAGCTGTCATGTGCGTGTGGGTGCTCCCGCCGAGTCGATCGTGGTGGCCGATCACGGGCCCAAGAATTGGGTCCCCGACGACGTGTCCATCCTACCAAGAAACGCGTGCTCAGAGACGCCAGAAAGGCCCTCTGGGGAGATTTCGACGCTGTGGTGGAGTGATTCGCCTTCCTAGCCGTACGTGTCCCGTGGGCCACGACCGGGCACTGACCGTGGGCCGCGCTTCCAGCTGGGCGCGCCCGGCCCCAGAATCCGCACGCTCGCGACGCCTGCGTCGGGGAACGTGCGCACGATCGAGGTCAGGATATCGCCCTGCATCATGCGCAGTTGGGTCGCCCACGCGGTCGAATCGCACTGGATGCTCAGCACACCCTCCTCGATGCCCACGGGCTGCGACCGCGCCGCGACGTCCTCTCCCACGATGCTCGACCATGCGGAGAGCAGCTCGCCGCGAGCGAGGGGGGAGGTCCACCCCATCACGCGCGTGAGCGAGTCGATGACGTCGTCGAGGCCGGCGGGGTCGCGCCCCGCCCCGAACGGTGACGACGCACCGCGCGTGCGCGCCCCCGCCGCGCGCTTGCGAGCATCCGACGAGCGCATCGACGGGTCGCCGAAGACGCGCCGCATGCGCCGGTAGACGGCACTGGCCTCGGATTCAGGAGGCGAGGAGTCGTCACTCATGGCGCGCCCCGGATACCGGGCCCTCCTGCGGGGCCGCCTCGGTGTCGGGCTCCACGATCGCGCCGGCCGCGATGCGGACCGTGGTGGCGCGCAGCCGCTCCGGCACATCGCGGCCGACGGCGGCGGTGATGAGCACTTGCTCGTAGTCGACGATCGCGTCGGCGAGACGCTCGCGGCGCCCTTCATCGAGCTCGGCGAAGACATCGTCGAGCACGAGCACGGGGTCACCCGCGACGGCGTCGACACGCAGCACCTCAGCCGACGCGAGCTTGAGGGCGAGCGCGAACGACCAGCTCTCCCCGTGACTCGCGTAGCCGCGCGCGGGCAGACCGTTGAGATCGAGCACGAGGTCGTCGCGGTGCGGCCCGACGAGCGTCACGGCGCGGTCGAGTTCGTCGCGACGCCGAGCCGCGAGACGGTCGCGGAAGGCGGCGGCCACGATCGCCGGGTTTCCCCCGGCCCCGGCCGCATCGACGGTGAGGGCCGCGGCGGCCTCGAGCGGAGCATCCGCATCGATGCTGCGCTGGATGCTCACACCGGTGTCGTGCTCATCGCCGGCGACCGCCCGATATGCCTGCGAGATTCGCGGCCGCAGCTGCTCGACCAACTCGTGCCGCGCGACCATGAGCTCGGTGCCGAGCTCCACGAGACGGTCGTCCCACACATCGAGCGTTGTGAGCGAATCGGCGGGCAGTCGCGAGGCTCGAGCCGATTTCAGGAGGGAGTTGCGCTGCCGCACGACTCTCTCGTAGTCGGAGATGACACCCGCGAAGCGCGGCGAGCGCTGCACGACGAGCGCGTCGAGGTAGGCGCGGCGACCGGACGGCTCACCGCGCACGAGCGAGAGATCCTCGGGGGCGAAGAGCACGCTCGCGAAGTACCTCGGCAGCTCTCTCGTGCGAATCGCGCCCCGGTTCACCTGGGCCCTGTTGGCTCCCGCGCGGTTGAGCTGCAGCTCGATCACGAGCGCACGCTCCTCGTGCTGCACCCGCATGCGCACGATCGCCGACTCCTGTCCTGCCCGCACGAGAGCCTGATCGGTCGACACCCGGTGAGAGGAGACGGTGCTCAGATAGCCGATGGCCTCGACAAGGTTCGTCTTGCCCTGCCCGTTGCGGCCCACGAACAGCGTCGTGCCTGGGGAGAGCTCGACGTCGGCCCGCGCGTAGTTGCGGAAGTCGACGAGCGTGAGGTGCGTGACGTGCACGCGACTCAGCGCAGAAGCAGGTTCGGCTGCAGGAGGTAGCGGTAGTTGTCCGACCCGGGCTGATCCTTCGACGACTGGCTCGTGATGAGAACCGGGCCTGGCTTGTTGGGGTTGTCGGTCTTCGTGAACGACAGGCGCACGAACTCGCTGTGCACCGCGGCCAGCCCATCGATGAGGAACTGCGGCTTGAGGGAGACGGTGGTCTCGCCGCCCGTTACGTGCGCGTCGATGGTCTCGGAAGCCTGAGCGTTCTCCGAGCCGATGGCCTCCAGGGTCAGTCCGTCATCGCTGAATGAGTACCGCAGCGCGGCGTCGCGCTCGAGCACGAGGGCGACGCGGCGTGTGGCTTCGACGAGCTCCGCGGTGTTCATGACGGCGTAGTTCTCGACCGTCTCGGGGAAGAGTCGCTTGACGGGCGGGAAGTTGCCCTTGATGAGGAGCGAGGTGACCGTCTTCTTGTCGGCGGAGAAGGCGATGAGCTCGCGGTCTCCGCCCGTGACGATCGTGACCGTCACGGCCGAGCTGTGGGCGAAGATCTTGCCGATCTCCGAGAGCGTGCGCGAGGGTACGAGAGCGGTGACGCCGACCTCGACGGCAGTCGACTCCCAGTCGATCTCGCGCACGGCGACCCGGTAGCGATCGGTGGCGACGAGGGAGAGCCGGTTCTCGACGATCTCCAGCTGGACTCCGGTGATGACGGGGGTGACGTCATCCCGCGAGGCGGCGACGGCGACCTGACCGACGGCATCGGAGAAGTCCTCTCCGGGCAGCATGCCGCTCGGTCCGTCGACGCTGGGCAGGCTCGGGTACTCCTCGACCGGCATGCTCGAGAGCGTGAAGCGCGCCGAACCGCACGTGACCGCGATCTTGGACTCGGTGGTGACGAACTCCACGGGCGCGGCGGGAAGGCGCGAGGCGATGTCGGCGAGCAGCCGGCCCGACACCAGAACCGTGCCCTCCTCGGTGACGTCGGCGGAGATCGTCGTCTGCGCCGAGACCTCGTAGTCGAACGACGAGAGGGTGACGGTGCCGTTCTCGGCCCGCACGAGAACACCACTGAGGATCGGAAGCGTGGTGCGCTGGGGAAGGAGCTTGACGGCGAACGACACGGCGTCGCTCAGAACGTCGCGATTGACCTGGAACTTCACGCGGCTGCCTCTCGGTCGTCCCTCACCGGAATCCCGGGCCTCCCATACTGGCACAGCAGGTGTGTCGTTCGGCGGGCGGGCAAAAGTTATCCATCGTCATGTCATCAGAGAGAAACAAGAACAACAGTGTTAACCGCTGTGCACAGTGTGGATAACCCTGCGGAGTCCGCGGGGGCTGGCTGAACCACATGTGTGTAACTTGTGGAGGAGTGGTGGGAACGGGACCGGGAATCCGTGCACTCGGCCGGGTGACGCAGGGCGTGACCCCACAGGCTGGAGCTGTCATTCAACAATCGCTCCCCATTCACGACGGAGTTATCCACAGGCTGTCCCCAGTGTGCGAAAAGTCGCTCGAGTGCCCTGGCGGCGCCACGGAACGTCACCACGCAGCGGTGGGTGCGACTCGCGCTCAGCTGTAGCGGTTGTTCTGCTTGATGCGGCTCGTGAGCTCGGTGACCTGGTTGTAGATCGACCGGCGCTCCTTCATGAGCTCGCTGATCTTCTTGTTCGCGTACATGACCGTGGTGTGGTCGCGGTTGCCGAACAGCTGCCCGATCTTCGGGAGGGAGAGGTTGGTGAGCTCGCGGCACAGATACATCGCGATCTGACGCGCGGTCGCGACGGCCTGCGAGCGGGACGACCCGTAGAGGTCGTCGACCGTGAGCTTGAAGTAGGCAGCCGTGTGATTGATGATGTCGACCGGTGCGATGACGTTGTCCTCGTCGAGCGTGATCAGATCCTTGAGAACGGTCTGCACGAGCTGCAGGTCGACGGGCGTGCGGTTGAGGTTGGCGAACGCCGTGACGCGGATGAGGGTGCCCTCGAGCTCGCGGATGTTGCTCGACACCTTCGAGGCCATGTACTCGAGCACGTCGTCGCGAACCTGGAGGCGGTCGTTCTGCGCCTTCTTGCGCAGGATTGCGATGCGGGTCTCGAGGTCGGGCGCCTGCACGTCGGTGATGAGACCCCACTCGAACCGACTGCGCATGCGGTCCTCGAACCCGGTGAGGTGCTTGGGCGGAAGGTCGCTCGTGATGACGACCTGCTTGTTGTGGTCGTGCAGCGTGTTGAACGTGTGGAAGAACGCCTCCTGCGTCGAGTCCTTGCCCTGCAGGAACTGGATGTCGTCGATGAGGAGGATGTCGATCTCGCGGTAGCGCGACTGGAACACGCTGGCCCGGTTGTTCGCGATCGAGTTGATGAAGTCGTTCGTGAACTCCTCGCTCGAGACGTAGCGCACGCGGATGCCCGGGTAGAGGCTCTCGGCGTAGTGCCCGATCGCGTGGAGGAGGTGGGTCTTGCCGAGCCCGGACTCCCCGTAGACGAAGAGCGGGTTGTAGGCCTTCGCGGGCGCTTCGGCCACGGCGACGGCCGCGGCGTGGGCGAAGCGGTTGGAGCCGCCGATGACGAAGTTGTCGAAGCTGTACTTGGGGTTGAGCCTGCTGTCACCGCGGCGCCCGCCCGAATCGCTCGGCGGCGGGGTGGTCGACTGCTCGATGTAGGGGGCCGAGGAGTCGGTCGTCTCGAGGGACGCCTCGAGGCCCTCGTTCTGGATCTCGGGGTTCACGACGATCGCGAAGCTCGAGACGTTGTCGCCGGCGACGGTCGTGAGGGCGGTGAGGAGGGGCAACCGGATGCGCTGCTCGAGCATGCCGCGCGTGAGCTCGTTCGGCACTTCCAGGTAGAGCGTGCCCGCCATGATGCCGCGCGGTTCGACGAGGTTGATGAAGCCGTGCAGCTGGGGCGTGATGCGCTCATCCGTCGTGAGCGCGGTGCGCACCGAGTTCCACAGCTCCTGTGGTGACTCGGTGTCGTCCGCCATGACGGATGTCCTCATCTCTGCTCGTGAAGGGGTCTCTGGTGGGGGCTGGCCGGCGGGAGGCGTGCAGCAGTGGGCTGCGCGTGCGAGTCGCGGACCGTCTGCCTACTGTAGTTCGACCGGGCATGTCGTGACCAACGTTCAGCGTGATCATGG